>SSHE01000082.1 GCA_008017315.1 Acinetobacter sp.
CGACGGTCATTTTTAAATGCGGAATCCGTACATCGAAAAATGACATTGCCGACGCATTAATAAAACGCAAGCGGATTTTTTCATTTGGCTGGAACAGACCTGTCCAGTTTTGTGTCGGGGTTTTACCATTGACCAAAAAAGTATAGCCTGTGACATCAGATAAATCTGTCCGTAGCATTCGCATTTGATTCCACATTTTGCGATTTTGCCACGTGTGTTTTAAACCATCTGTTTTGATTTGCTGCAGAATATCAAGCAAAGTTTCTCGTTGATTTTGATAAAATTCAGCAGACTTTTTTAAATTATTTATGATGGTTTGGCTATCTGACGTATGAAAATCCGACAACATCACCACATAATCACGCTGGGTTTGCTCTATTGCACGTAAGGGTCGCTTGTCCTTTGGATAGACAATAAATGCCCCATACAATCCATCCTGCTCCTGTCCTTTGCTGTGTGCATGATACCAGTATGTACCATTCTGTCGAATTTTAAAACGATAGGTAAATATCCCTTGCGGTGCAATCCCTTTAAACCCATTAAAATCAGGTACACCATCCATCAATGCAGGTAACAACAAACCGTGCCAATGCAGTGATGTATCCTGATTTTTAAGCTGATTATGCACATGAATGACAGCATCATCACCTTCTTCAAACTCCAGCGTTGGTGCAGGAAATTGCCCATTCACTGTGATACGTTTGACGGTTTTACCTGTGATATTGATATTTTGTTCGGCAATATTGAGATGATATTCCCTCATGGCTGCCGATGACCATTGCATAACGCAAAGGCTGCATAACCATAATATATAACGCAAAAATATCTTTTGCATAAGTTGATCCTCATTGATAAAAAATTTAACTGTATGTTTTATCAATCAGGCTTTTGGTGGGCGTAATAAGGGTGTATACGGTTGATGCAAATATTGCGAATGATACTGAAAATTTAAAACTGTATCGTGATGAATGAGTATCGGTAATACGCTATGTGTGGGTAATTGCGTAAAATAAAACATATTGATTTGGCAATGCCATTGCTGACAGGCATCTATACAACTTTGTTGTGGTTGCTGTGTGCTATGGCAATCTAGGGCTGTATGCTGATGATGCTGTTGTAATGTTTTGGGCTGATGGCAAGGATGTTCAGCGATACTTTGCTGCATCATGTTTTGATGCTGAATGCCTTGTTTGACACTATTAATCGACGCATAGGCGTGACTCAACATCATCATAAAAATGATGGGCAAACATAACCAGCGACGCATCTTAATCAAAAACATGACATGATAATTGAGCAAATTTTTTCTAGCATAGCAGACATTCTACTGACCTGCAAAATACTATTTTACGGTAAAATTGATAATTTTTTCATTAATGCTGTCATATCTGCATCAGATAATTGACCAATATAAGTTAATTTTGTCTGCTGAATAGGTAATTGATATGTTTTGACCATATCAATCCATGAAGGTTTAGGTAAACCTGCCTGCTGCCAATCCGTAATTTCAATATATTTGCTTTGAATAAAAGCAGATTTATTGGCATATTGACTGGTTAAACGAAATACCACGTAATCTGTTTCTGTCTGACGGATATATAAAACAGGTCTGGTTTTTCCCCCACTCACTTCAATAAAACTTACATACGCCCAAAAAATTTGTTTTGCCATAAATTAATAGCCGCCATCATCTGCAAAAAAATCCTCAATCGCAGTATCTGTATTTACTTTAATACTTGGCAGGTTATAACTTGCTTCGATGAGTTTTGCTGTAAACAAATCCTCTTTACGCACGTGTGCAGTTACAGGAATTTTCCCTGTATTGGCAATTTCAGCATAGACCATACTCAATACAGTTGCTGGGGTTAAGCCCGCTTTTGCCATGATATATTCGGCTGATTCAGAAATCGCTTCATCAACCGTGTACTGAATACGTTTTTTAATCAGGGCTGTCATAGTGATGTCCTTCATTTTAGCTTATTATACCATTTTATGGCATAAAATGGCACAACCAAATATATCTTTTGTTATCCCTGCAAAATTGAATCTGTCAAATTATATAGTGACCTCTAATTGATTTGTATAAATTTTACACAAAATTCATGTTATCATTCTCAACCTGTAATGGTCAAGAATGAAACAACTTTTACCAACTTAACCCGATTTCCTTGAATTTAACTGCCCTGTAATCACGGTTTTGACATTCCGACGGGTATAGTTAAACAAGACTTTCAACGGTGACAGGTTTGGATTTGGCTGCTGACCACGTGCAATAGTTTTAAACTGTGCGGCATACCAGATAATTTCCATAATCGCCATTTTATCCAGCATTGCAATGCCTGTTTTAATCTGTTCAACTGCATAACGCACATCTTGCCCAGCCAGCAAACGATTGGCTAAATCAGGCTCAACTGCAAACGGACGTGCAATACCGACAAAATCACATGCCCCACTGTTTAAGGCCGCATTCATGCCCTGTACCGTGCGAAAACCACCTGTCACCATCAATGGGCAACTGACGTGCCCACGGATGGTTTCAGCAAATTCAAGAAAATAGGCTTCACGGGCAATGGTGCTGGCTTTGCGTTGTTTGGCTTTTGCCCCTGCCATTGCAGGTGCTTCATACGTACCACCAGAGATTTCAATCAAATCGATACCTGCTGCTGAAATCGCTTTTGCCACTTCAATCGCATCATTTTCACTAAAACCGCCACGTTGGAAATCTGCAGAATTAATCTTTACCGCAATAATAAAATCATCACCCGTCTGTTTGCGGACTTCGTGATAAATTTCCAGTAAAAAACGCATCCGATTTTCGATGCTACCGCCCCATTGATCTTCACGAATATTGGTCAATGGTGATAAAAATTGGCTAATCAAATAACCATGTGCACCATGTAATTGTATGCCTTCAAAGCCAGCCTGTTTTGCCAGACGTGCCGATTGACCAAAACGACGAATAATATCCACAATCTCAGTTTCAGTTAATGCTCGTGGCGTACCAAAAGTGGTAGATAATGCCGAAGAAAATGGCACAGCCGATGGTGCAACCGTTTCTTGATTTAAACCACGTGGACATTGGCGACCTGGATGAGACAGTTGCAATAATTGAATCATGCCATGACGTTTGCCCACTTCTGCCCATTGTTTGAGTGTGATGAAGTCACGCTCATTTTCCAATACCACCACACCTGGTTCATTCTTGGCACGAGCATCCACCATGACATTGCCAGCAATTGCACAGCCCAAGCCACCTTTTGCCCACACCTCATACAATCCAATATGATCACCATTGGGCTGACCTGCATCATTGGCAAGTGCTTCACTCATTGAGCCTTTGATGATCCTATTTTTGAATTGATGACCTCGAATTTCAAAGGTATCTTGTAATTGTGTCATGATATATGCCTATTCGTCAGAAGTGATGCAGTGTTTAGAGTAATTACTCTATATTGTCTTTATGCCAAGTACAAGTATTTTTGACAATTTAAATTGTCATAATAAACTTGCCGCAATCAAATTTTGAGTGTATTCGGTTTTTGGCTGGGAAAATAGCTGTGCTGTGGTCTGAAATTCAACCATCTTACCATGATGCAAGACCAGAATACGCTGACACAACGCCTGTACCACTGC
Organism: Acinetobacter sp.; assembly: GCA_008017315.1. Taxonomy (GTDB): domain Bacteria; phylum Pseudomonadota; class Gammaproteobacteria; order Pseudomonadales; family Moraxellaceae; genus Acinetobacter. The sequence continues at coordinate 3,634 of SSHE01000082.1, forward strand.
CAAATCATGACTGATAAATAAATAGCTCAATTGCAATTCCTTTTGTAAAGAACGCAATAATGTCACCATTGCGCGTTGTGTCGTACGATCTAAGGCCGATGTTGCTTCATCTAGAATAATCAGCTTGGGTTTTAAAATCAGTGCACGTGCCAACGCCACACGCTGACGTTGCCCACCTGATAGCTCATGCGGATAACGTGTGGCAAAATCTATTGCCAAATCAACGCGCAGTAGCACATCCTGTACCAAGCGTTGGATTTCAGCTTTGCAGATACCCTGCAAGCTCAACCCTTCCCCCACAATTTGCTCAACATTCATACGAGGATTGAGGCTACTAAAGGGGTCTTGAAATACAATCTGAAAATGATGCCGATAAGGACGCAATTTTTTTTCGGACAATTCACTTAAGGTGATATTCTCAAGCTGAATCCGCCCTTCACTGTCAATCAAACGTGCGATTGCCAATGCCAGTGAGGTTTTACCCGAACCACTTTCTCCGACAATACCAATGGCTTCACCTTGTTTTAAGGTCAAACTTAATGGTTCAACTGCCACTACATAATCCTTTACTCGATTCAGCAAACCTGATTTAATCGGATAACGTACCTGTACATCGGTTAAAGTCAAAATATCATGCTCACTACCGACATGTATCGCCTGCCCAAAGTCATGATTGAGTAGATTTTTGGTATAGTCATGTTTTGGATGTTTAAAAATTTGTTCGGTTTTGCCCTGTTCTTGTACGATGCCTTTTTGTAATACCATCACTTCATCGGAAAAACGCCCAACCAATTTTAAATCATGGCTAATCAGAATCATGGCCATATTGCGTTTACGCTGTAAATCTTTGAGTAGATTTAAAACCTGTTCCTGCAAGGTTACATCGAGTGCTGTCGTGGGCTCATCGGCAATTAAAATTTCAGGGTCAAGAGCCAGTGCCATCGCAATCATGACACGCTGACGTTGTCCGCCCGAAAGCTCATGTGGATAACGTTTGAGTTTTTGCTCGGCATCGCTAATGCCGACATCATTGAGCAGTGCAATCACTCGTTTACGTACCTGCGGTCTTGCGATACCTTGTAATAATAAGGTTTCACCAATTAATTTCTCCACCCGATGCAAAGGATTGAGTGCGGTCATTGGCTCTTGAAAAATCATGGCAATTTTTTTGCCCCGAATCTGCTGCAATTGTTGCTGATTCAAACCCAATAAATTCTGCCCAGCAAATTTCACCTGCCCAGATACTTTTAGAATGGAAGGTAATAATCCTAAAATGGCAAGGCTACTAATCGATTTTCCCGAACCACTTTCCCCCACAATAGCGAGGGTCTGCCCTTGATACAGACTAAAATTTAAATCCTGTACCAAGGTTTTTTCAGCATAATCAATAGTGAGTTGCTCAACCTGCAATAATGCAGTGGTATTATTTTTGTCTTGGGTCAAAAGCATCACGAGTTGCCTCACCGATATAAATTAATAATGATAAAACAATAGCCAAGGTAAAAAATCCCGATAATGCCAACCACGGTGCGGTTAAATTGGTTTTCCCCTGCTCCAATAATTCACCTAAAGATGCGGCATCAGGTGGTAAGCCATAACCGAGAAAATCCAGTGCGGTTAAGGCCGTAATATTGGCAGTGAGAATGAATGGCAGTTGTGACAATGTAGAACTCAAAGCATTTGGCAAAATATGCCGAAAGATAATCGTGCTATCCGACACGCCTAAAGCTCGTGCAGCACGCACATAGTCAAAATTTCGTGCTCGCAAAAACTCAGCTCGCACCAGACCAACCAAAGCTGTCCAACCAAAGAACAGCATAATCACAAACAGCCAGTACACACTTGGACTAAACATACTAACCAGAATAATCACCATAAAAAGCTGTGGCAATCCACCCCAAATTTCCAAGACACGCTGTCCAGTTAAGTCAATCCAGCCACCATAATAGCCTTGTAATGCGCCGATGATAATTCCAAGCACAGCAGAGGCTGCGGTCAGACAGATACCGAACAACAAGGAAATACGCAAACCGTAGATAATTCTTGCCAATACATCACGCCCTTGATCATCTGTACCCAGCCAGTTTTGTTCCGTCGGTTTGGATGGTACAGGTACAGTCAATTCTAGGTTTGGCGTATCATAAGAGAAAGGAATCAGTGGATTCAGCATCCAACCATCATCCTGAATCAGCTTTTGTACCACAGGGTCTTTATAATCCGCTTCAGTTTCAAATACGCCACCAAAAGCCGTTTCGGGATAAGTCTTAAATACAGGCATATATAGCTGGTTTTTATAAGACACCAAAATCGGTTTATCATTGGCAACCAGTTCGGCACACATCGTAATAACAAAAATAATGCCAAACACAATCAGACACACCATGCCCAGTTTATTTTGTCTAAAGCGGTGAATACGCTGCTGCATCATCGGTGACATTATTTTGCTCCCCGTGTTTCAAAATCAATACGAGGGTCTATTACCTGATACATCACATCACTGATTAAACGCAATACCAGCCCCAGCAAAGTAAAAATAAATAATGTCCCGAAAATCACAGGATAATCTCGCTGTGTCACTGCTTCAAAGCCCAGTAAACCAATGCCATCAAGATTAAAAATAATCTCGATAAATAAATTACCGACAAAGAAAATCCCAATCAATGCCTCAGGTAAGCCTGCAATCACAATCAACATCGCATTACGAAAAACATGTCCATACAACACCCGATTTTCGGTTAAACCTTTGGCACGAGCTGCCAGTACATATTGTTTATTCAGTTCTTCCATAAATGAATATTTGGTTAAATAGGTCAAACCAGCAAAACCACCCAATACCATGGTCAATAAGGGTAATGCCATGTGCCAAAAATAATCTTTAATTTTTGCCAACATGCCCAGTTCGGCGAAATTCTCTGACACCAATCCTTGTAGTGGAAACCATTGAAAATATGAACCACCTGCAAAAAATACAATCAGCAATACTCCAAAAACAAAGGTCGGTACTGCATAACCAATCGCCAATAATAATGAGGTGCTTTTATCTAACAATAAACCGTGTTGTTGTGCTTTCTTAATTCCCAGTGGAATGGACACCAAATAAATCAGCAAAGTACTCCACAAACCCAGCGAAATGGTGACAGGGAATTTTTCATAAATCAGTTGGGTAACAGGTTTATCTTTAAAAAAACTTGTACCAAAATCCAGCGTGACATAGCCTTTGAGCATCAGCCATAAACGCTCATACGCTGGTTTATCAAAACCATATTGCTTTTCCAGTTCTGCGACCATTTCGGGACTTAAACCACGTGCCCCACGATATGTGGAATCCGCAGAAGTAGATTCACCGCCACCCACAGCCATACCTTGCGACATTTCTGCTTGTTGAATCGCCTGCTCTACTGGGCCACCCGGAGCAATCTGCACAATGGCAAAATTAATCAATAATATAATGAATAATGTGGGAATAATCAGCAACAACCGCTTGAATATATAAGTTCCCATGCTCGTATCCTTGAGTAAATCTGAGATAAATATCAGTTATTGACGTTTCAGGTATTGATTGACTTTTTGTGCCTTGGTGGCATTTGTCCACCAGTAATCTAGCCCGATATCCAGTTTTGGCTGAACCTTAGGTTGCTCATACATATCCCAAGTGGCATACCATTCCACCCCTTTACCATAGGTAATAATCTGATAAAAACCTGCTCGTAATAAACGGTCTAAGACTCGGGTATGCGTAATCACCTCGTCACGATTTTTAGAACGGATCAGTTTATCAATCATGCGATCAATCACAGGATTTTTAATGCCTGAAAAATTATAATTACCCTCTTCATCGGCAGCAGAACTGCTCCAAAAACGTAATTGTTCATTGCCTGGATTTAACGACTGCGGTAATACATTGGTGGTAAGATCATAATCGTATTTACGTTTACGTTCCAAATATTGTGGCACATCAACCGAACGTATGCTGACATCAATACCTAAACGTTTGGCATTACGAATAAAAGGCATTAAAGTTCGTTGCAAACCATCCTGATGGATTAAAAATTCAAACGCAATCGGCTGTCCTTTTTTATCCAGAAGTTTACCTTGTGGGTTAAATTTATAACCATGACTTAACAAAATTTGTCTGGCCAGCAACAAATTTTGCCGATTAAAGCCACTGGCATCGGTGACAGGATATGTCCAGTCGGATAGTACTTTTTTCTGCTCAAATGCAGATAATTGCTTGAGATATGGCGTGAGGACTGTTAATTCTGCTGGCGATGGTTTGCCCACGCCTGCCAGCTCACTATTATCAAAATAGCTTTGTAAGCGTTGATAATTACCATAAAACAATGCCTTATTCATCCATTCAAAATCATAGGCATAGCTTAAAGCTTGACGAAAATAAATATCATTTAAGGGGGCTTTGCGGGTATTAAAGACAAAACTTTGGGTTGGGATAGGATTATGGTTTTTAATCACCATTTTTTTAATCATCCCAGCTTTAACCGCATTAAAATCATATTCAATCGCCCAGCGACGAGACGTCATTTCCCGATGTACGGTATATTGCCCTGTTTTAAAGCCTTCAAAAGCGATATCCAAGGTGCGGTAATAGATATATTTAATCTGGTCAAAGTTATAAGCTCCCTTATTTACAGGCAAATCTTTGCCCCAATAATTGGGATTACGCTTATAGGTGATGGCACGACCTGCATCAATTTTCGCCACCACATACGCACCACTACCGAGCGGTGCTTGCATACTGACTTTGGTAAAATCTTTATTTTTTAAATCGTGTTCGGAAAAAATCGGGACGGTTGCCACGACGATCGGCATTTCTTTATTTTCATCGGTTTTGAAATCAAAGCGTACATCATATTTGGAAATCGCTCTAATCTCCGCAACATCGGCAAAATACATGCGTAACCCTGGTGCACCTTCACTGAGTAGCTTTTTAAAGGTAAATTCAACATCTTTGGCTGTAACAGGTGAACCATTGCTAAAGCGTGCTTTGGGATTGATATGAAAAATGGCATATTTCGGTTTATCAGGATCATAGGTGATGCTCTGTGCCAATAATGGATAGGCAACCCCTGCTTCATCCAGTGAATTTTTCATCAAGCCGTCATACAAATATTGCACACCATCGGCTGATGACCCTTTACCATTCATACTATTAAAGTTATCGAATGTTCCCGTGGCAGGTAAAACCACACTGCCACCTTTGGGTGCATTGGGATTGGCATAAGGCATGGCCGATAAGTTGGCATATAAGGGCTTGGCATCCAGACTGATATAATTGAGGGTCTGTATCGCAGCAAAAAGATTGCTACTGATTGCCAAGCCAATCGCCATAACAAAACGCTGTCCAAAGCGTGGTTCTAATCCATTCAATCTACGTCCCATTATATCCTCAAATGGTTTATGAATTTGGTACGGTCAAGGTCTGTCCAAGTTGTAATTGTGCATCAGGTTTGAGTTTATTCATCTCTGCCAATTCTTCAACCGAAATGCCGTACTGTTTTGCTAAACGAATCAGGCTATCACCACTTTTGACTTTATAGCTTAACGTCAATTTGGGTACTTTGATGTTCTGACCAACCCGTAATTGGGTACTGGATTTTAGTTTATTTAAATCCGCCAATGCTGCTACCGAGATATGATAGCGATTTGCCAAAGCCGTTAAAGTCTCGCCTGATTTTATGCTATAACTTTCAGTCGCCCCTTTAAAGCTATCATTGCGGCTGTTGCTGTCATCGCTTACTTTCTCGGTTTTGGTAGCCTTATCCTCTTTATCCTCTTTCACGGATTCCTTAGTTGCTTTTACTGTTGCATCAAGTTTTAAGGTCACGCCACGCTGCACTTTTGCATTGGTTTTTAAATCATTAATGTTCGCCAGTTCCTGCACGCTCAGGTCAAATTTATTGGCAATACTGCTTAAAGTATCACCACTTTGCACCTTATAGCTACTAGGTTTTTCAGGTTCTGTCTGGACAACTTTTAATTTTTGCCCCACCAAAATTGCACTATTACTGTTTAAGTCATTCAGTGCAGCCAAATCAGCCAAGCTCATTTTATGTTTTTGAGCGACAGTGCTAAGGTAATCACCTGCAACCACGGTATAAGTCGTTGTTTTTACATTCTGACTGCTATTGCTACCACGTGGCGTGGCTTGTTCCTGTTTGGCAGTCGTTTTGCTCTCGATTTTTTGTTTCGGTACATTAATTTTTTGCCCAACCAACAAATTACTGCCTGCATTTAGGTTTGGTGTTAAAGCTGCCAATTCGGCATTAGATAAATGATAACGTTCGGCAATCTGCTGCAGATATTCACCACGTTTAATACTATAGGTTTCCGTTTCAATTTTTTTCGCCACATCCTTATCAATAGCAACAGTTGGTTTAAAATTCTTGGGTTCAACAAAGGTCAAACGCTGTCCTATCAGCACATTACTGGTTGTGGTTAAATTATTCCATGCTGCTAAATCCTGCAAACTCACATCATACTGCTGTGCCAAATTGGTAAGATTATCCCCAGCTTTGACCACGTATTTTTCTGGTTTACTCGGTGCGGCAATCGTTATCGGTTTGGCATCATATAGATACAGACGTGTTCCAACAAAAAGTGGGCTCTCTATATTAATCTGATTCCATTTGGCAATATCACGCCAGTTCACGCTATATTTAGTTGCAATAGATGCCAAAGTATCACCCGATTGTACGGTATAAAGATCACGTTTGCCTTTTGGTGCAACCACCACCACTTCGTCTTTGCTTTCAATTACGGGTTTACCTGCATTACGAGCAACAGATTCTTTATCCGCTTTCTGTACTGCTTCAGTGACTGCTTTTGGATAAGCGTAGGTAATTTTAACCTCTTCACCTTTTTGTTCGGCAATCGATTGACTACTTTGAATGGCTGTCAATTTAATATTACCATCCAGTGGGTCGATAATCTCTGTACCCTGTGGTGCAAGCTGTGCCAATTCCTGAATCACCTGCTGCTTTTCTGCTTCAGTTGGTGCAGGTTCTACAATTTTACGGATAATTTGTGCTTCTTGTTGAACCGATAATTTTGCCACTGCTGCGGTACTATTTTCCGCAAGAATGCGTTTTTTCTCAGCTTCAGTGATTGCGAGTTCAACGGCTATCGGCTTGACATTGTTTGCTGGGGTAATGGAGACAGGTAAGCGTGGTGCACTTGGTATATCGGCATTAGCAGCAAATTGTGCCAATGCTTGAGCCCCTCTCGGTGTGACTTGTTTCACTGTAGTTGCTGCAACAATTACTGGTGGTGTGGTCATATTGGGATTTAACGGCGTTGGTGTCACCTGTGTAGTACTTGTATTCGCTGTTGTCACTGGTGTTTTTACTGTACTTGCTGCTAAAGTAGGCAGTGGTGCAGCGCCACCTGTCCACAAACCACCAAAACCAGAAACCACTTGCATTGTACTGATTTTACTATCAACCAACTGATTCACATCATTGGGAATCAGAATACGACGTGGGGCTAATGGATCGGTGAAATGGCCACGAGGGGCTGTATTGAGTGCATAGATGGCACCACGACTCACCCCAGTCAGCCTTGATAATTCATCCAGATTAATTGCCCCTGGAATGCTCACTTCACGAAAGTGCGGACGATTGGCAATCGCTGGTAAATTCACATTATATTGTTGAGGACTTTTAATCATCTGTGCGACAGCAAGGAAGCGTGGCACATAGTTCATGGTTTCTTCGGGTAATCTTAACGACCAATAATCTGTGGGCAAACCTGCGGCAATATTACGATTAATCGCCTGCTGAATCCGTCCAGGTCCTGCATTATAGGATGCCAGTGCCAATTCCCATGAACCAAACTGATTGTATAAACTACTTAAATATTCATAAGCTGCACGAGTAGATTCCACCACATCACGGCGACCATCATACAAATCGCTTTGTCGTAAACCGTAAATCTTGCCTGTACTTGGGATAAATTGCCACAAACCTGCTGCGGCTGCCGAACTGGTTGCGGCTGGATCATACGAACTTTCAATCACAGGTAATAGGGCAAGCTCAGTTGGAAGACCACGACGTTCTGCTTCTTTTACCGTGTAATATAAATAACGGCTGGCACGAGCACTTAAACGATCTAAATATGGCTGCCGAGAAATAAACCAACTACGCTGTGCATTGATACGGCTATTTTGTACATTCAAATTGAGTTTAAAACCGACCGTCATGCGTCTCCAGACATCACCATAGCGAAGTACCATCAAACGGTCACTTTCTACTGCTCGCATATCTGTGGCATACAGTAAATCTTCTAGCGAATCCAAACTATCGGCATCGAGCAAATCATTTTTTGCTACTACTTTTTGACCAGACACAGATTTTTTTTGCGGTGTAGAACTACAACCTGAAAAAACACCTATAGAGGCGATTGCAGTCATTAGAATTGAGAGTTTAAACGTTTGATTGACTACATTTTGCCATGCCATAGTCACTGGATTAAGCATAGGTAATTATTCCAAGTTTCTAAAGTATAAATTTTTGAATCAGTATTGTAGTAGAGCAATCATGCTTTACAAGGCAATTTTATGTATTAGATTCACTGTAAATGTTACAAGACATTAAAACAAAATAGGCTTGCCGAACATTTGCACAAAAATGCCCAGCCGCCTATCATTTTGCCAGAACTCATCTGACTACATCCATTATAAAGTAACCACTTCACCACTTAAATGCGGTTTATGGCTCTTTACATTACGCACCAAAAGCTCAGTTGTTTTACCTTCTACTGCTGTTAAAAATTCAACCGTTGAGGGTAAGAACATCGGTAATTTAAACCAAACATCTGCACGATAAGCGGCTGGTAAAGTAACGGATGACAACACTTTTGCCTTACTCCACATACCATGTGCAATCGCAGACTTAAAACCAAAGGCTTTAGCAGTCACCGCATGGATATGAATCAGGTTAAAATCACCTGAAATCATGGCATAACGACGACCTGTATTTTCTGCCAAAGTCCAAGTCGCTTGAACTTGATAATCAGGTGTTTGTTCAGTTTTGGTTTTTTCAGCTACTTTGTTGGTCACTTTTTGACGAGCAAGATAAGTGGTCAAACCTTCAAATACAACCTCATCAGCTACTTTTGCAGTGATGATAAAATCAAACTGCAAACCTTTATCATGTGGCTGTAATTCACCAAATTTACAGGATAACTGCATCGTTTCAGTGGCTTGTATCACACGATACTGTTTAATCTGATTACGAATATGTACTAGACCTAACAATGCGAATGGAAATGGCTCACTGGTCATCATGTGCATTTGTAGGCTTTGTGCCAGCACAGCAAGATACATGGCAGGAACAGTACCGTTATGGTCAAAGCCACAAATCCGATTGTATTTTGCCAAATGTTCTGGTGCAATCACAAGACGATCCACCACATATTCTACTTGTGGTAGGTTTTTTTCTTTTGATTGTGTTTTGTTGATTAAACCTTGAATCACTTTTGGGTAAGCAGCATATGCTTTGGGTAATTCATCAAAATGACGAGTTCTCATGGCTTGAACCTCTATTCTTTAATATAAAAAAGAGGGTGATAACCACCCTCTCACAGTGTTTGTGCTCAGGTTTTAAGTTTAAGCACCCAATAAACTTTGACCACACACACGTACGACATTACCATTTAGACCCGTTGATGCAGTTGATGCAAAATAGGCAATGGTTTCTGCAACATCAACAGGTAAACCCCCTTGGCTCATGGAGTTCATACGACGACCTGCTTCACGAATCGCAAATGGAATAGCAGCCGTCATTTGTGTTTCGATAAAGCCTGGTGCAACTGCATTAATGGTAATACCATTGCTCAATGTCGGTGCAGTAAATTTCACCAAACCAATCACACCTGCCTTTGACGCTGCATAGTTGGTCTGACCTAAATTACCTGCAATACCACTGATCGAAGATACACAAATAATGCGACCGTTGGCATTTAAACCATCATTGTTCAATAAATATTGATTGACACGTTCATTCGAAGCAAGGTTAATATTAATCACCATGTCCCAAAGTTCAGGCTTCATATTGGCTAAAGTTTTGTCACGTGTGACACCTGCATTATGCACGATAATATCCAAACCGCCTTTACTTGCCGCTGCCGCTTTGATTTTTTCACCTGCATCATTGGCAGTAATATCCAGTGTCAATACCGAACCGCCAATTTCCCCTGCAACACGCTCAAGGTCAGCCTGTTGTTGTGGCACATCCAAACAAATCACGTGTGCACCATCACGTGCCAATACGTGAGCAATCGCTTCACCAATACCACGGCTTGCACCTGTCACCACCGCAGTCTTACCTGCCAATGGCTGATTCCAGTCCACTTTCACAGTATCCGCTTGAGATACACGAATCACCTGACCAGATACATAAGCCGAACGTGGTGACAATAAGAAACGTAAAGTTGATTCAAGATTTGCTTCTGCACCTGCATCAACATAAACCAATTCAGCTGTTGAACCCTTTTTAAATTCTTTACCTACAGCTTTAACAAAACCTTCCAATGCACGTTGTGCCAATGCAGCAGATACACTGCCAGCAGTTTCAGGTGTGGTACCAATCACAATCACACGACCAGAGACCTCTACTTGGCGAGCAACTGGATTAAAAAAGTTGTACAATTCTTTTAATTGTTCAGCAGATTGAATCCCTGACGCATCAAATACCAATGCTTTAAATTTAGATTCTTTATCACCGCTATTAAAAGCACGCAAATTCAACCCTGCTTTTGCAGCAGTTTGTTGTAACGTTGAATTGTTGCCTGCATAAGCATCGGCATGAATATTTGCCAATACCTGACTAATCGCAGCCGATAGCGTACTATTTGCTGCCGCACCCAATAAGATTGCACCATTAATCACAGGTTGCCCTGCAACAAAACGATCTAATGCGATAGGCGATGGTAAGCCAAGATTTTTGATCACGAACTTGCCGATGGGTGATTTTGCGAAAGTTTGATACTGGTCAGACATAGTTTTTTCTCTATTAAATGCTAACAGCTCAACATGATAAACAAAAACACCATGAAAACTGTTATGCAACTGTATTGAAGTAGAATAATTGCACTTTGTTTATTATAATACTTGAGAATTATTTATGAATACTTGACCTGATTGCCTTATTCAATGTCATTCTAGTCAATACGATATAGTCTGCTTTATGATAAGGTAGGCATCACAAAAATCATTAAAACGCTTGGAAACCTTTATGAGCAATTCATCTCCAGAACATCCAGTATCGTCTGATTCAGCTACATCTGCAGTGTCAGAAACATCAACTGCCACCAAAACAGCTACTACGCCTGCGAAAAAAACCGCAACAAAAAGTCGTAGCAAACCAGCAGCTACAGTTAAGGCAACAACGCCTACAACACCAAAAGCTGCAACGAATGCTGCACAGAATACAGCACCTACAACACCTGAAGCTCCCCCTGTAGTGAGCACTACACCTACAGAGATTGCTATACAAGAATCAACCCCAACTTCTCCATCTCAGGACAAAACCATGACTCAAACTGTTCGTCGTGTCGCTATCATTGGCGGAAACCGTATTCCTTTCGCTCGTTCAAATGGTGCTTATTTCAAAGCATCTAACATGGATATGTTCACTGCTGCACTCAATGGTCTCGTAGAGCGTTACAAATTACAAGGTCAGCGTTTGGGTGAAGTGGTTGCTGGTGCGGTACTTAAGCATAGCCGTGACTTCAACATGACGCGTGAATGTGTATTAAGCACAGCACTTGCACCTGAAACACCAGCTTATGATATCCAACAAGCTTGTGGCACGGGTTTACAAGCGGCATTTTTGGTTGCCAACAAAATTGCACTCGGTCAAATCGAAGTAGGTATCGCTGGTGGTGTAGATACCACTTCTGATGCACCCATCGCATTTGGTGACGGCTTACGTAAAGCTCTACTTGAGCTTAATATTGCCAAAACAGGTAAAGATCGTTTAAAAGCATTGACAAAAATCAATGTTAAGGACTTGATGGATGCACCGAAAAATGGTGAACCACGTACTGGTCTTGCGATGGGTGATCACGCAGCAATCACTGCACTAGAGTGGAATATTGCTCGTGAGGCACAGGACGAATTAGCAGCTTCTTCACACCAAAAAATGGCAAAAGCCTATGAAGATGGTTTCTTTGCCGATTTAATCACACCATTTATGGGTCTTGAGCGTGATAACAACTTACGTGCAGATTCAAGTGTAGAAAAACTGGCAAAATTAAAACCTGTATTTGGTAAAGGTGAAAATGCAACCATGACAGCAGGTAATTCTACACCGCTGACCGATGGTGCATCATGTGTTTTACTTGCCTCTGAAGAATGGGCAAAAGCCAATGGACATGAAGTTCTTGCATATCTAACATTCTCTGAAACTGCAGCGATCGATTTTGTCGAAAAGAAAGAAGGTCTATTGATGGCACCTGCTTACGCAGTACCACGTATGCTTGAACGTGCTGGTCTTACACTACAAGACTTTGATTACTACGAAATCCACGAAGCATTTGCATCACAAGTATTATCTACCCTTAAAGCGTGGGAAGATGAAAAATTCTGTAAAGAACGTTTAGGTCTTGACGCACCTTTAGGCTCAATCGACCGTGCAAAATTGAATGTTAAAGGTTCTTCTTTGGCAGCAGGTCATCCATTTGCAGCAACTGGTGGTCGTATCATCGCTACCGCCGCAAAATTACTCAATCAAAAAGGTTCTGGTCGTATACTGGTTTCTATCTGTGCGGCTGGTGGTCAAGGTGTTGTAGCGATTATCGAAAAATAATCCAAGCGAAGAACACAAAAAAAAGCTGCTTCAACTGAAGCAGCTTTTTTTATGAAAAAAATTTCACAGCCACAGATTGCTTTTATCAGAATATGCACGATACAATGTAATGACAACGTATGAGCATACGATGCCTTAAGGAAGATCAGAAGATGATTAAAACGGAAGTATATCAAATTCGTTTGGATAGCAATGAGAAAAAACAGGCCTTTGCTGTCTTTAAACAATTAGGGCTAACACCAGCCCAAGCTGTTCGTATGTTTTTTAGACAAGTTGTGCTTACGCAATCCATTCCCTTTAATATTGAAAATAAGACCATGTTTACTGCTGCACCACAGCATGACATCATCCCAGAAGAAAATCATCAGGACTTATTTTTAGAATTGGATCAAATTCTAAACGCCAAACCAAAAACTTAAACTTTGTTATGCGTGCTGTTTGGTCAATTGAATCTCATCCGTGCTTAAATAACACCATTGCCCAACCTCTAGCTGTAAGGCATCTAAAGTTAATTGTCCAATTTGATCACGATGTAAAGCCTGTACCTCATTCCCCACTGCAATTAACATCCGCTTCACCTGATGATAAACGCCTTGATCAATGGCGAATCGTAATTCACGCTGGGCAAGTTGCAACACATCCTGTGCCTGAAAAATACCTTTTTCATTTTTTAAGCTAACACCTTGTTGAAGTTGCTGGATTTGTTCGGCAACAATATCGCTATAGGTTGTCATTCGATAATATTTGGCAACATGTTTACGTGGATGCGTCAGTTGATGCAAAAATTGCCCATCATCTGTGAGTAATAATAAACCCGTGGTATTTTGATCTAGCCGCCCTACAGTCTGGATATTGCGAAGTCGTAAATGATCTGGAAAGAGTTCAAAAACACTATGATGTTGCTGCGGCTGATGTGAACATTCATACCCTTGAGGTTTATTTAAGGCAATATAGACTTTTTCCCGATACAGATAAGATTCATCAAAGACGGAAAAATTTAAATGTTCAGGCTGAAATTTGGCTTTTTCATTCTCAATCATTTTGTCATCAACTTTGACATGCCCCGATTGAATCAAATACTGGCAATGCTTACGAGAACCAAAACCCTGTGATTGTAATAATTTATCCAACTGCATACCCAAATAATTTCCTACCGAATTGTTTAGCTCATTGCCAAGCGTAATTGTAGATTTAACTTAAAATAAAGTTGTCCATTTTCTTGATAAATACTACCAAAACGATGCCGTGTTGATGATGGCGTATCAAAAAATGTATGTTGATAGAAAAATTCTTTTAGCACATGGTCATGATTGGTATGGTAAAAAACCAATTCGCCTTGTTGATTCACCAGCAATACCGAATTGGCTGATAATTTACCATCCCAAACTTGAGTAGGAAAAATGCCAAACATCGTAGATTTAACAAAATCTTTTAAACGAAACTCAATTTGAGTTGCAAAATTTTTATCTTCCATCATCGTAATATATTCACACAAACGATTTCTAAAACTTTTCTTAAAAAAACCTAGTAAAGCATCTGCTAAAATTTCAGGCATTTTAGAATCAACTTTACGCAAAGTATCTTCATAAACCTGATTCTCACATTCTACAAATTCCAAAGCTCCACCATTATTTTCAATCGCTAAAATACGGTCTTTGATTTTTGCAGATGTCTTAATACTATTGATTGTATCTATTTTTTCAACATCCAATCCATTAATTTTGAAAATAAAATTGGTTGCTTGCGAGGCATTGAGTAATGTTGGTGAGTTTCCTAGAAAGGATTTAATACTTGTACCTTGTTGTTCAAATACTTTATATTCTTCCACAAAACTAATGGTTATATCTGCTTTTTCATACGATGTGCCTTTTGATTTATCTAAGCCCAATAAATTCACTTTTTCATCAATAATCACATGAGAAAAGGTTGATTTACCCTGTTGAATTGTATCAAGCATTTGGCTTATATCAGTTTCTGTAATGAAGCTGTTTAGTGCAATTTTTTTTACATTATTATCATGCTCAATAATATCTAAATGGCTTTTTGATAAGCAAATCTCATTTTTATAGGTATGAACCTTAATAACTTGTATGGTTTTATCTGTAATTTCGGCATATTCATTGCCATACGCAATAAATTGTTGTTGAATTAATTTACATAATGCATAAATTTCGCTGAGTTCACCTTTATTACGCTTAATTGTCATTTGTGAGTCTTCCTGCTGTATCACTATATTTTGTATATTTTTTATCACTTGCGTTGCAACTTGTCTAACCACTTCTACGCAAACACTATTTCCTAGTTGTTTCATGGCTTGGGTTTTCGATACAGGAAATTGAAAGTCATCTGGAAAAGTCATCATCCTTTGAGCTTCAACTAAACCAATCCGTTTCACTTCACCATTGACTCGATAAAATTCCCAATTTCGCCGATCATCAATTTTTGAACCTTTACCGCCTACTCGTAAGGTGAAACCAACTTGTTTTTCACATGATTCGCCAAAAATATCTGACATGGTGTACGTTAAAGGTTTTTTCTGTGGAAAATTAAAATGGATATTTTGAATAATATCTTTACGAAAACCGACTAAAAATACTCGAGGGCGATGCTGTGGGACATTATAATCCGAGGCTTTTAATATTTGATGATAAACCGTATAGCCTGCTTGGTCTAATAGAGTCAGAATGGTTTGAAATGTTTGCCCCTCATCATGATTTACCAAATGCCGAACATTTTCCAAAATAAAACCAAGTGGTTTTTTTGTTTCTAAAATATCCACAATACAAAAAAATAAATTTCCACGCTCTGAATCTTCACCATCCTGAAAGCCTTTTTTTAACCCAGCTTGGGAAAATGGCTGACATGGAAAGCCTGCACATAAAATCTCATGGTCTGGGATTTGATCAGGAGCAATTTTACGAATATCTTGATTCAGCTCAAACGTTGAAGTATCAAAATTGGCTTGATAAGTGCTTCGAGCATGGCTGTCTTTTTCAGAGGCAAAAACACATTTTGCCCCTAAATCAGATAATGCCAAATGAAAACCGCCAATCCCTGCAAATAAATCAATAAAACGTAATTCTTGCACATTGTTTAATGGGATTATTTCGGATAAAACATTATCCTGTGGAAAAAGGTCTAAGTTCATAAGTGTGTATGCTTAACTTGCATTCTTCACTTGCAACAACAATCCTGCCTGACTTGCCAGTTGGGTAAAAGTTGGAAAGCTAGTCGCTACGGTTTCCGTTCCAACAATGGTAATCGGCTGTGAACAACGCAACCCAGCCATGCTAAAACTCATGGCAATACGATGGTCATGATGTGATTCGATTTGTCCACCACCAAAAATAGGCGACCAATCGCCAGATTTACCCTTACCTTGAATAATAATGCCGTCTGCTGTCGGGGTACATTCAATACCTAAAAGTTGTAAACCGTCCGCCATGACTTGGATACGGTCAGATTCTTTCACTCGTAATTCGGCTGCACCTGTTAAAATCGTTTTGCCCTCGGCACATGCCGCAGCAATAAATAATGCTGGAAATTCATCAATCGCCAGCGGTACTTGATCTTCTGGAATATGAATCCCTTTTAAGGTACGGCTGCCACGAATCCGAATATCCGCAATCGGTTCACCGCCTGCAATTCGTTCATTTTCAACGCTTAAATCTGCACCCATTTGTTTTAAAATTTCAATCACGCCTGTACGAGTTGGATTAATGCCGACGGCTTCAAGGGTAATGTCCGCATTTTGCGTAATTGCTGCACCGACCATAAAAAATGCTGCACTAGAAATATCAGACGGGACTTGAATATTAGTCGCAGTGAGTTTTCCGCCACCTTGTAAGGAAATTCGATTACCTTCTGTTTTTACTTCATAACCAAAGGCACGCAACATACGTTCGGTATGGTCACGGGTTGGCTCAGGTTCAGTCACCGATGTTTCACCCTCTGCCCAAAGTCCTGCCAATAGAATCCCCGACTTAACTTGAGCCGAAGCCATTGGCAAATCATAATGAATGCCTTTTAGAGCTTGATTGCCTGTAATACTGACTGGTGGTGTACCTTTTTCGCCTGTGGTTTGAATTTTCGCCCCCATTTCACGCAATGGTTTGGCAATCCGTTCCATTGGACGTTTAGACAAAGACGCATCACCTGTCATGACTGAATCAAATTTCTGTGCCGATAACATTCCCGAAAGCAGACGCATACTTGTCCCAGAGTTCCCCATATATAAGGCACTGGCAGGGGCTTTTAAACCATTGATTCCTACGCCATGAATAGTGACTTCACCATTTTTTGGGCCTTCAATCGACACGCCCATATCACGAAATGCTTGTAAGGTCGCTAAAGCATCCTCACCCTCAAGAAAACCTGTGACATGGGTTGTTCCCTCTGCAATCGCCCCAAACATAATGGAACGGTGCGACACAGATTTATCACCAGCAACAGTAAATTGACCTTGAAAATGCGGCGAATTAGGCGAGATGATAAATTGTTGTGTCATGGTGTGTTTCTCCATTAATGGGGTTTTGGTCAGCATATGATTAAAATGCTGGCGAGCTGCACGAGCATGACTAAGCATCCCTATTAAGGCATGAGAGTCTTCTTGTGCAATCACCTGTTTAAATTGTTGCAGCTGTGCTTCAAAATCTGTCACAGCATTCAAAATTGCGGTTTTGTTGGCAATAAAAATATCATGCCACATCTGTGGGTCACTGGCGGCAATCCGAGAAAAATCCCGAAAACCACCCGCAGCAAAACGAAAAATATCCAAATTATCTTTACGACTGGCAAGCTGTTCCACCAAATTAAATGCCATCAAATGCGGCAAATGACTAGTATGGGCGAGTAATTCATCATGTTTTTCCACATCCATACAAATCACTTCAGCTTGTGCCGCTTGCCATAGTGTGATGAGTTTGTTTACAGCATGTGGGTCACTACTTTGTAATGGCGTAAGAATGACTTTGTGATGCGCAAATAAATCGACTTTTCCTGCATGAACACCACTATGCTCACTGCCTGCAATCGGATGAGCAGGCACAAAACCTTTAGGTAAATTTTCACCAAATACCGCTTGAGCCGCAGCCACCACATTACCCTTGGTACTACCCACATCGGTAATAATGGCATGTTTGTTTAGATACGGTTTTATTTTTGCTAAAGTGGCTTGCGTCGCTTGTACAGGTAATGCCAAGACAATTAAATCGGCATCTTTGACCGCTTCGGCTGCATCTTGGTAGCCTAAATCAATCAAACCCAGTTGTTTGGCATCATCTAAGGTTTGTTGTGAACGTGCGACCGCAACAACTGTTTTGGCCAATTGTTTGGCTTGAATGACACGAGCAAGGCTTGAGCCAATTAAACCCAAGCCGATAAAGGCGACTTTGTTAAATAAAGGTTGTGACATGCTGAGGCGTTAAATCATGATTTTGTGGCGTAGTATAGCAAGTGTCTAAGTTAAAATCTTGGTTCTTTATCTTAATTTTGACATGGCAACAACCTGAATCAAACGCTGCTACCCTAGCTTATCAGGGCAAACGCGCTATGTTATTTTAACTTTATAAATCAATTGGATAGAAAATTGCAGTTGATTGCAAAATAACCAGTTAAAATCATATATAACTGATTTATAACAAATAATTAAAATGAAGCGCGATTACCCTGACCCTAGCTTATTCATCTCTTGATTTTTATATGATTTGTTTTTATCAACTACTTTTGCCACTTATAGAAATCTTGGTATATACTTAGCTATCAAAAATGGAATGGTTATGCAAAAAAAATGACATCGCAAACGTCACAGAAATCGAAGAACAAGGTTTGGTTCATTTTCGCAATCGTCATAGTCCTATTACTCATTGGTCTCATATTTTGGCAATCAAATAGCACGAAAAAGTCAGCACCTAGTGAACAACAAAAAACAGCCGATACTAGCGAACAAAAGGCTGCACTCACTGTGACTGTGATTCAACCCGAGCAGCAAAATTGGAAACAAACCTTTACCGCCAATGGTAATGTTGCCGCATGGCAAGAAGTGGTGATTGGTAGTGAATTGTCTGGACAACGTCTTACCCATGTCAATGTGAATGTCGGAGATGAGGTGAAACGTGGACAAGTATTGGCCGAAATTAATAGCGATAGCATTCGTGCTGATTTAACAGCAGCGAAGGCCAGTTATGCCGAAGCACAAGCCATACTCGCCGATGCGACGAGTAATTATAAACGCATTCAACAGCTTAAAAACACTGGAGCAATTTCTGCACAAGAAGCGATGCAGTATCAAACTTCCCAGTCCACTGCCCAAGCACGTTTGCAAGCAGCAAAAGCACAAATCGAAAGCCATCAACTACGTTTAGCACAAACACAAGTGATTTCGCCAGATAACGGCGTGATTTCTGCTCGTACCGCAACAGTTGGTGCATTGGCACAAACGAGTCAGGAGTTATTCCGCTTGATTCGCAATCATCGTTTAGAATGGCGAGCTGAAGTCACCACCACAGATTTATATAAGCTCAAACTAGGCATGACTGCTCAGATTTTTTCACCAGACCCAGCACAACCAGCCGTTGTTGGGCAAGTACGCATGATTTCCCCTGTGATTGACCCACAAACCCGTTATGCTTTGGTTTATGTCGATTTACCTGCAACACAGGCGGTTAAAATGGGGATGTTTGTCAAAGGTGAATTTCATTTAGGCGAAAAATCTGCTCTCACCATTCCGCAGACTGCCCTGCTTTTACGTGATGGTTTTGCCTATGTATTTATCGTAGGTAACAACCATCGTGTAGCACAGCAAAAAGTGAGCGTTGGGCGGCGTTGGGCTGATCGTGTTGAGATTCTGGACTTACCTGAAAATGTCAAACTGGTTGCTTCGGGTACGGGCTTTCTAGCGGATGGTGATGTGGTTGAAATTGCCAAAGATATTCCCGATACACCATTGACCAAACAACTTGTCCACTCACAGGGGGAATGAAATGAACTTCTCCGCTTGGTCAATTAAGAATCCTATTCCTGCCATTTTACTCTTTATCATGCTAGGGCTGGCAGGTTTATTGTGTTTTAAATGGATGAAAGTTCAGCATTTCCCTGATATTGAACTACCTATGGTCACAGTGACCGCAGTCCTACCTGGTGCTGCTCCCCCACAACTTGAAACCGAAGTGGCACGCAAAATTGAAAACTCGATTGCAACTTTGCAAAGCCTCAGAAATCAATATACCAATATTCAAGATGGTGTGGTGACCATTACAGCCGAATTTCAACTGGAAAAACCACTACAAGAAGCTGTGGATGATGTACGTAATGCTGTGTCACAAGTACGCTCAGACTTACCTGCCGATTTACGAGATCCTATTGTCAGTAAAATCAATCTTTCAGGCTCACCCATTTTGACCTATACCATTCAATCACCCAAAATGGATGAAGAAGCCCTGTCATGGTTTGTCGATTATGATATTTCACGCACCATGTTACAGGTGAAAGGGGTGGGTGCGGTTGCTCGAGTTGGCGGTGTTACCCGTCAAATAGATGTTGAACTCAATCCAGAGAAATTATTGGCACTCAATGCCACAGCAACAGACATTACCAGACAATTACGTTTGATTCAGCAAGATGCTTCAGGTGGTCAAACCAAAATTGGTCATAGTGAACAATCTATCCGTACCATTGCGACGATGAAAACAGCAGATGAAATTGGAGCAATGGATATTGCCTTAAGCGATGGGCGACATATCCGTCTTGATCAAGTGGCAACTATTCGTGATGGTATAGCAGAGCGTCGTTCTGCGGCATTGCTCAATGGTCAGCCTGTCATCGGATTTGAAATTACGCGTAGCAAAGGGGCAAGTGAAATTGATGTAGAAAAAGGTGCAATTGAAGCACTGGATAAACTTAAAGCTGCTCACCCAGATATCCACATCACTGAAGCCTTTAATTTTGTGAAACCTGTTGCAAATAATTATGCAGGCTCTATGTCTTTATTGTATGAAGGTGTATTTTTAGCGATTTTAGTGGTCTGGTTATTTTTGCGAGATTGGCGTGCCACCGTGATTGCTGCAACTGCCCTACCATTGTCCATTTTACCTGCCATGATTGGCATGTACTATTTTGGTTTTACGCTCAATACCGTTACCCTGTTGGCGATGTCGCTGGTGGTCGGGATTCTGGTCGATGATGCGATTGTTGAGATTGAGAATATCATTCGACATCTCAGGATGGGTAAAACACCGTATGAAGCGGCAATGGAAGCTGCCGATGAAATTGGACTTGCCGTGATTGCCACCACGTTTACCTTAATCGCTGTCTTTCTACCGACTGCCTTTATGAGTGGTATTGCAGGTAAATTCTTTGTGCAATTTGGCTGGACTGCTGCTTTGGCAATCTTTGCATCATTATTGGTCGCTCGTTTACTCACCCCAATGATGTCGGCTTATATTTTAAAGCCTTTTGTTGGCAAAATTGAAACGCCTGTAGAGCGTCATCTTCAAACGGAATCCACATTGGATCAAGAGCGTGCCAAAGATGGTCGGGTCATGCGTACCTATATGAAGCTGGTCACATGGTGTCTTCAACATCGTTGGCTCACCTTACTTGGGGCAATCAGCTTTTTTATCGGCTCTATTATGCTGATTCCTTTGCTACCGACTGGCTTTGTACCTCCCCCAGATACAGGACAAACGCAAGTAAGACTGGAACTTACCCCCGGTTCACAATTTTCAGATACCCTAAAAAGTGCTGAATATGCACGTAGTCTCATCAAAGATCATCCTGAAGTGAAAAGTATTTATACCACCATCGGTGGTGGTGCTGCAGGTAGTGATCCATTTGCAGGTGGTGCATCCAATGAACCTCGTAAAGCAACATTGACCATTCAACTCACCGAACGCACGAAACGTGCCGCCAGTTTGCAAGAGATTGAAAATCAGATTCGCCAACGTTTAGCACCTTTACCTGGTGCAAGGATTCAAGTGGGTTTGGCTGGCAATAATAGTTCATACCAGTTTGCCCTATCAGGTGATGACCCAGATGTATTAATGAGCACCGCCCGAAACCTAGAACGAGAATTACGCACCATTCCCGCTATCGGTAGTATTACCTCAAGTGCGGCATTGGTTCGCCCTGAGTTGGTGATTCGTCCCGATTTTGCCAAGGCAGCTGATTTAGGCATTACCACCTATACTATTGCCGAAACGGTTCGTATTGCGACCGCAGGAGATTTTGACCAAAACTTGCCAAAACTCAATCTATCACAACGACAAATCCCCATTATCATCAAACTACCACTCGCAGCACGCCAAGATCAGGAACTGATTAAACGTTTAATGATCAAAGGTAGTCATGGTGCAGTGATGCTGGGGAGCATTGCTGATGTCAATATTGAAAGTGGTCCCTCACAAATTAGCCGTTTCAACCGTGTCAGAAATATTAACTTTAGTATCGAATTGAACAATCAACCTTTAGGTGACATCGCTGCTAAAGTGGATCAATTACCGACCATGCAGAATTTACCACCATCGGTACAACGTACCAATATTGGTGATGCAGAAGTCATGCAGGAGTTATTTTCCAGTTTTGGTTTAGCGATGCTGACAGGTGTCATGTGTATCTATGTGGTCTTGGTACTGCTGTTTAAAGATTTTTTACAGCCTATTACCATTTTAGTGGCACTACCCTTATCCTTAGGTGGTGCATTTGTACTGTTACTCTTGGCAAAAAGTAGCTTCTCCATGCCAAGTTTGATCGGATTAATTATGCTCATGGGTATTGCCAGTAAAAACTCTATCCTACTGGTCGATTATGCAATTATCGCTCGCAATGAAAAAGGCTATTCTCGTTTTAATGCCCTATTGGATGCGTGTCACAAACGTGCTAGACCTATTATTATGACCACATTGGCAATGGGTGCAGGGATGTTGCCAATTGCTTTAGGTGTTGGTACAGATCCAAGTTTCCGTGCCCCAATGGCAATCTCAGTGATTGGTGGCTTAATTACCAGTACCTTCCTTTCCTTATTGGTGATTCCTGTGGTTTATACCTTTATTGATGATATCAATCGCAAGATTCAGGGTTTAAGGAAAGCGAAAGTATCAACTTCGCTAGAATCGTCTTAAATTTTAGATAAAGCCATATTTCATAGAATATGTGGCTTTATTTGCCTTGCTCATTAAAGTCATCTAAAATGTAGCCACATTACTACAAATTAAATGGTGAGTATATGTCTATACTATCAAGCCGAGATTTTAATCAAAATGTCAGTCAAGCCAAACGCCTAAGCTATCAGGAGCCTGTATTTATCACCGATAGAGGCACACCTTCACATGTACTTTTATCCTATCAACAATATCAGCGATTACGCCAACATGATCAATCCAATGCTGAACGTCTAGGCATGTCAGCACAAAACTTAGCCAAAATTGATGATGATTTTGAATTTGAATGTGCAATTTTTATGGATAGGCAGATTGAACTTTAATGTACCTCTTAGATACCAATATCATCGGACAAATTCGAAAAATTTATCATCCGACTTGTCCAGATACATTTTGACAGTGGTTTAAACACGTTGATTTAGAACTCTGTTATCTATCTACAATGACGATCTTTGAGATTGAGAAAGGTATTCTAAGCAAAGAACGCACAGACCCCAAACAAGGGGAAATCTTAAGAATTTGGTTTGAACAACAAATTAAACCAGAATTTCATCATCGAATTTTACCCATAAATAGTGAAATTGCATTACAAACTGCTCAACTACATGTGCCAAATCCTGCTTCTTTGGCAGATTCTTTTATTGGTACAACGGTATTACAGCATAATTTCACTTTGATTACTCGTAATGAAAAGGACTTCCAATATTTTGGAATTAAAATATTTAATCCATTTAATTTCAATGAGCTAAGACTTTGAAAACTTGCTTAATCTATTTTAAATATTTAATATGATCATCTTAAATTTTAGATAAGGACTTGAACATGCAACACATCAAATTTATCTTTATCAGCTTTTTTATTAGCCTATTGGCTGCCTGTTCCAAACCTGTACCCGACTATTCTGGGACATGGGTGATACAGTATGGGGAGCAAGAGCGTATATTAACCATCACTAAAAATGGCGATGAATACCAAATTCATGATGAACTGAAAAAAACCAATGAGGATAAAACGATTTATTCAGGACAATCCAGCGGCACTGTAAATCGTCAAGGTGAACTAACATCTGGGCAAAATGATATGATCAACACGTTTACACTCAATGAAAACGCCAATCAAATTACATTCCAGACCTACGATCATCAAACCATCATCTTGAATAAAAAATAATTGCGAACAAATAGAAAAAGTTCCCTTTTGATTCAACTACGATAGTTTTGATCAAAATCGGGAACTTTTTCTCAGTCCTGTACCAGATTACAGCTGAACTAAAGATTGAATCTGTTGTACCGCATCATCAAGACTGGTTTCAGTCAGGCTTGAATCTGCCAGTGCAGCATCATCAACCAGAACAACAAGACCAGTCTCACGTAATAACGCCACGTGTTCAACCGTTAAACCAGATTTGGCAATTGCCACAACCCCATTTTCCAGTAATGTACGTTCTAGCTGCTGAGCCTGTTTAAATAATTCAGGGCTAACTGCCAATACCGCAGGTTTTTGCCCTAAACGTGCTGCACGTTCTTCGCCAGTGACTGGTTGTTGTGTTGAAGACAGTTGAGCTGTGTCTTCAATCATTGCCGCACCAATAGTGACATTGCTAAGGCGGTCAATAAAGACAAACGCCCCTGTATGACGGCTATCCTGATAACGGTCAAATACAATCGGACGGTCAAATTCCACCACAATATCCGCAATACCGTTTAGCTCTAACTGTTCAACTTTGCTTTGCTCTAGTGTATTAACATCAACACGATAGTTAATTTCACTGACTTTGGCAGGAACGCTCTGTACACCGACTTTGACGTTATACAGTTTACCTTTTACCAAAGGCTGCTCGCTCATCCATACCACAGTTGCACGAACTGCACGAGAAACTTGTGGTAAGCCGTCTGGGTGAACAATCATATCACCACGGCTGATGTCGATTTCATCATTTAGCGTTAATGTGATAGCTTGTCCAGCTTTTGCCTGTGGTAAATTACCATCAAAAGTTACGATATCCTTTACAGTGCTACGTTTGCCTGATGGTAATGCAACAATTTCATCGCCAACTTTTACCGAACCAAGTGCAATTGTTCCTGCAAAACCTCGAAAATCCAGATTTGGACGATTCACATATTGTACAGGTAAACGGAAATCCTGCTTTTTGGTATCATGCGTAATTTCAACGGTTTCCAAAATATTCATCAAGGTTTGACCATCGTACCAAGCGGTATGTTCTGATGGATTCACCACGTTATCGCCATTTAAGGCAGAAATCGGTACAAAACGAATATCAGCAGGTTTACGCTCGCCTAGCTGCTCAACAAAAGCTAAATAATCCTGTTGAATCTGATTGAATTTTTCCTGAGAGAATTCCACCAAATCCATTTTATTAATTGCAACAACAATATTACGAATACCAAGTAAGGCAGCGATAAAGGTATGACGGCGAGTTTGCGTTTGTACGCCATAACGTGCGTCAATCAGGATAATCGCAAGGTCACAAGTCGAAGCACCTGTTGCCATATTACGGGTATATTGTTCATGTCCCGGAGTATCAGCAATGATGAATTTACGTTTTTCAGTTGAGAAATAACGGTAAGCGACATCAATGGTAATGCCCTGCTCACGTTCAGCCTGTAAACCATCTACCAAAAGTGCAAGGTCGATTTTATCGCCTTGTGTACCGACCTTTTTACTGTCACGTTGTACTGCTTCCAGTTGGTCTTCATAAATCATTTTTGAGTCGTGTAATAAACGACCAATTAGGGTACTTTTACCATCATCGACATTACCGCAAGTCAGGAAGCGAAGTAAGTCTTTTTGTTCATGCTGTTTTAAGTACGCCAAAATATCCTGACTAATCAGTTCGGATTGATGCGACATGCTTTTACTCCACTTAAATTAGAAATAACCTTCTTGCTTTTTCTTTTCCATCGACCCAGCTTCATCATGGTCAATCATACGACCCTGACGTTCTGAACTGGTGGTCAATAGCATTTCCTGAATAATCTCAGG
The DNA here is from genome assembly GCA_008017315.1 of Acinetobacter sp. Classification (GTDB taxonomy): domain Bacteria; phylum Pseudomonadota; class Gammaproteobacteria; order Pseudomonadales; family Moraxellaceae; genus Acinetobacter. Next base: position 29,615 of record SSHE01000082.1, read on the forward strand.
CAAAGTATCGGCTTTAGATTCAACTGCACCTGTAAGCGGATAACAGCCCAATGTACGGAAACGGACGTGTTTGATTTCTGGCACTTCGCCCTCTTTGAGTGGGAAACGCTCATCATCAATCATAATCAGTGTGCCATTACGCTCTACCACGGGACGCTCGGCAGCATAATAAAGCGGTACGATTGGAATCTGCTCGAGGTAGATATATTGCCAGATGTCGAGTTCCGTCCAATTCGACAATGGGAATACACGGATACTTTCGCCTTGATTCACTTTACCATTGTAGATATTCCACAATTCTGGACGTTGATTTTTGGGATCCCAACGGTGTTTGCTATCACGGAATGAATAGACTCGCTCTTTGGCACGAGATTTTTCCTCATCACGTCTTGCACCACCAAATGCTGCATCAAATTTATACTTATCCAAGGCCTGTTTTAAACCTTGGGTTTTCATGATGTCGGTATATTTTGAGCTACCATGATCAAATGGATTGATATTTTGGGCAATACCCTCCATATTTTTATGTTCAATCAGCTCCAGCCCATTTTTCTTCACCATTTCATCACGAAAGCTAATCATGTCCTTAAATTTCCAGCCCGTATTGACATGCATCAATGGGAATGGCAATTTGGCAGGATAAAAGGCTTTCATGGCAAGATGTAGCATCACGGCTGAATCTTTACCAATCGAATATAGCATGACTGGATTTTCAAATTCAGCCGCAACTTCCCGAATAATGTGGATACTTTCAGCTTCAAGCTGTTTCAGATGGGTTAATCTTTCATCAGACATTGCAGACCCTAAATATGACGATAAATTTTGCGGCATTCTAGCACAAAATTGACTAACTTTTTGGCAACTGGGTCAATCCCATTCAAAAACACACAAATACTTATCTAATAATATGAAATACTTAGATATATGAATGGCATAAAATTCTTATAATTTTTTTATATTAGCTTATGAAGAATAAAGAAATAAAAGCTTGTGCTTAGCTTTTTATGGAAAATATGAATCAGCTTGCCATATTTATATGCAAAAGGACACTTTTCATGTCCTTTTGCACCCAATCAACCGCATTTAAGGCTTGACTGCCACCAATACTCTAATTGCTTCAGGAGTCACCGAAACGTGTTTTAGCAAACTTAAACCCTCTTGCTGCAATTTTTCCATGCGTTCGATTTCATCCACACGAATACTTGGATTATGCTGCTTGAGATAATTTAAACGGTCGATTTCACGTTGCCAGCGATGTTGATAATGCTGCTGTGCTTCTTCACCTATTGTCGCAATTTGTGCTTTGGCAAATTCAAGCGCTTGCTGATAACGTGCTTCTATGACTTCTCGGCGCGCTTTAATCACCTGACGGGCATTATGATTATCCAAATGATGGATATACGGCTGTAATACATGCGATGTTACTTTTTCGGATAAATCCTGCCCATTTTCACTGAGTAATACTCGAATCAATTGCTTCGGCAGACTTGCCTGCACATTCAGCACTTTGGGAGCAATCACATCCAGTTTAAACCAGACTTCAATTAAAATCGTCCCAGCCTTGATCGCATTACTTTTTAATAATGCGACATTTGAACTACCAAACGATTGCGTATTGACCAATTCCATCACACTTTCTACAAAAGGATGTTCTAGTGTCAAAAATTGAGCATCTTCACGAATTTGAGCCTGATCACGATAGAACGTCACCGTCATGCCTTCTTCGTCCAATTCCAAGCCTTGTACTTGCATTTGATCCGTCGGACGAATCACTACCGTACCGTTACTTTGTTCATCAAAATCAATATTGGTCGCAGCCATAAAGCGTTTGATGAAATCAGGTAATAATGAATTATCTTCATAATCATCCAATGCTTTCACAATACGCTGTGCCACTTGTGGACGACAAGAATTATATTCCAGCAAACGGTCACGCCCCTCTTGCAGGTCATTTTCCAGCTCAAAGCGTTGCATATTGACCTGTTCGAGTAATGGTTCAAACTGTTCTGGCAAATCTGCAAGTAGGCAATCTTTTAAATCAACAATAAAGTTTTCCTGCAAGGTTTGTGCAGTCGGTGAAATATTGCTAAAAATATTTAAAGCTTCGTTATACCAGCGGAACATACGTTCCTGTGCTGAGCCCTCGATATACGGTACATGAATTTGAATCCGATTCTGCTGACCAATACGGTCTAAACGCCCGATACGCTGCTCAAGCACATCCGGATTTGCAGGTAAATCAAATAAAATCAAATCGCTGGCAAACTGGAAATTACGTCCTTCCGAACCAATTTCAGAACACAAGAGAATTTGTGCGCCATAGCTTTCTTCGGCAAAATAAGCCGCAGCTTGGTCACGTTCCAGCAGGCTCATACCCTCATGGAACATCGCTGTCCGCACCCCTGCATGTAAACGCAAGGCATTTTCCAACGCTTCCACCACAGGACCACTACGGGCAATCAGCAATACTTTTTTATGTTTAAAATCTTTGCGTAATACTTCCATTAACCATGTGACACGTGGATCGCTTTCCATCCACGAACCATCAAGCTGTAATTCTTCCGGCCACATTTGTTCACGCAATTTGCCAGTAATATTCCAGCCCTCAGGCATTGCCAATGGCACGGCTAAACAATCTCGCCCAGGGAAGCCTTGAATCGCCTCACGGGTATTGCGGAATAAAATCCGCCCTGTACCATGACGATCCAGCAATTCATGAATCGCACGATGACGTTGTTCTGGCTCATCTGTTAAAGGATGACCGAGTAAATCTTCTAATGCTTGTATTTGTTCGGGATTTAATGGGCAATCCGACATCAGC
>SSHE01000027.1 GCA_008017315.1 Acinetobacter sp.
GTCTTCCAGTTTTTTCAGCGACTCTTCAACACGTGCTTTTACCTCGGCATCTAAACCAGCCACATTAAAGTATTGCTTTGGAATACCAATGCGTAGACCTTTAACAGCTGTGCCGTTCAAGTTGGCAACATAATCATCGACTTCTTTATTGATTGAAGTGGAGTCTTTGGCATCGTGACCTGCCATCACATTCATCAGGTAGGCACAGTCTTCTGCCGAACGTGCCATCGGGCCGCCTTGATCCAGTGATGACGCATAGGCAATCATACCGAAGCGAGAGACACGACCATAGGTCGGTTTTAAACCTGTAAGACCACAAAATGAAGCAGGCTGACGAATCGAACCGCCTGTATCGGTACCTGTGGCAAAAGGTGCGAGATCCGCTGCCACTACCGCAGCAGAACCACCCGATGAACCACCCGGAACATGATCTAAGTTCCATGGGTTTCGAGTTGCACCATAATATGGATTTTCCGAGGTTGAACCCATGGCAAATTCATCCATGTTCAACTTGCCTAAGGTCACTAGACCGACTGCTTTGGCTTTGGCAACCACGGTAGCATCATACGGTGAAATGAAGTTATCCAACATTTTTGAGCCCGCAGTGGTTTTAATGCCTTGGGTACAAAAAATATCTTTATGTGCAATTGGTATGCCTGTCAATGCGGTCGCTGTACCTGCTTTAATGGCGGTATCGGCAGCATCAGCTTGAGCCAATGCCTGTTCTGCCGTGACGGTGACATAACTTTTGACTTTGGAGTCAATTTTGGCAATACGTTGTAAATAATGTTCGGTCAATTCACGTGATGAAAATTGGGCTTGTTTTAAGCCTTCAGCGAGTTCACGGATGGATAAGCGATGTAAATTTGTCATATGAAAAATTTCTTTACATTCTAAATATAAAATATGGACTAATTGAATATAAATTATTCAATTACACGAGGCACAAGGTACAACCCAGCTTCTGTTGCAGGGGCGACCGCTTGATATTCATCACGATGGTTGCTTTCACTTACAATATCGGCACGTAAGGGTTGCGGATGGTCAAAAGGGCTTTTTAGTGGTTCTATCCCCTCGGTGTCGAACGTTGCCAAAGCATCCATGAGATGCAGAATTTTATTTAAACTTTCTGCATATTCAGTTGCTTGAGCCTCGGTTAAAGATAGCCTTGCGAGATGAGCAATGCCTTGTACGGTTCGTGTATCGAGTCCCGTTGTTTGTTGTGTATGCGATAAAGACATATCATTACCTGACGTATTATCAAAAAATTGCAAAATATCGACCCATATCATAAGCGATTGACTTGTCCAAAGCATCACATTTCGTTAAAGTTGCGTCTTTGAATCATCGCTAGATTATACTGAGAACACTCGTGATATTTTTTAAACGCATTTTTGGCTGGTTTTCCCCGAATTTGGCTATTGATTTAGGGACTGCAAATACCCTGATTTATGCACCTGATCGTGGCATTATTTTAAACGAACCGACTGTGGTGGCGATTCGTCAAAGTGGTTCACAGAAAATTGTGGCTGCAGTAGGTGAGGATGCCAAGCAAATGTTGGGGCGTACACCTGCCAATATTGCTGCAATTCGCCCGATGAAAGATGGGGTGATTGCCGATATTGAAGTCACTGAAACTATGTTGCATCAATTTATTTCCAAAGTAAATGAGCGTGGTTTGTTACCCAGTCATCCCAAAGTCGTGGTATGTGTACCCTGTAAGGCAACACTGGTTGAACGTCGTGTGATTCGTGAAGCCGTGTTAAATGCAGGTGCACAGGAAGTCCGTCTGATTGAAGAGCCAATGGCAGCTGCCATAGGTGCAGGTATGCCAGTTGAACAAGCTTGTGGTTCAATGGTGGTGGATATTGGTGGTGGCACAACCGAAATCGCCATTATTTCGCTACAAGGCTGTGTTTATGCCGATTCTTTGCGTGTAGGTGGTGATATGTTTGATGAGCATATTATCAACTATGCTCGTAAAGCCCATGGTTGTGTGATTGGGGAAACCACAGCAGAACGAGTCAAACAAGAAGTTGGAATGGCTTACCCAAATGATAAAATACTGGAAATTGAAGTACGTGGTCGTAATTTGGCTGAAGGTGTACCACGTTCATTTACGATGAATTCCGATGAAGTATTGTCAGCGATTTCAGATCCACTACAAAGTATTGTCAGTGCAGTCAAAACCGCACTTGAGCAAACGCCTCCTGAACTGTCTTCTGATATTGCAGAGCGTGGGATTGTTTTGACGGGTGGTGGTGCGTTGTTGCGTAATTTGGATAAATTGCTTGCTCAAGAAACAGGTTTGCCAGTCGTTGTTGCTGAAGATCCGCTCACATGTGTGGCACGTGGTGGTGGTAAAGTACTGGAGTATTTTGACCATCCAAATCATGAAATGTTATTTATCGAATAAAACTGAGGACATCAGGCGGTGCAAACGCTTTTAACTCGACAGCCACCGTCTGTCCGTTCATTTATTTTAGCGGTTATTGTGGCGTTGGTGGCATTATTTATCCACTGGCGTTTTCCGCAGCTCACTCAACCTGTGCGTGATGTGCTGAAGGCAGCGTATAACCCAATCTATGCCGTAGCCAATTATCCGATGCTGTCTGGAGACTGGCTACGTCTGCAAATTCAATCAGAACAAGACTTACGTCGTGAAAATATTGCTTTAAAAGCTGAGTTATTGCAGGCACACGTGCGTTTACAAAAGTTCTCCGAATTATCTGCCGAAAATACACGTTTGCGTGGCTTGGTGGATGCCCCACTGATGATAGATGGGCGTGTATTAATTGCCGAAATTATTGGGGTAGATTCTAATCCACTGAATCATATTGTCATCATGAATAAAGGTAAAAGCGAACAACTACAGGAAGGGCAGACTGTACTGGATGATAAAGGGATTATGGGGCAGATTATCAATGTTTATCCACACAGTGCCCGAGTTATGTTACTTTCTGATAAAGAAAGCTCGATTTCTGTGCGAGTGGAACGGACAGGAATGCGTGCAATTGTCTCAGGTAAGGGCGATTATGCAGAGCTTGAGATGGAGTATGTGCCATCGAGTGCAGACATTAAGATTGGCGATCATGTCTATAGCTCAGGTTTGGGTGAACGTTATCCAGCAGGCTATTTGGTGGGTACGATTTCTAAAGTGCAGCGTCATCATTCTGGTGAATTTGCCCAGATTATGGTTAAACCTGCGGCACAATTGTCCAGTGGACATAATGTCGTAGTGCTATTTTCTCAGGGCTTAGCACGGGAGCAACCCAATGCCAGTCGCTAAAAAAGAAAATTTTCAAAGTCGTGACCCATTATGGGCGATTATTTTTTCCGTCGTGATGGCTTCGGTGTTGATGGTCTATCCTGTACCGTACGAGATGAGTGCATGGCGACCTGCATTTATGCTCTTGGTGATGCTGTTTTGGGTGATGTGCCAACCTGCATGGTGTGGCGTTTGGTTTGCTTTTGTATTGGGTATGTTTACTGATTTGCTGGTAGATATGCCCTTGGGTATCAATGCCTTATGTTTTGTGCTGATTGCATTTTCGGCACGTTATTTTACCCGTGATAAACGCATTATGACCGAAAATAATTTATGGGTCATTTGTATGGTTGCCGTTGCGGTGTATTTGGTGTTGATGTGGTTGCTACTGATTATGTTGGGTGAAGAGGTGGCGATTGTGCGGCACTGGATGCCGTGGCTCAGTAGTATTCTGATGTGGTTTGTGGTGTATTTTGGATTAAAAAAATGGCGTGCCGTATAATTCTAGCTTCACAATCACCACGCCGCAGGGAATTGCTCACACAAGTCGGATTGAGCTTTGATATTGTCGTTGCTGATGTGGATGAAACTGTTTGGGAAAATGAGCGTGTTGATGCTTATGTGCAGCGTGTTGCTACCACCAAAGCCTTGACGATTGCTCAACACTATCCAGACGCTTTGGTGATTGCTGCCGATACCATTGTATGTATTGGTGATGAAATTTTAGGCAAGCCGAAAGATTATCAGGATGCGCGGCGTATGTGGTTACAGTTATCTGGACAGCGTCATCAGGTTAAAACGACCGTCGTGGTTGCCCATTCGAATCGGTTGTTGCATGATACGGTCAGCACAACGGTATCTTTCAAAGATTTAAGCGAAGCAGAAATGTTGCAGTATTGGCAAACAGGCGAACCACAGGATAAAGCAGGTGCTTATGCCATACAGGGGCGAGCAGCAGCATGGGTCAAACATATTGAAGGTAGTTACTCTAGTGTTGTGGGATTACCACTATATGAAACCTTACAATTGATTGCCGATGCACAAAGCGACGTGTCACAACAAAATTTTTAAACCATTGGATGTGTCATCATGGCGGATGAGTTACTGATTAATATTACTCCGATGGAGTGCCGTGTCGCTTTAATTGAAAATGGTACGGTGAATGAACTGTTCGTTGAACGTACGGCAAAGCGTGGATTGGTAGGTAATATCTATAATGGTAAAATCGTGCGTGTTTTACCAGGTATGCAAGCAGCATTTGTCGATATTGGACAGTCCAGAACCGCATTTTTACATTTAAATGATATGGTCTGGGCTCGTACCCAAACTGTACCGAATATCTTTGATCTTCTACATCCAGGGCAAGTGCTGCCAGTGCAAGTCATGAAAGACATGCTTGGTTCAAAAGGTGCGCGCCTGAGTACGGATTTATCCATTCCCTCACGCTATTTGGTTTTGATGCCTTACGGTAACCATACTGGAGTATCACAGCGTATAGAGGATGAAGAAGAACGAGTACGGTTGCGTAATCTGATTGATGAATTACAGGTGAAACATCAATTACCAGGTAGTCTGATTGTGCGAACTGCCGCTGATGGGATGACCGAGCAAGAAATCAATCAGGACATGGCATATCTTGCCAAACTGTGGGAATATATTCAACGCAAACAAAAAACTGTCGAAGCGATGGGGTTGATTTTTGAGGAATTGCCATTACCCCAGCGTGTCATTCGTGACTTGGCGAATGAAAATACCAGTAAAATTTATGTGGACTCTCGTGAAATTTTTCAAAAATTACAAGAGTTTATTTTAGAATTCGTGCCGACCATGCAGGAACGCTTATTTCATTATCCAGGTGAAAAACCATTATTTGAACTTTATAATGTTGAAGGTGATATACAAAAAGCACTTCAGACACGAGTTGATTTAAAATCAGGTGGTTATCTGATGATTGATCAGACCGAAGCCATGACCACCATTGATATTAATACAGGCTCTTATGTTGGCGGTCGTTCACTGGAAGATACGGTATTTAAAACCAATCTGGAAGCAACACACGTGGTTGCTCGCCAATTAAGATTGCGTAATCTTGGCGGTATTATCATCATTGACTTCATTGATATGCAGGAAACAGAGCATCGTGAAGAAGTCATGAAGCTTCTGGAAAAAATGCTAGAACGAGATCATGCCAAAACCAAAATTACCCAAGTGTCAGAACTAGGTCTGGTTGAAATGACCCGTAAGCGTACCCGTGAATCGTTGGAACATTTACTCTGTGAATCCTGTCCAACTTGTCAAGGACGAGGTTATGTACGGACTGCAGAAACCGTATGTTACGAAATATTTCGAGAAATTTTACGTTATGCCCGTGCCTATGAGTCACAGCGAGCCTATACCGTTGTTGCTCATCCAGCGGTAATCGATAGGCTACTGACTTCGGAAGCAGCTGCGGTTGCCGATTTAGAACATTTTATTGATCGTATTATCAAGTTTCAGGTTGAAAATCTTTATACACAGGAACAGTACGATATTATTTTGAATTAATTGAAATCCAACGACATTTATGAAATAGGCTGCTTGCAAAAATAACCCTCTTACATCTGACAGAATAGGGGAAAGAAATCGCAGACTTGATTGTACTTGGTATTGTGCATAAAAAAGGGAGCGATTGAAGCTCCCTGATTTTGCTTCATCATAAATTTTAAATCGTGGTAGCCTGGCTGATTCGCTCTAAGGTTTGGATTTCTTCTTCCAATAATGCCAGCAAAGATTGCATATGTGGCATAGATTGACGACAGGCGGTTAAACCGACTTCCAGTTTGTCCAAATAGCTGGTCATGGTGATATTGAGTGCCTGTCCATCCATGACAATCGATACTGGGTAGAGTGCATCCAATTGTGCCCCATTCCAATACAATGGTTTCGTAGGGCCTGGAACATTAGAAATGACCAGATTAAATGCTTGGTGCTTTGGCATAATGCCAGAGAGAATATTCATCCCAGCAGGTCCATAGACGAGTGCACTATAATTTAGAATTTGTTGCGAAGTCATGCGTTTAAAACGATCTTTGGCATGTTGCATACTACGCTGAATCAGTGTAATCCGTTCCAAAGGGTCAGCTTTGTGCGTAGCAAGATTGGCCAGAATCATGGTGATTTGATTACCATGTGAGGAATCGTCATTGCGTAAAGACGCTGGCACCATTGCAATCAGTGGACGTTTTGGTAGCTGATTGATGGATAATAGATATGAGCGAATTGCACCAGCACATACAGCCAGTACCACGTCATTGAGTGTAATCTTTAGCGTTCGTGCGATATCTCGAAAGCGTTGCAACTCAAAAGATTGTGCTGCAAAACGTCGTGATGCACTGATGCGTTGATTGAGTACCGATTGCGGTGCTTGGAAAGTCGAAACATAATCAGGATGTTTGCCGAGTTCTTTAGTGAGTACCTGATACAGCTCTTTGGTGACAGTAGGGGCGGCTTCTAACTGATTTTTGGCAATATTGATAATGCTCTTGATTGCACCGATTGGTTTGTGTTCATGGTGCTTTATTTTGTTATGACGTACGCACCACAGCGGCACAATAGAGGGTTCATCAGGTGAACGTGATAGAGATTTTTCCAGCAAACGCATACCTGCCACACCATCTACCATGGCATGATGAATTTTAAAATACATGGCAAAACGCCCACCCTCGATACCTTCGATGATATGGCATGTCCAAAGTGGTTTGGCACGATCAATGAGCGTACCATGCTCCTGCGAAATATAGGTGAGGAGTTCACGGATACGCCCTGGTGCAGGCAACGAAATATGGCGAAAATGATGATCGATATCAAATTCTTTATCGACATCCCAAAATAGACCACTCAAAACCTGATTAAAAGGTGCGACAGGCATTGCTTTAGATTTACGTATATCTTGTACAAGATCATAAACAAAAGTCGGTGAGGCATTTTCAGGTAATCTGAATAAAAACAGCCCGCCTACGTGCATGGGTTGTTGTCGTTTTTCCAGTGACAAAAATAAAAAATCTATTGGGTTCAATGCTCTCATTGTCTTACCTTGCATCCTGTGCTATTCAAATTTTTATAACAACCGTTTATGCCTAAATACTAGCATAATCATTTCTAATGTGAATGTTTTTTTTAAACGGATATCTGCTGTTCATACTAAATCTACTTTGAGTGTGGTGAAATAACTATCGAATGCAATAAAAATAGGGCAAGTTTATGTTAATATGCCGAGCAAATATTAAATCACTTCGAGATGCACAATGGAAATCGTTTGCTTGGATTTAGAAGGCGTATTAGTGCCTGAAATCTGGATTAATTTTGCCAAAAAAACAGGAATCAAAGAGTTGGAAGCGACCACTCGTGATATTCCTGATTATGATGTATTGATGACCCAACGTTTGAATATCTTAAAACAGCATCATCTAGGCTTGCCTGATATTCAGGCAGTGATTGCGGATATGGGGCCTTTCGAAGGGGCAAAAGAATTTGTCAATTGGGTGCGTACGCATTTTCAACTCATTATTCTATCGGATACGTTCTATGAGTTTGCCCATCCGTTGATGCAACAACTTGGACAACCAACAATTTTTTGCCATAAGCTAGAAACAGATGAAAATGGCATGATTACAGCGTATAAACTCCGTCAGCCAGACCAGAAGCGTGAAGCGGTAAAAGCCTTGCATGGCTTGAATTTTCGTGTCATTGCAGCAGGGGATTCGTATAACGATACCACTATGCTGGGTGAAGCAGAGCACGGATTCCTGTTTGATGCACCTGCCAATGTGATTGCGGAGTTTCCACAGTTCCCAGCGATTCATGGCTATGATGCACTCAAAAAAGCCATTATCTCGGTATCACAGCGTCAGATTCCAGAGTAATTTTGATTGTAAGAGTGAGATAAAAAAATAGGGCATATCGCCCTATTTTTTATGTACCAAAGCTTAGAAACGATAGCCTAATTTTAGACCTACAGCAACGGCTGTATTATCTTCAAAATTGGCAACGCTGGCATCAGAACCTGCTTGAGCGGCAGTTTGTGCTTTTGCATCGCCTAACCAGAAGTATTTCACACCACCAGCAACAAAGTAATTTGCGGCAGGGCTAAACTGCAGACCTAAACCAACATTATAATAACCTTCGGTTGGGCCTAAGGTAGAAACAGGATTGCCTGCACCACTGTCCCAACCTACAGCAACATTACCTGCCCATTTTTCGTTAAACTTACGCCCGACACCTGCGGTTACAGACCATTGGTCTTCTGAATATTCAACCAAATTAAAACCATTTGGACGATTAATAGATGGTAACTGTCCTACAACATTAGAAAGTAAGCCAAATTGATGTGGACGAATCGCAAAGTCTTGCCAATTTACCCAGCGGATATTCGCAAATGCAACAGTATTTGCCATGATACCACTCTGTAAATCAAGATTAATTGATTTTGGTGTGGTAATGGTGGTTTTTCCTTTACTGTTCGCAATGCTATTGGCGATTGCAGCACCATTTGCTGCATCAAGTAATGATAAAGCCGAAAGTGCAGAGATGGACTCGGTGACATCACTTGCATCGGCTTTATGATCAATTTCAGAGCGATAAGTTAAAGATGCCTTTAACGCAATTTCTGGAATCTGGTAAGCTGCACCAGCCAACCAACCTGTACCACCTGTGCTGTCAATGGTAGCATCATAGCCATTATAAATACTATAAGCATCGCCACGTAAGCTGACTTTACCCTGTACCGACTGATAAACAGGACCAGCATAGAACGTCACATTTTCAATGGGCGAGAAACCGAATAGCATAGACAGGTTTTCAGTGGTCACAGAAACTTTGGTTGAACCACCGCCTGCGCCCACTGTCCCATTGACAGCATCGATCGCTTTCTTGACTTCGTCTTGCACTTGAGCGGTAACACTTGGCTGACCGTTTGCACCCACATTTTTCACTGTATGGACGACGGTTGGGCGGATAATGCCTTCTTTAACATTATTGGCTGTTAATGCAGCATCAACACCTTGTTGTACCTTAGAGTTGATAATATCGGCTAAACCTGGACCACCAGCGACAGGAGAAATATTATTGTTATACATCGCTTGAGCTTGATTGAGATTACCACCTAAATTGTCAGTGGCAAATTTTTGGATTGCCAAAGGGGTTTGAGCTGCAATCTGAGTGTTACGTGTGCTGGTAAATTGAGCTTCAGTAGCCGCATTAATAGAAGTTGCAATATAGTTACGCTTAGCTTCTAATGCTGGGTCTTTTAAAGTTTCTGTGCCAAATAATGCAGCAACAGTTTCATTGACTTTATTCGCAGCCATTGCATCTAAAGTACCCTTTGGTAGTACGCTATCAGCACCATTAATCCCTTGACCAGCAACAAAGAAGTTATTGCCATTGTATGCTGCACTTGCACCAAAAGGTTGGTCAAAAATCAAACCGAATGAAAATTTGTCGTTGAGTTGTAGTTTTATTGCAGCATTGGCAAATACATAGTCTTTTGCCATATCGTCAATTTTACGGTTTGCACCCGTATTTGGATCGGTTTCCTGACCTTGTACATCAGCACTCAGTGCGGAAATACCAGCCTCAAAGTAGTTGTTGGGTTGCAGGAAAGAAGAAATCGATTGACCAGAACGGTCGAGAGCAGCAGCGAATGCACCAGTCATTGGCAAAGCACAGAGAAGTGCAGCAGATAAAGTATTGAGCTTCATTATGATCCATCCATGAAGTGGGTTAAAGCGAGATTGGCTAGAACATCAATAAAATTATGATGTTTCACTATTGTTTCATAGTATAACGATATTCTGGGGTGAAAAACAAATATTTTGTAAGTATGGTCAATGTATTGTTTTATATCTATGATATTTATGTGGTTATTTAAATTACTGTAGCGTTCAAAAATTGTTGGTTTGGTCAATTTTGTGACGTGGTTCTAATTGTGGTGAAAGAATTGAATGGGAGTTATCAGTGGATGCTGTTGTAAATAGGCTTGACCATCTTTCCAGTAGAGTTGTTGTGTACAGATCCATTGTACGACTTGTGGGTAAATAACATGCTCTAGCCGATGTACACGTTGTGCTAGAGAGGTGCAGGTATCATGTGGACTGACCATGAGTACAGCCTGAGCAATCGCTTGTCCTGCATCTAGTTCATGGCTGACAAAATGTACGGTACAACCATGTAGTGTGTCACCTGTATGCAGGACACGTTGATGAGTGTGCATACCTTTGTAAGCAGGCAATAGGGAAGGGTGAATATTGAGCATACGACCTTGCCATTTCTGCACAAAGTCACCGCTGAGAATCCGCATAAAACCAGCGAGAATGACTAAATCCACCTGCCATAAGCAAAGTTGTTGTTGCATTTGCTCATCAAAACTTTCTCGTGTTGGAAAGTCTTGATGGGAAATGATCGCAGTGGGAATATGATGCCGTTTGGCACGTTCCAAAGCGTAGGCATCCGCTTTATTGCTGAGCACACCTACGATTTTACCATTGCTCAGTTGGGCATCAATCAGGGCTTGTAGGTTGCTACCATTGCCTGAAACGAGCACTGCGATACGCATGGATTAAGCAAATACCACACGGATTTTTTCATCAGCATCTTTCACTGATGCTGCATCGGCTTCAATCGCACCAATTTTCCAAGCGGTTTCACCTTGTGTATTGAGAATTTCAATGGTTGTGTCCGCTTCACTTGCATCAACTGCAATGACCATGCCTACGCCGCAGTTAAACGTACGATACATTTCAAAGCGTTCAACCTGTCCTTGTTCCTGTAGGAATTGGAATAATGGTGACCATTGCCATGTGTCTTCATCAATACGAGCACGTAAACCATCTGGTAAAACACGAGGTACATTGCCAGGTAAGCCACCGCCAGTAATATGTGCCATGGCGTGAACATCAACCTGTTTGCATAGTTCAAGTACAGGTTTGACATAAATACGCGTAGGTTCCATGACTACCTGACTTAATGGTTTACCATCGATTGTGGTATTTAAATCAATATTTTTAACGTCGATGATTTTACGCACAAGGGAATAGCCATTAGAATGTGCACCACTTGATGCCAATCCAATTAGGATATCGCCTGCTTTGACTTTTGAACCATCAATAATTTTGCTGTGTTCAACTACACCAACCGAAAAACCAGCAAGGTCATAATCTTCGCCTTCATACATCCCTGGCATTTCGGCAGTCTCACCGCCCACCAGTGCACAGCCTGCCAGCTCACAACCTTTACCAATCCCTGTAACGACATTGGCTGCAACATCAACATTTAAATGACCTGTTGCATAATAGTCAAGGAAGAAAAGAGGTTCTGCACCTGTAACTAATAGGTCGTTTACACACATGGCAACAAGGTCTTGCCCAATGGTATCGTGTTGGTTCAATTGTAAGGCGAGTTTGAGTTTTGTGCCTACGCCATCTGTGCCCGATACCAGAACAGGTTCTTCATAACCTTTGGGAATTTTGCATAATGCCCCAAAACCACCTAACCCCCCCATGACTTCTGGACGCATGGTGCGTTTTGCGACTGATTTGATTCGTTCGACGAGAAGGTCGCCAGCTTCGATATCTACACCAGCGTCTTTGTAGCTTAAACCAGTATTTGAAGGGGAAGTTGAGTTGCTCATAAGTGAAGTCTCCGCATTGGCGGCTGATTATACTTGAGAGTGGCAAAATGGACAATTTAATTTATTAAGTCCAACAAAAAGATTATGTTTTTTACAGGGATAAAGTGCTATCTTTGCATAAAAATCAAAGTTGATAAATGCTAACCAGCATATTATCGTAAAAAGGATAGACCATGATGCAAGACCTGATGCTTAAAAGAATATTTATCCTTACTGGTATTGCATGTTTTTTGTGGCTGATTTATCTATTGTTGCCAGTGGTGATTCCTTTTGTGATGGCGTTTTTTATCGCCTATTTGTTTAGCCCATTGGTGCAAACCATACAAAAACGGTTGCGGTTACCTCGCTGGCTGGCAATTTCAGTGGTATTTGTTTTTATCATCATTGTCATTGCATTGGTGGGGTGGTTTCTCGTTCCGATGATTTGGGCTCAGCTGGTGTATGCACGTGAACATATTTCAGAGATGATTCATTGGCTCAATGAAACCCTATTACCTTGGGTGTCACATACATTTAGACTAGAGCCAATGGAAATTAATACCGCAGAAATGTCTAAAGTGGTGATGGATTACGTACAAACCAACTATAGCATTAATAATTTGCAAGATATTGCTTTGCGTCTTGCTCAGTCTGGGATGAATTTTATACAAATTGGTGGGTTGTTGGTATTAGTACCCATTATTACATTTTATTTTTTATTGGACTGGGACAGGATGTTACAGCATTTACGCCGTACAGTTCCTCGTCCAATGGAAACACAAGTCATTCAGATTGCAAGAGAATGTCATGATGTTCTGGGTGCTTTTGTTAAAGGTCAATTTTTAGTGATGATACTGCTAGGTGTGGTTTATGCGGTTGGACTACAGTTGATTGGCTTGCAAGTTGGATTAATTATTGGGCTTGTAGCGGGTTTGGCGAGTATTATTCCTTATTTGGGATTTGCGGGTGGGATCGTGGCGGCGATGGTGGCGACATTGTTGCAATTTGGCGTGGACTGGATGCAACTGGCATTGGTTGGTGTGGTTTTTATGGTTGGGCAAGCGATAGAAGGTTATGTATTACAACCCTTTTTACTTGGCGATAAAATTGGTTTATCGCCAGTCGCTGTGGTTTTTTCAGTTCTAGCTGGAGCACAATTGCTAGGGTTCGCTGGAATGTTAATTGCCTTGCCTGTTGCTGCTATTATTGTTGTATTATTAAAGCATCTTCGGCAGAGTTATGAAAATAGTCAGCTTTATG
Organism: Acinetobacter sp.; assembly: GCA_008017315.1. GTDB lineage: Bacteria > Pseudomonadota > Gammaproteobacteria > Pseudomonadales > Moraxellaceae > Acinetobacter. The sequence goes on from SSHE01000027.1 coordinate 13,170, forward strand.
GTGCATTGCCAATAGAGGCGGACCTTGAGGACGTAATATCTGAGGATTCATTACAACCGATTGCGGAAATACACATTGTACCAGAGGTTGATCTGCTAGATGAAAACAAAACCAAGTAATTTCTATGTGGAATGATGCCTTATGCGTCAATTGCAGTTGAATATAGAACATATTCTGGATGCCAAAATAGGTGATTTTGCAGGTCCGAGTTGGGCACCTGTGATTGATAGTGTAAGACAATTGCATACAGGATTAATTAAGCATTTTTATATCTATGGAGCAGCTGGTACAGGTAAATCACATTTGTTGAGTGCAATTTGTGATTCTTATCTGGATGAGGGGAAGCAAGCAATCAAAGTGTCTTTACTGGAGTTGTTGGATGCACCTGTTGAGGCGATTCAAGCATTAGATATGTATGATCTTATTGCTTTGGATGATATTGAAGTAGTCAATGGTATGTTGCAGTGGCAAAAAGCAATTTTTCATTTAATCAATTTAAGTTATGACGGCCATACTCAGCTGATTTTTTCTTCTCGTTTTGCACCCACAGAATTAAGGCTACAGTTCCCAGATTTGCAGTCTCGTCTGACACAAGCAGTGAGTCTTAGAATCCCGAGTGGTCGGCAGTTTAATGATCGGCAAGCTCTGCTACAAGCGACGATGTTGCGACGTGGTTTACAATTTGAAACTCAAATTGTTGATTATTTGTTACTACATGGTCCGCAAAAAACGGCAACTTTATTGCAAACAGTAGAGAAGTTGCAACAATTGCTACAGGGTGAACAGCCAAAACTCTCAAATCTTAGGCGAAAACAAATTTTTGCATTAATTGACGAATATAGTCGTTAAAAAAAGGTAGAATAGCTTGCTACGTGGATGAAGCTGTGCGAAAGTATCCAGTTGCAAGGATTGGCATCATCATATGCCATAAAAAACAAAAAGGGCATACCGAGGGAGTAAACAAATGCTTAAAAGAAGCATGAGTGTAGGGTTATTATGTTTAACAGGGCATGCGTATGCCAATGTGACTGTTACGACGACAGAGGATGTGGTACAAGATGATCAGGTTTGTTCTTTGCGAGAAGCTGTTACTTATGTGAATGAATACTTAAGTGATAGTAAGAAGAAAGAAGCTGGTTATTATGGTTGTGGTGGTAAAGATGCTACAGCATTAATTATTTTGGAAAAAGATAAAACTTATACGCTTAACAGTGAAATTTTGATTAAACAATCGGTTACGATTCAAACTAAGATTGAAGAGTTTACCTATGATAATAAAGAAGCTGGTTTACATAATGCCACAATTAAGGCGAAAGGTGCACATCGTCTGTTTAGAGTAGATGATGAGAAATCTGAAATTAACCAAATTGCGGTCAATTTCACGCAACTGAATTTGCAAGGTTGTGGTACGGCAAGTGAGATTTGTGCTGACCAAGGTGGGATTATCTTTAATCGTGAAGCTTTGATATTTCAGTATGTTAGAATGTTCGATGGTTTTGCCAATCAGGGTGGGGCGATTTATAGTGAAGGTTTGATTGCTGGAGATAATGCCAGCTCAGCCAGTTTTGTGACCATGAACAACTCGATTGCCTATAATAATAAAGCCAAAAATGGTGCGGTGTTGTATATGGCACAACCATTGTTTTCATTACAAAATACGATTGTGCGTCATAATGAAAATACAGATGCAGAAGGGGCACTGATATATAGTGCCAATGCTTTTGATGACAAAACCACAAATACGGATACCTTTATTCGGGTTGCAGCCATTCGTAATAGTAGTTTGTTTAAAAATAAAGGTTTTTTGGTCAATATGCGTGATGGCGTGTATGTGAACAACATCACAGCTGTGGACAATACCAAAGGGCTTTATTTGAATGCTCCAGGTAAGAAAGCTCACGTATCGAATAGTATTATTGCGGGTAATCATGGGCAAGATTGTCAAGCTGCAACAGGGGATACCACAGCGTTTTATAATAACCTTGTCGCAAGTACAGCACTATGTGGCGTAGGTGAAGAAAATAATCGTAATTTTGATTTGTCCACATGGGGAAACAACGATTCAGAGCGTAAACTTTTTGCAGGCACAGATTCGGAAGGAAAGTGTGATGCAGCAGGGAACTATGGCTTACTGTGTCCATTTAATACGCCAAAAGATACTTTTCTAGGTTTTTTTAGACCAAGATTATTAACGATGTATCATAGTCTGAATGATTCACCTATTGTCAATCGTGGACGTTTGTTCAGTGATGGTTCAGACCAAGGTTCGTATAACTGTGAAAGTACCGATCAGCGCGGTTTAGCACGTGCAGAAGCAGTGCATTGCGATCTGGGTGCAATCGAATTGGTGGTGAGTCCAGAGAATATTAACCGTATGGGTAAAGATATTTTAACCACAGATAAACATCCTATCTTTTTTGATATTTTAGATAATCTGGCAGATGGTGAATTATGGCCTGCTGCACAATGTAAGAATGTATTCGGCTCTGATAAAGTGCCAAATAATAAAAAGTGGGTGAATGCAGGTAAAGATTGGGAAGATGGTTGTTTAAGAGTTGAGCAAACTGAAGCGGTTACACCTGTATCAAAAGGCAAATTGGAACTATGTACCAATGCTGAGAATGAGCTAAAACTTTGCTACACCCCACATTCAGCATGGCATGGTTTGGATGATTTTAGCTTGAGAATTATGACTACAGCATCACGTTTTGCTGATGCGGAACAGAGTCGTGATATCGTCGTGCCTGCACGTATTGTACAAGAACCAGTGGATAATTTTAAAAGCTCAATGATTAAAGTATCTGGCGGTTCGTTGGGTGTGTTCAGTATTTTAGGATTATTCGTTTTGGCTTTACGTCGTCGTACTCAAGCTTAACATGGAGTGTTAGGATGCAAAATTATAAAAAAACCATATTGGCGGTTGCGGTATTGGCGATGTTGCCATTATTGGTTGCTGCTGAAACTGAAGATAAAACCATTTATGTCAATACTTTGGCTGATGAGGATGGTGAAAACCTAAATGCTTGTTCGTTACGAGAAGCCATTACTGCAGCAGCTCAAAATAAACCATATGGTGGTTGTTCCGCAGGTAAGACTTATTCGAGTGTGGTCGATGTGATTCAGCTTGAGGCTGGAACTTATAAGCTGACTAAACCTCTATATCCAAGTTCTCAAGTCAATATTTATGGGCAGACTTCAACCAATTGGGATGAAAAAGACCCAATTACCAATGATTATCCAAAGCGTACAGCATTAAAAACCATTATAGAAGGGAATGGTACTTTTGGTTTGATTGATACGACGCAGGGTAATGCCAGCCTTTCATTGATTAATTTACGTTTAACTCAAGGTAAGGCGATACGTGGTGGGGCGGTCAAAAGTGGCGGTGCATTAAACTTAGATCGTGTGGAAATTGATCATGTAAGTGCACAAGAGAGTGGTGGAGCAATTTATCTTGCGGGTGCAAATAGTGTACTTGCAATGAATAATAGTGTGATTCGTTCTGCAACGGCTGAAAATGGTGCAGCAGTGTTGGGTATGAGCTGTGTGGATAATCTGCAATTCACCAGTAGAACTTTGACCATGACAAATTCTTCTATCGTGGGTAATGGTGCAGCAAATAATCCGACCATTATGGAATTTTGTGGTGCACCGACTGTCGAGTTTACTGCGAATACGATTGCACATAATACCATCAATATGGCAAAACAAAGTACGGTTACCGTAGGTGGTGTAACGAACGTTGTTCATAATGCGATCTTAAAATTTACAGGGGATAGTGAACCGAATACGCAAGCCAACAGTATTTTGAGTGCACAGAGCGGTCTAAAACTGGTGAGTAATACCATTGTCAATAATACGGGTTTTACCACTTTTTTATATGACAGCATTGGTTCAAAAAGCTTAAGTTATAATATTTTAGCTTACAATAAAGGCGATGCTAAAGGTGGTTCTTGTCAGCATTTGTTGGGTGGTGTAGCTTCTGGTCAGACAGCAGGTCTGACTTTGTATGCCAACGGTTTAATACGTTCTCCTGCTGCTGAGGATAAAGGGTTCTGTGATGTGCCTTATGTTGCTTTGTCAGATCAATCGAGCAAAGATTTGAGTGCAATTTCACAAAGTAGCGTGATGGTTGATAAGACAGCAGAGGCGGATGTCGGTGCTTATACTGCATTTATGCCGATGTATTTCTTGACGAATGCAAAGACCAGTCCATTGGTGGATTTAAAAGAACAAAATGCAACAGGATGCAGTAGCGTCGATCAAAGAAGTGTAACACGATTGGTTGATAGCATTCTATTGTTGGATAAAGATACCAAAAATACCTGTGATATTGGTTCGACGGAATTGGTCAAACTTGCTGCATCCGATATTGTCAGTATAAACTCTTCACAAGTGGCAATGGTTTCTGGATTTGAATCGCAACGAGATTTTTTCCAAAATTTACTGGATGATAAGAATACACGTAAAGAATTTTTGAAATATTATGAAATTCGCCGTGATGAATTTAAGGAAAAATTGGAAACTTATCAGAAGCCAGAAAATCTTAAATATCGTCAAGCCTATATTGATATTCTAAAAAATAGTATTCCACAGGAAAGTTCGGATAATGATCATACTATTCAATTCCTAGATACAGGGTTGTATAACATTACTGCAGAAGCGATTGGTACTGGGCAAGATATTATGGCATCTGGTGTGTCTGGTAATTTGCCTACAAATCCAGATCCAAATTTGGTGTGTGAATGGAAGCCTGAAATTAAGCAATTGGTCATGTATCGCTTGGATGGAGCAAAGTCTGCAAGCGGCGATTACCATTATTGTAAATATACGATTAGCTTAAAGTCAGATCCTGAAATTAAGTCCACAGGCTTGGTACAGGCGACGTTTGTGAATATCGCACCAATTGCCAAAGATGATAGCTATACGCTAGATTGGGGCACGGATCAACGTGTGAAACTGGATGTCTTGGCAAATGATCATGATGATGGTGATGGTTCAGCTAAACAAAGTAACTATCCTGAAGGGAAAAATCCATTCTGTAATGTCTTGGTAAATTCTAAATGGGATTCCATTTGTAAGGATGATCCATTAAGTGTTCCTGCACCGATTAAATTGGGTGCGATTGATACTAATCTTATTTTGGAAGCTCAATATTCGGCACCTTGCCCAGATAACACCCGAACGATATGTTATGGTGGTGATATTTATGTCAAACCAAAAAATAACTTTAACAAGTTTAACTATTCATTTACTTACCAAGTCTTTGATGCTGATGGTGAATTGTCAGAACCAGCAACGGTTAAATTGGTGAATACTGCAACGACTTCAGAAGATACTCGAAGTGGTGGTGGTAGTCTGGGGTGGTTGAGTGTGTTTGGACTGCTTGGGCTTGCAGCGTATCGACGTCGTAAAATGCCATAATATAACGCATTGCACAAAAAAAGAGATTGTCATAGGCAATCTCTTTTTTTTTGCAATGGTTTTTAATTGATATTATTGTATTTTTTTACAACTTCATGTCTGATTTGATTGCGTTTTTCGCTGTCAGTTGTGGTTTGTAATTTCTTTTTAAGTTGATTGCGTTCTTGCGTACTCATATTTTGCCATGCTAGACGCATACGTTGCTGTTCATCATCTGAAAGTTGGCAAAACCATTCCATACGTTTTTTTAAATCGAGTTTTTGTTCCTCATCACGAATGGACTGGTAGGTCGTAATGAGTTGATGCTGCTGTTCCTTGTTTAGATGGTCGCATTCATTCAATTGCTCTTCCACAGCAACATCATCTTTACTGATGCTCCAGAAACGTTCTAATCCTGCATGTGTGGTTGCAGCTTGACCGAATAAGGTTGTGAGCAAAAAAATGTGATACAGCTTAACTGCCATGTGTGGCATCCTCACCAAGAACCAGTAACATTTCTAAATCATCTGCCAATTGTGGGGTGAGTTTTGGTGTACTGGCGATTTTATCCTGAGGTGTATTGTCTGTAATGAGTGTAGTGGGGACAATGGATAGTCCCGTAATCGCGGCAGCCAGTGCAAGTCCAATACCCCAGCGATTATATTTTGCATGACGTTTTTCTTCCAGACGTTCAAACACCGTCTGTATGACGATATGGCGAGGCATATTGTCGGCTTTTTCATTTAAAGCATGGAGAATACTTTGTTTAAAATCATCTTTCTTTTGCATCTTGAAGACCCTCAATCATCGGAATCTAAATGGGCTAATGTGGTTTTTAAACTTTGAATTGCACGATGATAGTGGGTTTTGACACTGCCTTCACTACAATTCATAATTTTCGCTGTTGCTGCTGTATCAAAGCCTTCCCATGCCCGTAACATAAATGCCTGCTGTTGGCGGACGGGAAGTGCTTGAACTGCTGCATGAATTTCATCTGCTGTTGCTTCTTGTGCGATGCTCATACTCGGTTCAATCTGATTTTGGTCGGCAATGTCGAGTTCTTCGTCCTCATCGGATAGAGGATTTAAGCGTAGCCAACCAAATCGTTGTGCACGACGAGCTTCTTTGCGTCGCCAGTCCAATAATTTGTGATTTAAAATAGTATAAAACAAGGGATACCATTCATCCATGGGTTTATCGGGATAGCTTTGGTGCAGAGCAATAAAGGCTTCCTGTACCAAGTCCATCGCAATATCTCGCTGACCGTGACAGGCATTTTCCATCATCACCAAGGCACGACCACTTATCTCTTGCATAAAGAGCTGTAAGCGTTTCTCAAGACGTACAGGCACGTTTTGTTTCGTGTCTTCGACCTTGGGTATTAAGTCCATGGAAATGGAAAGTCCTGTCATGATGACAACCCATTTTTCTCTATCTACTATATAACGTATAAGAGATGAAATTGGTTTACAGTTGAAATATAAATTATGGCTTATTTTAGCGTATTATCGTCTGAAACTGACAAAAATATAGCAAAATGCTGAAAAATTAAACAAGTCGTTGTCGCATCATTTCAAATAAACACACGGAACCTGCGATAGCGACATTGAGGGATTCTTGTCCTCCAGGTTGAGGGATGGTGACCGATTGTGCTTGTGTTAATAGTTCTGGATGTACGCCTTGTCCTTCATTGCCGAGAATCCAGACACAAGGGGAAGATAAATCGAGCTGATAAATGCTGGCAGGGCGGTGGGAGCTAGTGGCATAGACTGGAATATGGAAATTTTGCAAAATATCTTGATTTTCAATCATTTCAAATAGTTGTAGTGAGAAGTGTGCTCCCATTGCAGCACGTAATACTTTTGGTGACCAGAGGCTGGCTGTGCCTGTCGTGCTGAGGACTTGTTGGATTCCGACTGCTGCAGCAGAGCGTAACAATGTGCCCACATTGCCAGGGTCTTGAATACGATCCAAAATGAGGGTATCTACTGTGGCTAACCAAGGGGATTGTATTTGTGGTAAAGCAATGATGGCCATTAATGGGGTACTTTGCCCAAGTGGGCTGATACTTTTATACATTTGTTCAGAAATAATATAAATCGGGCAAGTGGTGGGTGCGAGAGCATCCTGATTTTCGGGGTGGTTTAATCCTTGTTCTGTGCTAAAAATACAGTCGGGCTGTTTGCCGCTATGTAAATAACTTTCAATGAGATGTGCACCTTCTAGTACGGTTTGTTGTTGTTTTTTGCGTAAACTGGCGTGTTCAATGAGACCACGTAATTGTTTGAGTTTGGGGTTGTCTTTGGATTCGATATATTGTGGCATAATTTCACTTCAACAAAAGGGCTAAAATTTTAGCGATTTTAGCCCATAAAAATAAATTTTAGGCTTGATGATAGCTCACAACACGTTCAACTTCGGCCTTTGAACCAAGTATGACGGGAATACGCTGGTGTAGGTTATTCGATGCGACATCCATAATATCCTGACGACCTGTCGATGATTTTCCACCTGCTTGTTCAATTAAAAAGCTCATGGGATTGGCTTCATACATCAAGCGTAATCGACCAGCTTTGTTGGGGTCTTTGAAGTCATACGGATAAAGGAAAATTCCACCACGAGTGAGAATACGATGTACATCACCGACCATACAGGCAACCCAACGCATATTAAAATCTTTGCCACGTATGCCTGTTTTACCCTCTAATAATTCTGCAATATATCGTTGTACAGGTTGTTCCCAATGGCGTTGGTTGGAGGTATTGATGGCAAATTCTTGGGTTTCTTCGGGGATTTGTATATTTTCATGCGTTAAAACAAATTGTTTGCTTTCTGGATTGAAAGTAAACATATTTACCCCTTGACCTGTGGTGAGTACCAACATGGTGGATGGCCCATAGAGGACATATCCTGCAGCAACTTGCTGGCGACCATTTTGGAAAAAGTCTTCAGTTTTTACAGGTTGTGCATCTGTTTTTAGAATCGAAAAAATCGTGCCCACACACATATTGATGTCAATATTGCTTGAACCATCCAGTGGGTCAAAGAGTACCAGATATTGACCTGTAGCCTGTGCTGGTGTCATATCATCCAATTCTTCAGATGCCAGTGCAGCAACGGCAGGGTGTTGTTGTAATGCGGCAATGAGCATGTCATTAGAAATCACATCCAATTTTTTTTGTGTTTCACCTTGTATGTTTTCATTTTCAGCACTGCCAAGAATACCTGCTAGTGCACCTTGCTGTAAGGCAGCATCAATATCTTGACAAGTCTGGGCAATCGTATCAATCACTTGTATGAGGGGGGTGGTCAAATGTGCAGCGTGTTGTTGTAAAAATTGGGAAAATGAAACATTTGACATAAACCAGCTCCAGAATTTCGAAAGGTGCGTAGTATCGCATAAATTACGGCAAAACCTAAGTCGTGTTAAAAATTTTAGCCACAATTTGATACAGGCTATGCCTTGCAGTTTTTGGCTAACGTGTTAAGTTAAATCAACGAGCGAAGTTTAAAGGAATAATGATGAGTACAGTTAAGTTTGATAAAGTGCCAACACATGCCGAATCGACGACGGTTGAGGGGATTGGGCGAGATGTGATTGAGCAAGCATGGCAGTCGTATGAAGCAAAACCTGAATATAAGGAATTTAATAAACATGACTTGATTGAGTCAATGTTGCCGCATCAGCAAGACGATCAGCAAAAGTAGTCTGAGAGGTGACTATATGTTGCATCACTGTTTTGGATGAGAAAGATGTATATTCGATTGATGCAAGTTGCTGATGTTACGCAAATCCTTGAGATTGAACAGCAGGTACAATTTCATCCATGGACAGCCAGGCAATTTAGAGACAGTTTAGACTCTTATCAATGTACGGTACTTGAACTGGATGAGCAAGTAGCAGGTTTCTGTATTATGCAACCTGTGCTAGATGAAGCGAATTTACTTTTGATGGCGATAGCGCCACAGCAACAGGGCAAAGGTTTGGGTTTTCAGCTTTTACAAGATGCGATTGAACGCTTAGGTGAAAAATGCGTCCAAATTTTTTTGGAAGTACGAGAAAGTAATCAGGCGGCGATTGCACTGTATGAGAAAGCAGGCTTTCACCAGATTGATATGCGTAAACATTATTATCCTGCACCCAATGGTAAAAAAGAACATGCGGTGATTATGGTGAATATGTTACAGGCAGAAAATTTTAGTTTTAACGTCGTCTAAAATGTCTAGGTAGTGTGGTGAGGAGGGAGTCGCCTAATCGTTGTACTTCATCCTGAGCAAGTGGTTTTTCGATATAGTGCCATTCGCCATCAATGAGGATTTCGATGGGGGTGTATTGTGCTTTATAATTCATGCGATTAGAGTGAGGTACCCAATAACCAAGATAGAGGTAATTTAATCCTTGTGCTTTGACATAGTCAATTTGTTGTAGGATGGAAAATACACCCAAACTTCTTCGGCTTTCGTCTGGATCAAAGAACGTGTAAACCGCAGAAATCCCATCATCGAGTTGGTCACAGGTCGCTACACTGAGTAGCTGTTCATCTTTCCACAGTTCCAGAAAAAAACTATGGGTACAATTATTGAGGATAAACTTTTCAAATTGATCATAGTCGGGTGGAAACATATCTCCATCAGCGTGTCTTAGACGGATATATTTATCATATAAATCATAATGAAAATCTTGTACTTGTGTTGTTGGTCGGAGATGAAGTCTTAAATCTTGATTACGTTTGTAGGCTTTCTTTTGTAGGCTATTGGGTTGGAATGTGGCGACGGGGACACGAGAGGATAGGCACTGACGACATAGATGACATTCAGGGCGATAAATGTATTCACCACTACGCCTAAAACCTGTACGAGAAAGTTCCGATAAGGTCACAGTATCGATTTTTTGTACCGCAGGGTCGAGAAAGACCATACGTGCCGAACGACGCACCAGATAACTACAGTCATGTGCTGGCGTGATGAAATATTGTAAATTATCCAATGCACTTGGTGGATGGTATGATTTCATCAGCAACTCAGTATATTTCAGAATAATTTTTGCTTTATTGCAATTTCTTTAGAAGAAAATACACTGTTTTGGTAGGAATTCCAATCCATTTGTGGTCGCTTTATAATCGCTTGTAAACTGTTCAGATAATCGGTACGAGATAGCGTCGTCGCGCCTAGACTGAGTAAATGCTCATTGACCAGTTGGCAATCAATCCATGGTAGTTGATGTGCTTGCCCAATGAGCATCAAAGTATAAAATGCCATTTTCGAAACATCTGTGGCTCGGCTAAACATGGATTCACCAAAGCAGCCTTGACCTATCGTGACACCATACAAGCCGCCGACTAAATCGGTCTCTTGCCAAACTTCAATACTATACGCATAGCCAGCAGCAAAGAGGGCTGTGTAACCCTGCACAATGTCTTCGCTAATCCATGTATCTTGTGCATAACTACGTGGCATGGCACAAGCACGGATGACTTGCTCAAAAGCATGATTGATCGTGATGCGGTAATCATGCTTTTTCATGTTGCGGAGCAGAGATTTGCTTGGTGTGTATAGCTGTGGTTGAATAATACAGCGTGGTTCTGGACACCACCAGCAAATAGGCTCACCTGCATTAAACCAAGGAAATAAGCCTCGACTATACGCATAGAGTAATGTTTGGGGCTGTAAATCCCCACCCATGCAAATCAGCCCTTCACCATCAGGGTCGGCAAGCAAAGGGTCTGGAAAATCGTAGATACAATGAAAATCGGTCATAGTATAGCAAAAGAAAAGAGCGAAAAAATCGCTCTTTCAGCCTTAGTTTAAACTATCCAAATAGGCATCGGCATCTAGTGCCGCCATACAGCCTGAACCTGCGGAGGTAATCGCCTGACGATAGACGTGATCGGCGACATCACCAGCAGCAAAGACACCTGCAATATTGGTTGCTGTGGCATTGCCCTGCAAACCACTTTGTACCACGATATAGCCATCTTTAAGTTCGAGTTGTCCTTGAAAAATTTCGGTATTGGGTTTGTGACCAATGGCAATAAATAAACCTTGTACATCAATTTGTTGTGTTGAGTCATTTTGCATTGATTTTAGGCGTACACCTGTCACGCCAGTATGATCACCAAGGACTTCATCAACCTGATGATTCCAGATGATTGAGATTTTGCCTTCTTTTTCTTTGGCAAAAAGATGATCTTGTAGAATTTTTTCAGAACGTAAACTATCACGACGATGCACCAGTGTGACATGGGCAGCAATATTGGATAAATATAACGCTTCTTCAACCGCAGTATTCCCGCCACCAACGACCATGACATTTTGATTTTTATAGAAAAATCCATCACATGTCGCACAGGCGCTGACACCTTGCCCCATGAATTTTTGTTCGGATTCCAGACCTAGGTATTGTGCAGTTGCACCTGTGGCAAGAATCAGTGCATCACACGTAAATTCCCCCATATCGCCTTTTAAGACAAAAGGACGGGTATTCAAATCAACTGCGTTAATATGGTCATACACCAGCTCTGTACCGAAGCGTTCGGCGTGGGCTTGCATACGTTCCATAAGTACAGGGCCAGTTAAACCTTCTTCGCCACCAATCCAGTTATCCACTTCGGTGGTGGTGGTGAGTTGCCCACCAAGCTGCATGCCTGCAATGAGTAGTGGTTTTAAATTTGCCCGTGCTGCATATACTGCCGCACTATAACCTGCTGGCCCTGAACCAAGAATAATCAATCGGGAATGGCGAACACTCATGAATTTTTCCTTAAATGTAAATGCTATCAACTTTGGTCTGATTATACGGGATTTCAATAGCAGACGGGGCACAATTTCGTTGCGTAATTTTAATGATGGGGATAGCTTTGTTCGATTGATGATGCGATTTGAATCATGTGTGACATGTACGAAAACCTAAGCATTTACCTTTTAAATCGTGGTCTAGTGGTTTTGCTTCAAGTAGAACATCATGAGCAATGCGTAATCACATGACTTGTCCTAATCGCATCATATCCGTGAGCTGGGTAGAATAAACGGTTGAAGAAAAACTACTCTTCTGGATAAGCTGCCTTTTTTAGACTGGAAATGTCGGTTTCAGGTGAACAAAGCGAAATAAAATCATAACCATAGCCACGGAGTAAATGCCCTTTACGTACCGCAATCCACGTGGTATTTGTACCAAATAAATCCGTCTTGATTTGTTTTAAACGATAATCTCGCTCGGCATCATACGCTACGCTATTGACAATCCCAATACCCATACCCAGTTCGACATAAGTTTTGATGACATCGGCATCCAGTGCCGCCATCACAATATCAATATTGATAGCTGCATTTTCAAAGGCTTTATCTATCTTGGAGCGTCCAGTAAATCCGCCATGATAGGTAATAATCGGATGCTGTGCCAAGTCCTGCAAACTTATATGATCTGCTTGTGCCAATGAATGGTCTTTCGGTGTAATAATGCTGTGTTGCCATTGATAATAAGGAATACTGGCAAGCATGTCTTCAGCCGTAAGCGATTCCGTTGCAATGCCAATATCGGCTTCACCTTGCCGTAACATCTCGGCGATTTCAATCGGGCTGGCTTGTTGCAAAATGAGTTGTACTTTGGGAAAGAGCTTTTTAAATGCACTGACAATGGGTGGCAATATGTAACGTGCCTGTGTGTGTGTGGTGGCAATGGTTAAAGCCCCCTCATCGACACGGTTAAAATCATCGGCTAGACGTTTGATATTATCTGCATCGACCAGCATTCGCTCGACAATATCTAATAGTGCCTGTCCAGGTTCGGTTAGACCTAGTAGCCGTTTGCCTTTGCGGATAAAAAGCTGTACGCCAAGCTCATCCTCAAGGTCTTTGATGTGCTTACTCACGCCAGATTGTGAGGTATAAAGTGCGTTCGATGCTTCGGTCAAATTGTAGTTTTGACGTACTGTTTCACGGATGATACGAAGCTGTTGGAAATTCACGATTTTATTCCTCGCCTTTAAGCATAGTGTTTTGCATCAAAAATATGAATATTGGATGCTGTAACCCAGACGGTTTGTTGCGGTTGTAAGTTTAATTGTTTGGACTGTTCGGGTGTTAATGATATTTCAATTAATTGTCCATCTTGGTCTTGTAACTCGGCACGAATTTCCCCCGCAATCCAGATTTCACGCAAGACATTGGCTTGAATGGCATTGTCCTGTGCAATGGTATGGATATGCAGTTCATTTGGACGAGCAAAGGCAATTACTTTATCCTGTTGTGCAGTTTGCTGCGGCAGGGTCATTTGACTATGTCCAAGTTGTAGGGTTTGCTGTTGAATTGTGCCATCGAAACGATTGGCTTGCCCGAGAAAATCAAACACAAATGGGCTGGCTGGGTGTTCATACACTTCACGAGGTGTCCCGATTTGTTCAATTTGACCTTTATTCATCACCACGATTTTATCCGCAACTTCCAGTGCTTCTTCTTGGTCATGGGTGACAAAAATCGACGTGATGTGTAATTCATCATGCAAGGTACGCAACCAGCGACGTAACTCTTTACGTACTTTGGCATCTAATGCACCGAAGGGTTCATCCAGTAATAGGACACGAGGTTCAACGGCCAAAGCACGTGCCAGAGCGATACGTTGGCGTTGCCCACCAGAAAGTTGTGTAGGATAACGATTGGCTAAAAAACCAAGCTGAACCAAATCTAATAGGCGAGTGACACGTTGTTTAATGTCAGCTTCGTTTGGACGTGTGGCACGTGGACGTACTCGTAAACCAAAGGCAACATTATCAAAAACAGTCATGTGACGAAACAACGCATAGTGCTGAAATACAAAGCCAACCTGACGATGACGTACATGCAGTTGTGTGGCATCCTCACCCTCTAGTAATACCTGTCCTTTATCTGCCGATTCCAGACCCGCAATAATGCGTAATAATGAGGTTTTACCACAGCCCGAAGGCCCAAGCAATGCCACCAATTCACCTTCTGGAAAATCCAGTGTGATATTTTTTAGAGCATGAAATGTAGCAAAATGCTTGTCGATATTTTTAACTTGAATACTCATTTTTTTGTTCCTTGATTATGCTCAATCTTGATCAATAGATGCACGTTCCTGACGATATTCCACCCATGTTTTAATGATCAGGGTGACAATTGCCAGTAAAGCCAGCAGTGATGACACAGCAAAGGCAGCACTAAATTGATACTCGTTATATAAAATCTCAATGTGTAGGGGTAAGGTATTGGTTTCACCACGAATATGTCCAGAAACCACCGATACCGCACCAAACTCGCCCATGGCTCTAGCATTACAGAGAATGACACCGTAAAGCAGTCCCCATTTGATATTGGGCAGGGTAATTTTCCAAAAAGTTTGCCAGCCATTTGCACCCAGAACAATTGCGGCCTCTTCTTCTTCTGTGCCTTGTGCTTCCATGAGTGGAATCAACTCACGGGCAACAAAAGGCACAGTGATAAAAATAGTTGCAAGGACAATGGCAGGCACGGCATATAAAATCTGGATATCATGTTGCTGTAACCAGTTCCCCCACCAGCCCTGTGTTCCAAATAGCAATACCAACATTAACCCTGCAATCACAGGTGACACCGAAAAAGGTAAATCAATTAATGTTGTAAGGATGGTTTTTCCTTTAAACTGGAATTTTGCCACCGACCACGCTGCAGCGATACCAAAGACCACGTTGATGGGCACAGCAATGGCAGCTGTAAGTAAAGTGAGTTTCACCGCAGCCAGTGTATTATGGTCAAATAGTGCTGCACTAAAAACCTGAATACCCTGACGAAATGCTTCAACAAATACCAAAATTAACGGTAATAGCAAGCAACTCACAAAGAAGAGCAATGCAATACCAAGTAGGGTATAGCGTACCGACGAGGGTTCACGTGTTGCATCACGCCCCTGTAAAGTCTGATTAAAGTGATGATGTATACGACTCATGAGGCGGTTCTTCCTGTACGGCGGCTTGCCCAGCTTTGTAAAAAGTTAATCAATAATAAAAACACAAATGAAATCATCAGCATCACTACAGCAATGGTGGTTGCACCTGCGTAGTCATATTCCTCCAAACGAGAAATAATCAACAATGGGGTGATTTCGGTTTTAAAGGGCTGATTGCCTGCAATAAAAATGACCGAGCCATATTCACCGACACCACGAGCAAAGGCGAGGGCAAACCCAGTCAAAATTGCAGGATAGAGAATGGGTAGAATCACTTTATAGATAGTTTGTAAACGATTCGCACCCAAAGCACTGGCGGCTTCTTCCAATTCGGTTTCAATATCTGCCAATACAGGTTGTACCGTACGTACCACAAATGGAATACCAATAAAAATCAAAGCTAAAGTAATTCCTAATGGTGTATAGGCAATTTGAATGCTGACTTTGGCAAAATATTGCCCAATCCAACCGTTTGGTGAATATAAGGCAGTTAAGGCAATCCCAGCGACGGCAGTTGGTAATGCAAAAGGCAAATCGACTAAAGCATCGACAATTTTTTTGCCAAAAAAATCATAACGTACCAAACACCACGCCAGTAACACACCAAAAAATACGTTGATGAGTGCAGCAATCAACGCTGTGGAAAAACTCAGTTGTAAAGATTTTAAAATCCGCTCTGACGTAATAATTTGCCAAAAACCCTCCCAGCCAATGCCAAGAGATTTCATTAATACCGCAGCAAGAGGAATGATGACAATCAAAGACAAATAAACCAGCGTAAAACCGAGCGATAGCCCGAACCCAGGAATGACACGAGATTGACGTGACATAAAAATTCCTTATCCATCAAACATGGATTAAATCGCAAAATGAAAAGATGAAAAATGATTTATCGAGTGATGGCGAGTGACCCTCTGAGGTGTTGCCAGCATTTGCATATAGTCCAGAACCTGTGACCACTTGCCATAACCAGAAGCAACATTGATATGACCTACCATGCCTTGATTGACATAGGGGATATTCCATGTTTTGGCATAGTGCAGGGCATCAGTCAATTTAAGCCAAGGGTCATTTTCACTGACCACCATTAATGCAGGGATCGTCAAACGAAAGTTGCCAAATATGCGACTAAAATTTTCCTCATGGGTTGCAAAACCAGACTGGCTAAAACGTGCAGGATTGGCAGGTGCAACCAGTAAGACCGATTGAATCCAATGTTTTAAAGCTGGATATTTTGCCAGAGCAGCAATGGTGGTTAAACAGCCAAAGCTGTGTGCAACCACCTGTACAGGACGATTTAAACTCATGACGTGTCTATAAAAATTATCGACCCACTGCGTTAAAATGGGTTGATTCCAATCTGCTTGTAGCACACGTGAGGAATTAGTAATCTGCTGTTGTAACCATGACTGCCAGTGTGTTGCATCACTACCGCCGACACCTGGAACAATCACTGTATGTACATTTTTCATGGTCGGATTCCTCTTGTGAACTTCTCTACACTTCAAATGTGGTCTAGATTGGGCTATACGATTTATTGACTATTGGCTTTGACGATTTGGTCAAAAATACCATCGGTACTAAAGTGCTTTTTCTGGGTTTTCGTCCAGCCAGAAAATTCTTGATCAATAGTGACCAGTTTTAATGGTTTGAACACATGGCTATATTTTTTCAGTACTTGTGCATTACGTGGGCGATAGAAATTCTTTGCTGCAATTTCCTGTCCCACAGGTGAATACAAATAGTTCAGATAAGCCTTGGCTAGGTTGGTATTGCCATTCTTTTCGGCATTTTTTTGTACAATCGCCACAGGTGGTTCAGCCAGAATAGATAGCGATGGCGTGATGATTTCAAACTTATTCGGTTGTTCACGTACGGCTAAATAAGCCTCATTTTCCCAAGCCAGTAAGACATCACCGATACCACGCTCAGCAAAAGTTGTGGTTGAACCACGTGCCCCCGAGTCTAACACTTTCGTATTTTTATAAATCTGACGGACAAATTGCTGTGCTTTGGCATCGTTACCATTAGGCTGATGTTTTGCCCAAGCCCATGCTGCTAAATAATTCCATCTTGCACCACCAGAAGTCTTTGGATTTGGGGTAATGATTTCAACATTTGGTTTGACCAAATCACCCCAATCCTTAATATTTTTCGGATTGCCTTTACGGACAAGAAAGACAATAGTCGAGGTATAAGGGGTTGCATTATTCGGTAATAATTTTTGCCAATTGGGGGGTAAAAGTTTGGCATTGGCGGCGATTTCATCAATATCGGCTGCCAGTGCCAGCGTAACTACATCGGCATTTAAACCATCAATCACCGCACGAGCTTGTTTACCAGAACCACCGTGTGATTGTTTAAAATGAATGTCCTGTTTGGTTTTATGTTTCCACCACGTTGCAAATGACTGATTAAATTCATCATAAAGTTCACGTGTTGGGTCATAAGAGACATTTAGAAAGTCTTTGGCTGCAAAAGTGCTACTAGATAAACCGATGAGTGCAATGGCAATACCTGTTTTAAGTCGTGAAATTTTCATCGTTGATTCCTGTATTTAAATGAAGTCATGTTTGGATGTGGCAAGCATAGAAATATTTTTAATCCATAAAAAATAATTAAAAACGCATTTGATATGAAAAAAAGTGCTTTGTGGTATTGGATAAGTTTGAAATGATGCGGAAAGTTAAAATCAAGGATAGTGCTATGCTGTACCTAAAAAATGCGGATATTGTGGAACAACATATTGTTTCTATTGAAGATAGAGCATTTTTGTACGGAGATGGCTGCTTTACCACAGCACGCTTAAAAGCAGGTGAAATCCTATTGTGGGAACGGCATATCGCAAGGCTACAACAGGCGATTTCTGCATTAAGAATGAATTGTGATATACAAAGCATAAAAAATAACAAAGCGATGTTGCTCAAACAGCTTGCAGCAGATGCAGAGGGAATCGTCAAAATTGTGCTGAGTCGTGGCGTGGCACAGCGTGGCTATGCGATACCACAGCAAACTACGGATATTTATACTTATTTTTATCAAAATACAGTGCAGCCGAACGCCCCAACACATGTACATCGTATCGGCATCATGCCTGAGACTTTGGCAACAAGCTTTCAGCCATTAAAAGGCATCAAAACCCTGAATCGTTTGGAACAGGTGATTTTAAAGGACAATGCATTACAACGAGGCTGGGATGAGGCCTTGTGTTTTGATCAACAACAGCATTTGGTTGAAGGGATTGCCAGTAATTGTTTTGTCTATATTGATGGCATATGGTGTACGCCTGATTTACAACTGGCTGGGATTGAAGGGGTGATGCGTCAGGAAATTTTAGCCCGTATGCAGCACTATCAAATTGTGCATCAAATCCGTATCATTAGCCAGTCAGAGCTGCCACAGATTCGTGCGGGATTTTTCTGTAATGCCTTACATCCAATGCAAATCATGGATACACTGCAATTAGATGCACACATACAGTCACTGGATACAGTACCATGTATGACGCTTTTTCAATCCTTACAACTGCAACAACTGGTTTAATCTGTTATGGCACAAGCAAAACACACAAAATCAAAGAAAAATAAACCTCGGATGAAAAATTTTCGCTGGAAAAAAATACTGATATTTATGTTCGCTTCGTTGATTTTATTGGTAGCGGTCATTTTTTTCATGTTGTCGCAAAGTTTATTCAAGCCTTATCCTGTACAGCATAAGGTACAATTATTGTCCATAGAAAAAGGGCAAACCTATTCTTCATTCATTCAAGATTTAACCGAACAAAAACAGGTAAAATTTGCAGTCATACTCAAAATCTATCAACGTATTTTTATTCATGACACATTAAAAGCAGGGGTTTATGAGGTTCGGCAGGGCATGACTGTGCGTCATGTGCTGGATATGCTGAGTGATGCCAATAATGCACAAATGAATCGAATCCAAGTGATTGAAGGGACAACCTTTAAACAACTTAAAGCCAAGCTACAAGCTGACCCGTATGTCAAAAAGAGTATTTTACATTTAAGTGATAGCCAAATTATGCAAAAAATAGGGGCGGAATATGCCCATCCCGAAGGATTATTTGCACCGAATACCTATTTTTTTGCCAAAGGTGAAAGTGATATCAATATCCTCAAAAATCTATATCAACAGCAAATCAAAAACCTCAATGACGCATGGGCGAAGCGTGAGCAGAATTTACCCTATCACAATAAATATGAAGCTTTGATTATGGCATCCATTGTAGAAAAAGAAACGGCACTTGAATCCGAACGGACACAAGTTGCAGGGGTGTTTGTACGCCGTCTCAACATTGGGATGCGTTTGCAAACTGACCCAACCGTGATTTATGGTATGGGGGATCGTTATACAGGTAATATTCGTCGTAAAGATTTAACCACACCGACAGCCTATAATACCTATACGATTGCTGGGCTACCGCCAACCCCGATTGCGATGCCCAGCCAGCGTTCCATGGTGGCTGCTTTGCATCCCGATCAATCCAATAGTCTGTACTTTGTTGCAACAGGACATGGTGGGCATCAATTTAGTACAACGCTAGAACAGCATAATCAGGCAGTACGCCAATATTTGGCGACATTGAAGCAAAAGAAATAAGGTTATTCATCAGGAAGCATTATGTTTATTAGTTTTGAAGGTACAGAAGGGGTAGGAAAAAGTACCCTAATCGCCACCTTGCAGCAGGCTCTATCTGCACAATATGAGGTTATCCTCACCAGAGAACCAGGTGGAACACCTTTAGCTGAAAAAATCCGTGCCGTGTTATTGCAGCCTGATCAGGAAAAAATGGCAAATGCGACTGAATTACTGTTACTTTATGCAGCCCGAGCACAGCATCTCGAACATGTGATTCTACCCGCATTGGCACAGCAAAAAATCGTCTTGTGTGACCGTTTCGTCGATGCCAGTATTGCTTATCAGCATGGTGGGCGAGGCATGGACTTGGCACAGATTCAACTTTTGACAGAACATTTTGTGCAACGTTTGCCTGATTTAACCTTTTGGTTGGATGCACCTGTGGAATTAGGCATACAACGTGCACAAAAACGTGGCGAACTTGACCGTTTTGAACAGGAAAAACGAGCGTTTTTTACGCGTGTTCGAGCGAGTTATCAACAACTTTTTTTGCAATATCCACAGCGTATCGTACGCTTGGATGCGACACAAAATGCGGAGCAACTTGCCAAACAAGCCTTAACGCTTCTTCGAGAACAATTAGCAGCACATCGATAAAAATATGGCGAGTGATTATCAAATAACCACTCGCCTTGCTCTGGAGTAAAGTGCATTTATCATGCTTATTTATTGTCATTATTCGGTATAGGTTTGACTAAAGTTGTATATAAAATATAGCTTTAAGTCTTGCCTAAATATGAGTTTTTAGGTAGGAAAATTTCCCTTTGTATGCAGTATATAGAAAATTGCAGCTTGCACTATTGCATAAAATGTCAAATCTATGCTGTGATTTAGATCGGCGAAAAAGCGTGTCAAGCTGTTTTAAAAGCATGATTTTTATAAAAATACAATATTATCAATTACTAATCATTCATTTGTTTATAGAGTATAAAATATCTTTCAGTTTTTAATAAAAATGAATTGGCAAAAAATGACATCATTTCTTTACTATTGGGTTTAAAAATGTGGAAAACTGACAAAAAATGTCAAGTGTGAAGGGGTGATACGATGTAAATATGCTTTCGCTTGATTGAAGTTGTAAGATTTTATCCTCGTTCAGGTGGTGTCATGCCAAATTGTACATACGCCATATTGGTGGCAATTCGTCCACGTGCGGTACGCATGACATAGCCTTGCTGAATCAGATACGGTTCAATCACATCTTCCAACGTACCGCTATCTTCTGCCATTGCAGCCGCCAATGCCTCAACACCTGTCGGACGACCCTCAAAGCGTTCTAATAACATCGACAAATAACGACGGTCTAAAGTATCCAAGCCATCTTTATCGACTTTAAGCATATTGAGGGCTTTTTGTGCCATATCTTGCGTGACTTCACCTGTGCCTTTGACCTGTGCATAATCCCGAACCCGACGCAATAATCGATTGGCAATACGAGGCGTGCCTCGAGAACGTCGAGCGATTTCCATGGCTCCATCTTGTGTGATAGGAACATCCATCAAACGAGCGGAACGACTGACGATATAGGTTAAATCTTCAACCGAATAAAACTCCAGACGCTGTACAATACCAAAACGGTCACGCAAAGGTGAAGTTAAAAGTCCTGCCCGTGTTGTCGCTGCAACAAGGGTAAAAGGGGGTAAATCCAGTTTAATCGAACGTGCAGCAGGGCCTTCACCAATCATAATATCCAGCTGATAATCTTCCATCGCTGGATAGAGAATTTCTTCAATCACAGGTGAAAGACGATGAATTTCATCAATAAATAACACATCACCTTCTTCAAGATTGGTGAGCATGGCGGCTAAATCGCCTGCACGCTCCAGTACAGGCCCTGAAGTGGATTTAAGATTGCCGCCCATTTCTCGTGCGATAATATTGGCAAGGGTGGTTTTCCCCAAACCTGGTGGGCCAAAAATGAGCGTATGGTCGAGAGCTTCACCACGTCCACGTGCTGCACCGATAAAAATTTCCATTTGCTCACGGACAATCGGCTGTCCGACATAATCGGCTAGGGAAGTCGGGCGAATGGCACGGTCAAAATTATCTTCGGGTTTTTCTACACCACTGATTAAGCGATCTTGCATGATATTTCTCTAAATATTTTATCTTTGGAACAGTTAAGGTTTATGTGAAATGTATCAGCATAATTTTTGAATGCTGCTTAACGAGGGATAAATAAACCTTTAATACATTGAGGGTTAATCACAGCAATTTGAATATGATTATATTGTTTAAAACCTGCTGATGGATACAACTCTTGCCCTTCCCAGAAGGCGGCTCTGACAGAATCATACATTACGCCGATATCTTTTGCAGCTTCTATGGCATAACGAATCACAGCACAATCTAATTCTCGTTTTTTAAAATCAATATCTGCTGCTGTCCATGCCTTATTTTGTGGGATGGGTTCATTGCTTAGAGCTGATTCTTGTAGCATATTCTCATATTGTACCGCCAAAAAATCTAAACAATCCTGACGTAATAAATCAAAACAATTGCCTAAATCAATCACTGCACCGATTGCAAAAGGTTGTTTGACACTGGTTTGCTTACGTTTACTTTGGTCATCTGCCCATTTTTTGGCTCTGGCTAGATTATCTTCCCAAAAATAAACCCCATGTCCTAACCAATCGTAACGATTTTGACTTGGCTTTAAATCTCGTTGTCCTGCAACAATTTCTCGCCCAATGGTTTCATCTAAACCATGAAAACCAAAAACAAAAGAGGTTTTATTGCTGTACATTTACACACGCTCGCACCAGTGTTTTTGATCCTTTTGCTCGACTGGCTGCGACTGTTTCAGCAGAAAAAAACTCTTCTTTATAATGCCCATTTTGGTCTAAAATATTGGCACGTTGCAAAAATGCTAAACTCTCTGCTGGTGTGCGGTTTGCCGCCATTTCTCGGCTACGTTGTATCATTTCTTGTACATTCATGGATTTTCTCCACTCGATTTTGCTATAGCTAAATATAGCATAAATTTGCTGCTCAATAGAAATAAGGTCAATAGGGATTGACCTTACTTCATCATGGATTTCAGTGCAGCACGAATCAACTCTGCACTATCTTGTAGGTCACCTTTAACGGCTGCAACGGCTTTTTGAGCTTCAATTGGTTTATAACCTAATGATACCAAAGCCGCTTCGGCTTCTGCCACAGGGGAGTCAGGTAGAAATTGTAAGCGTTCCAAACTTGGTGAGGCGGTAGAGCTAGATGTTTTACTCAAAGCTTTAAAACGGTCACGTAATTCGATAATCAAACGCTCGGCGGTTTTTTTGCCAATTCCTGGCACTTTAACCAAGGTATTAATGTCTTCATGTTCAATGGTATAAATCAGCATTTCGACACTTAAGCTGGATAAAATCCCCAATGCCATTTTTGCTCCAATGCCATTGACTTTTAACAGCGTACGGAAAATGATTTTATCCTGCATCTCTAAAAAACCGTAAAGCTGTTGTGCATCTTCTCGTACTACAAAATGCGTCCATAACGTGACGCTTTCGCCTTTTTTGAGTTGGCAAAAGGTAGAAAGTGGCGTATCGACTTCATAGCCGACACCATTTACATTTAAAATCACGGTGGGTGCTTCGAGGTAAAGCACTTCGCCTGTTAAAGAGCCAATCATAAGGTTGTTCTATCTATAAAGTTTGTGGGTATTGTGGCAAAAAATACAGTTATTTGCACTAGACAGTTTAAAGCAACCCCACTTTATTGCCCTGTAATTCCTGTGAAATCGCATAGGCTTGATGGTCAGAAAATTTACTAATCACATCTAATACTTGCATGACATTATGGTAATGATCATTTGCTAAGCTCACTCCTAGACTATTGAGAATCACCAATAAACGCTGTTCTTTAAAACTCATTTGCCGATTGGGAGCAGTCAATGGAATAAAGGCATTGAGTAAATGTTGTAAACTGGCATGGGCTAACAATTCTAAATCTGCTTTACTACGATGATTAAAAATTTTTTCTCGTGCTAAATCTTTTGCCTGTTGAATGCCTTGGCTAATATCAGCTGGACAATAATGCAGGAGGCTACCTTTGAGCTGACCTGTTAATAATTCATCATGATGATAGGCAAAGGCATCAGTGACTTTATCGACTAAACGCTTCATCGCGCGGCCACGCAAAGCAGCAATTTTCTGTTGCCATGAGGTATTTTTTGCCAATTCTTCAGGCAAACCATAGTCGGCAATGAGTGCGATAAAAATCGGTTCAACTTCTTCATAGGACAGCATATTTAAAATAATACCATCCTCAAGGTCAATAAGGGCATAACAAATATCATCCGCCGCTTCCAGCAAATAGGTGAGCGGATGACGACAATAATGAGCATCCCCAAGCTGAATTAAACCAAGTTGTTCGGCGATAGTCTGTAACAGGTCTTTTTCGCTACGATAACAGCCAAATTTTGGACGTAAGTAATTGGGTTTAAACTGTGTATCATCAATAACTTCACTTAGCCAAGGGTATTTTAAATATGCCCCCAAGGTGGCACAGGTGAGACGCATACCGCCATCATTAGGGTGATAGTCCAGACGAGTTAAAATTCTGAGCCCTTGTGCATTGCCTTCAAATTGGCGTAAATCTGCCCATTGCTCGGCACTGAACAAATAAGGCTTTAAGTGGTAGGTTTGATCGAACCAATCCCGAATGGCATATTCACCTGCATGTCCAAACGGTGGATTGCCAATATCGTGTGCTAAACATGCCGCCTGAATAATCGCACCAACATCGGCAGGACTAATCCATGCAGGCAAGTGTTTTTCGATTTTTTCCGCAGCCAGCATACCCAGTGAACGTCCAATACAAGACACTTCGAGTGAATGTGTCAGGCGAGTATGAATCCCATCATGTTGAGTGAGTGGATGCACTTGGGTTTTACGGTTGAGTTGTCTAAAACTTTGCGAAAAAATAATACGGTCATAGTCTTTGTGAAATGGGCTACGGGCTTGTTCTGATACGCTTTTTTTGCTACCTAGACGTGTGGCGGCAAGTAGCGTTGTCCAATTCATTGTTGTCATAGTGATGAGCCTAAAGTATTCGCTTCTTATCATGCCGAGAAATAGGCGACTTGTATAGTAGTTTAGCGACACAGATTGGCGTTTAAAAGTTGTGCGGTATCTTTGAATACGAAGAGTAGTCATCATGACCAATATCATTGCGTGAATATCGTTGCTAAAAGTCGTATTTTTTAAATTTTATTAATAATCAATACATTGTGTTAAAAAAATGCTTTTGATGCTTTTTGGGAGAGAACTCAAATTAAAATGGGTAAAAAGAAATCAAAATAAATGGATAAAAAAACAGCAGAAACGATAAAAATTTATTTATTTCCCCTTGAAGCTGGCATTTGCAACCCCACTACACAAACAAGTATTTATTTAAAGCAAAGCATAAAGTGGTATGCAGAAATTCATCCCATCTTATGGAATTTTAGACTCAAGTCTATGGAGTAAAATATGAGCAATATTCGTCCATTACATGACCGTGTAGTGATTCGCCGTGTTGAAGAAGAAACCAAAACTGCTGGTGGAATTTTACTACCAGGTTCGGCAGCCGAAAAACCAGCACAAGGTGAAGTGATTGCTGTAGGCAATGGTCAAATCACTGATAACGGTTTCCGTACTTTAGATGTAAAGGTTGGCGACAAAGTATTATTCGGTACTTATGCTGGTACAACGGTAAAAGTAAATGGTGAAGAATTAATGATTATGAAAGAGTCTGATATTTTAGCGATTTTAGAAGACTAAGATTCGGATTTTTTCATTCACAATATCACAATATTTGGAGTAAACCATGTCAGCAAAAGACGTAAAATTTGGTGATTCAGCACGTTCAAAAATGATTTCAGGGGTAAACACCCTTGCAGATGCAGTAAAAGTGACTTTGGGCCCGAAAGGTCGTAATGTGGTGATAGACCGTTCTTTTGGTGCACCGCACATCACCAAAGATGGTGTAACCGTTGCCAAAGAAATTACCCTAAAAGATAAGTTTGAAAACATGGGTGCACAATTGGTGCGTGAAGTGTCTTCAAAAACCAATGATATCGCTGGTGATGGTACAACCACAGCAACTGTACTTGCACAAGCCATTTTAAATGAAGGGATTAAATCTGTCACAGCAGGTATGAACCCAATGGACTTAAAACGTGGTATCGACCTTGCAGTACGTGCAGTAGTGGAAAATATCCGTACCACGGCAAAACCTGCTTCTGATACCAAAGCGATTGAACAAGTGGGTTCAATCTCTGCCAATTCTGATACAACAGTTGGTAAATTAATTGCTCAAGCGATGGAAAAAGTCGGTAAAGAAGGCGTGATTACCGTTGAAGAAGGTTCAGGCTTTGAAGATGCACTGGATGTTGTTGAGGGTATGCAGTTTGACCGTGGCTATATCAGCCCATACTTTGCCAACAAACAAGATACTTTGACTGCAGAGCTGGAAAATCCATTTATTCTTTTGGTGGATAAAAAAATCAGTAATATCCGTGAATTGATTACTGTATTGGAAGCAGTGGCCAAAACAGGCAAACCACTTTTAATCATCGCTGAAGATGTCGAAGGCGAAGCATTGGCAACATTGGTGGTCAATAATATGCGTGGCATTATCAAAGTCTGTGCAGTCAAAGCACCAGGCTTTGGTGACCGTCGTAAAGCCATGCTACAAGACATTGCAATTTTGACTGGTGCAACCGTGATTTCTGAAGAAGTGGGCATGTCTTTAGAACAAGCATCTCTACAAGATTTGGGTACAGCACACAAGATTACTGTATCGAAAGAAAATACCGTGATTGTAGATGGTGCTGGTGATGCAGCACAAATTGCTGAGCGTGTTCAACAAATCCGTGCTCAGATCGAAGAAGCAACTTCTGAATACGACAAAGAAAAATTGCAAGAGCGTGTTGCCAAACTTGCTGGCGGTGTCGCTGTGATTAAAATCGGTGCAGCGACCGAAGTCGAAATGAAAGAGAAAAAAGATCGTGTCGATGATGCACTTCATGCAACACGTGCCGCAGTTGAAGAAGGTGTGGTTGCTGGTGGTGGTGTTGCTCTTGTCCGTGCCATTGCTGCATTGGATGGTTTAACAGGCATCAATGATGACCAAACCGCTGGTATCAATATTTTGCGTCGTGCGATTGAAGCCCCACTACGCCAAATCGTTGCCAATGCAGGTGATGAACCATCAGTCGTGATTAATGCAGTGAAAAATGGTGCAGGTAACTATGGTTATAACGCTGCAACGGGCGAATATGGCGATATGTTGGAAATGGGTATCCTAGACCCTGCCAAAGTGACCCGTTCGGCACTTGAACATGCTGCATCTGTAGCAGGCTTAATGCTCACCACAGAAGCTATGATTACAGATATCCCAGAAGACAAACCTGCTGCACCAGATATGGGCGGTATGGGTGGTATGGGCGGAATGATGTAATTTTCGCATCGTCTTGAAAAAGCCGCTTTATCATAAAGCGGCTTTTTTTCTGTATATTGTTTTAAAACCGCACTCTTTCTTGTGTAGCAATACTTTTTAGGGTATTCATTACCTGATGTAAACTTTATCGAAAGATAGGATATTTTATTCCCATGACCTTAAACGAATCCAGCAATCGTACCAGTGGTTTGAGCTGCATTGCTGATTCATCATTGGCATGACATGAGAGTCACTTAAAATTTGGCATACGTTCCATATTTATCAATCATTATCGAACTGGCTTCATTTAACCCTCGTACAGTCACACGAACGCCATTTTTCTGAAATTTATTGACCACTGAATCAAGCATGGCGACTGAAGTCACGTCCCAAATATGGGAGTGGGTTAAATCAATCACCACATCTTTCACATCTTCTTTAAAGTCAAAACCTTGTATAAATTTTTCCGATGAACTAAAAAATATTTGACCATGTAAATCATATAAACGCATATTGCCTTCAAGGGAAGATATGACTTGAATATCATTTTCGAGCTTATTGGCGAGAAATAATGCTGAAAGTAATACCCCAGTCAGGACACCTAAGGCTAAATTATGTGTCGCAACCACTACGATAACCGTTGCAATCATCACCATATTACTACTTTGTGGATTTTGTTTAAACGTGGTTAAAGAAGTCCATTCAAAGGTGCTGATAGATACCATAATCATTACAGCGACCAATGCAGCCATAGGAATAAACTTGAGCCAATCACTTAAAAAGATCACCAAAATAAGCAAAAAAATCCCTGCTGAAAATGTAGAAAGTCGGGTTAAACCACCTGATTTTACATTAATCATAGATTGCCCAATCATAGCACAGCCTGCCATGCCGCCCATAAAGCCAGATGTAATATTGGCAATACCTTGCCCCTTACATTCCTGAAATTTATCACTTGGAGTATCGGTCATTTCATCAACAATGGTTGCGGTCATCATGGATTCTAGTAAACCCACTGCTGCTAGTGCGATCGAATAAGGTAGAATAATGTGTAGTGTTTCAAGATTAAATGGAATATCAGGAATTAAAAATATGGGCAAAGTATCGGGTAACGCTCCCATATCGCTCACAGTTCTAATATCGATGCCCAAGATGATGGTCATGAATGTAATGATGATAATACAGACCAGTGGGGAGGGAAGTAATTTACCAATCTGGGGAATTAATGGGAACAGATAAATAATGGCTAATCCCAAAGCAACCAAGGCATAAACATGCCATGTACCGTGAATGAGTTCGGGCAGTTGTGCCATAAAAATTAAGATAGCTAAGGCATTTACAAAGCCAATGACGACCGATTTCGACACAAATCGCATCAGTTTGGCAAGTTTGAAATAGCCTGCCAAAATTTGAATCACCCCTGTTAGAATTGTTGCAGCAAATAGATACTCGAGTCCATGCTCTTTCACCAGTGTGACCATGAGTAATGCCATTGCCCCAGTCGCTGCTGAAATCATGGCAGGTCGTCCACCGACAAATGAAATCACAATCGCAATACAGAATGAAGCATACAAACCAATTTTTGGATCTACACCTGCAATAATAGAAAAAGCAATGGCTTCGGGAATGAGTGCAAGACCAACAACTAGGCCTGCAAGGACATCACCACGGATATTGGAGAACCATTGTTCTCGGACATTGGAAAACATAGCTGAGTTTAACTCTCAATATAATAATAAAACTCATCATGTTGCACTTCGCTATGATGAATCGTTAAACCCTGTACCTGACAAAAATGGGTTAAATCCTGCTGACTATGTGGGTCAGTACTTTGTACCAAAATAATTTGACCTTTCGCCAAAGATTTTAACGCACGTTTAAGCATTAAAATCGGCATCGGGCAGGGCTGTTGTCGTGCATCAACAATATGGTGAGGGTGTATCATTCAAAATGCCAGTCTAAAAATGCAATGTCGTTGTGGGATTTTAGCAGTAAAATTCTAGCAGTGCCTTGCTGATGGTATTTATTTTCACGCCAATCACCCAAAACAATACGTTGTTGATGGGCATTTAACGCATGAATTGCAGGGCGGTGGGTATGTCCATGAATTAAAATATCAATACCTTGCATCTGTTTGAATACTTCATCAGTATTGACATCTATGGGTTGATAATGGGCTTGGCTTTGTCGCTGCGTACTTTTTTTCCTAAAAAAATCAGCAAGTTTACGTTTTAGATAAAATGGAAATAACTTAATAAAACCCAGTAAAAATGGATTGCGAATGACTTTTTTAAACTTTTGATAGCTTATATCATCGGTACACAGGGCATCGCCATGTTCCAGTCGAATCGTTAAGCCATCAAACTGGTAAATATACGGTTCTTGTAATAATTTTGCATCAAAACGGTCTAAAAATTTTTGTCCTAACACAAAATCCCGATTGCCACAGAGAAAATAAACTTTATTGCCAGTTGCGGTAAATTCTCGTAATTGTTTGACGATAGGCAGTAGCCACTCACTCGGGTCGCTATCAGAGAGCCATGCGTTAAACCAGTCACCGAGAATATACAGTTCCGTTGGTTGGGTTTGATATTTTGCCAATAACGCTAAAAACCCCCGAACCAGTCGAGGGTGTTCATTGGATAAATGCAAATCTGAGATAAACAGTTGTTGCATAAATCGTCTCTTCAATATGCTATGTAACGCTCCTCCCTTTGGAAAAGGGACTTGCACGGCAGTGCCGTTCAGGAGGGATTTTTTATTCAGCAATAATTTTTGCAGATTCAATCACCACATTCTCAAGAGGTACGTCTTGATGATAGCCACGACTGCCTGTACGTACGCCTTTAATCGCCGCCACTACATCCATACCTTCTACGACTTTACCAAACACAGCATAACCCCAACCCTGTGCGGTTTTGCTCGTGTGATTCAGGAAGCTATTATTTTTAACATTGATAAAAAATTGTGCAGAGGCGGAATGTGGGGCTTGAGTACGTGCCATGGCAATCGTACCTTCATCATTGGTCAAACCATTATCCGCTTCATTTTCAATCGAATCACGAGTGGCTTTCTCTTTAAAGTTTTCATCCATACCACCTCCTTGAATCATGAAGCTATCAATCACACGGTGGAAAATCACGCCATCATAAAAACCGTCACGAACATATTGTAAAAAATTTTCTACGGTTTTTGGGGCCTTTTCACTGTTAAGTTCAAGTACAATACGACCCTTGTTGGTGTTTAATTCAACTTGAGGAAAACTCATTTCATCATCTCCTGAACATGGACTTCAAAAGCCATGTGTTTTTTAGTTGAGAGAAGCATAAGCAAACTGTAAACTGCATGGCAAGTAAAAAAACAATTTTTCGTATGAGAAAGTAGCAATTATGTGAATTAATTCTCGTTAAATTGGTTTTTGCTCTGTTTTTAACCTTAATTTTTTCGTGATGTGTGACTATGAACGCTAATGATGTTGTAAATAATGTGCCGAATATTTCCTCAACCCAGTCCAATATTGAGGTTGAACAGCAGGCACAGCAACAGGCAGGCTTGGATTTTATCCGTCAAATTATCACTGATGATGTGCAAGCAGGACATACACAACAAGTTGTCACGCGTTTTCCACCTGAACCAAATGGATATTTGCATATTGGTCATGTTAAGGCGATTTGCCTAAATTTTAGTATTGCCGAAGAATTTAATGGTAAATGTAACTTACGTTTTGATGATACCAATCCCGATGCCGAAGAGCAGGAATATGTGGATGGGATTAAGGGTGATATTGAGTGGTTAGGTTTTCATTGGAATGGTGAACCACGTTATGCGTCTAGCTATTTTGAACAGTTGTATCAATGGGCAATCCAACTCATCAAACAAGGTGATGCCTACGTCGATTTACAAAGCCCAGAACAAATTAAACTTAATCGGGGGAGCTTTGTTGAAGTCGGAAAAAATTCGCCTTATCGTGATGCAACAATAGAAGAAAATTTAACTCGTTTTGAACAAATGAAAACTGGTGAATTGGGTGAAGGCAAAGCGGTATTGCGTGCCAAAATTGATATGGCAAGCCCGAATGTGCATATGCGTGACCCGATTCTGTATCGTGTTTTACATAGCGAACATCATCAAACAGGCGATACATGGAAAATTTACCCCATGTATGACTACGCTCACCCATTGTCTGATGCGATAGAAGGCATTACCCATTCGCTGTGTACGCTGGAGTTTGTCGATCATCGTCCGTTTTATGATTGGGTGGTGGCAAAAGTCCATTCACCTGCCGTACCACGTCAATATGAATCTTCTCGTTTAAATATTGACTATACCATTACTTCAAAACGTAAATTACGCCGTCTGGTTGAAGGTGGTTTTGTCAAAGGTTGGGACGATCCACGTATGCCAACCGTAGTCGGTATGCGTCGTCGTGGTTTTACCGCAGAGGGTCTAAAAGATTTCTGTAAACGTGTTGGCGTA
Organism: Acinetobacter sp.; assembly: GCA_008017315.1. Lineage (GTDB taxonomy): Bacteria > Pseudomonadota > Gammaproteobacteria > Pseudomonadales > Moraxellaceae > Acinetobacter. The sequence goes on from SSHE01000027.1 coordinate 45,061, forward strand.
TCAAAAACCGATGGTATTGTCGATGTCGCAATGCTTGAGTTTTGTATCCGTCAATCACTGGAAAATACCGCCGCTCGTGGCATGGCGGTACTCAATCCATTAAAAGTGACGCTAACCAATTTGCCCGAAGAATTGGATTTAGGTCATGCACGTCATCCCAATGTCGATATGGGCGAACGTGTGATTCCTTTAACTCGTGAAATTTATATCGACCGTAAAGATTTTGAGGAAGTGCCACCAAAAGGCTTTAAGCGTTTAATTCCAGAGGGTGAAGTGCGTTTGCGTCATGCTTATGTGATGAAATGTGATGAAGTCATTAAAGACGAAAACGGTGACGTGATTGAATTAAAATGCTCGGTTGATGTGGATACGTTGGGTAAAAATCCAGAGGGACGCAAAGTTAAAGGTGTGATTCATTGGGTTTCTGTAAGCAAAGGGATTCCTGCCGAAGTGCGAATTTATGATCGCCTATTTAGCATTGCTGACCCTGAACAGGGTGAGGATTTTATCAATAATTTAAATCCTGATTCCTTGCAAGTTGTTCAGGCAGTAATTGAACCTACATTGGCTCAAGCTCTGGCAGAAGATCGTTTTCAATTTGAACGTGAGGGCTATTTTGTCGCAGACCGTTATGACCATTCAGTAGAAAAACCTGTGTTTAACCGTATCTTAGATTTAAAAGATAGCTTTAAGATAGCTAAATAACCTCGAAGCCTTGTCATGGATGATCAGACTTAAATCATCGGTTGGGCAAAAAAATGCAGCCTAAAGGGAAATAGACTGCAAAGTTAGATAGTCTGTCTGGAGAACAGACTATCAAAACCAAAATGATATTTTTTATTGTATATACGTACAGTATGGCGGTTATTTCTGAAAATACAAGCCCATTTCGAGCTGTTTTATTGAATCTGCCTGATGTAATGGATTGGAGAGTGTTGAATATGACAAGCGAATTACAAATGATGGATGTCGTCGTTGGTGAGGGCAAAGAAGCGATCAAAGGGGCGTTGATTAAAACTCATTATACAGGTTGGCTGAATGATGGTACAAAATTCGATTCTTCACATGATAGAGGGCAAATGTTCCAATGTGTCATTGGATACTGATTTTAATATAATTCATGCAATTACTTTCTATCTTATTTTTCATGGCGTAAATTTGGCACAATTTTTTAACCGTGCATGTTTACATAGTCTTTCCTATGAGTATCATATTTTTCGTTAATATAGTTTGCCAAATCAACAATATTGACGAAAAAAGGGGCACGAGTGCTATAGTATTTTCATTTAAAACATTTACAATACACATTTCCTGTCCATTAAAAGGACTTAAAGATGAGCTGCTATTCAATTGATCTACGCCAACGTGCAGTTAATGCACATATTAATGGCAAATCCAAAAGCCAAACCTGCCGAGACTTTCAAATCAGCAGACCTACCCTTGATAAGTGGCTGAGTCAATTTACAGAAC
>SSHE01000046.1 GCA_008017315.1 Acinetobacter sp.
GAAGCGCTCAATACGGCTCTGTTGCAAAAATCGCCTAAATTTCTAGATTACGAATGGCCTTTTGGTAATCACCTTCGATGGAAGCAAGCGACAGATGCTGGCAAAGATTCAGCTCATATCTGGACATGGAAACAGATCGAGTCTGGAGCTTTACCAGCATCTGTCGCTTGCTTCCATCGAAGGTGATTACCAAAAGGCCATTCGTAATCTAGAAATTTAGGCGATTTTTGCAACAGAGCCGTATTGAGCGCTTCTTGTTCTTGCCATTTTCGCGATAGCTCTCACGCAAAAATACGGTCTGATAGACCTTGTCGCCAACTCTTTTGTAGGAACGCTGAATATACAGCGCGTCCACATTCTACCACGTAATATCCATTTGTATCGTTGATTTTCGCTAATATTCGCGTCCATACTGAAAACACTGAAATCGACGACGCCCATCATTGCCTTGTTTTCGGCATTTTGCCGGTTGTAAGAAAGGAAGATCCGTTGAGAGATGGAAACGAAACCACCATCCCTTCGGCGAACCGAAAAGGAGACTATACAGCGCCCGGCTTTCGCATCAAGCACTAGTTATTAACCTTGATTACTTTAAACGGCTGCTGGTTGATTGACGACAATATGCTCGACTTCATAGGGAATAGAGCCAATCTCTACACCGTCCACTTCTAAGACTACTCTGTAAACACCTGGTGTTGGGAACAACAAACCAGAAAAGACACTTATTACTTTGTGCATGCCGTTGGGGTTAACCAACCCTTCTACTTGTCCAGAGGAAGATTGGCTAACAAGAACCCCCTCAGGATTGAGCACCTTGAACTGATAGGTAAACGGATCAGGATGGGCTCTTAGCTGAGCAAACGCGTAGAGCACGGGCACCATGGTCGGAAACGCCTGGGAACTTACTCCGTTGTGGACATTCACCAGTGTAACGGCATCTCTCCTGAACAGGTCTTGCAGTACTCTTTCGCAAAGGCTTATTGCTTCTAACTCAGGTTTAAGACTCATTTCTTCTCCATTCTTTATTCAGGAAGGTAAACAATAACACCGGGCACACTTCTGCACCATGAGTGGCGTCTAGCCCATAACTTTACCAATAGCAGGACTCTAATTACCATCCTTGAACGGACCCGCAATTGCTGTTAACTGCATGAGCAAGGCGGAGTTCTTGAGGATCTTATCCATGGCGGCCTTCTCCGGTCCGCTCCTGGCTCCCAACATCTGCCTGAGTGGTTGAACATTAGAAACTATCGACGGTATAGAGAAGTCCATGGCGAAAGCCTTGATGTTCTCATTGATGTCCTCCTCCCGGGGATTTCGATAACCGATGCAACGACAACGGCTGATAACGCGTTCAAAGTCTCTTGTTTGCTGCTCCGTTAGTACAAGCAACCGGCCTGGATCCAAGGTGATAAGCTTCTTGCCGGTCACAACCTGCGTAGCATCCTGCCTTGATTGATGCAAGTCGTATACAGCTACGTCCGGGCCCTGAACCATAACGAAAGCTATTGCACCGGCTGGAATATGTACCGTTCCTAACGGAGTCTCCACAGTAATTGCCTTTTCGGAGGCAAAGAGCATGTTACCGTCCTGTAGATTGAAATGTGTTCCGCCTGAGTTAGAAGCAACAGTAATGTTCTCAGCGGAGACTCGACTCAACTCAGCCTGGTCAAAATTGTCGGCAAAGGTCTTGCTGCCTTCTATCAGACCGCAATGTTTACCGAGGTTCTTTTGCTGAGCGATTTCGTCGTCCAAGATGTCGCTGTCGTTTTCTTGATCAACTTTAGTGACATCGGTCGGTATTCTAAGACCAAGCAGTTGAGCATCGAGCGGTTCCCCGCTCAGGGAGTTAAGGCCCAACAAGAAAGCTAACAGGTTGAATCCCCCGCCAGGCGGTTGCTGCAGGTTGCCCCCTGTTGGCGGAAGAGGCGGCGGCACTAGATTTCCGTTAATAACTACGTTTGGCGTATTGAAGGGTCCGCTTGGGAATGGCGCAGAAGGGAACGGTGCCACAAAAAGATTGCCGGCCGGTGGTCCTGCGGCTAGCCCGGTATTAGGATCGATATTACCGATGGTCACCTGCTGTCCAGCGTTCAAGGCACCAGCTCCCGGTATATTGACGATCAGGTTCTGGCCGGCTCCAGTCCCCAGTCCGATCACGCCTGTTCCAGGTATGCCGCCGGTAGCACTGACTATCCCGCCAATAGTTATGACCGGATTTGGATTGGCTGGATTATTGGCATCGAAGGTCACTACACCGCCAGCTCCAGGAGAGCCGTTGGCACTGACAGTAACTCCAGGATTAACGGTGGCACCGTCGCTGGCGATCATCACGGTACCGCCATTTCCATTGCCGCCGTTGGCTGAAATGCCGGATGCAGTACCATTGGGGAAAGGATTACCGGCTACAAATGGATTGGTAGAAGTGGTAGTGATGCTAACTGTGCCGCCATTTCCGGCCGGGCCATTAGCTGAAATGCTTGACCCGCCGGGCCCGATACCTGTTACGCTCAAATTAGAACTATTTGTCGTGATATTGCCACCATTTCCACCAGTAGTGCCACCATTGGATTGAATTGTGGTCACTACAATGTTGTTGGTGCCAGGAGCCGTGAGGGTGATTGGTCCGCCATTGCCAGTTCCTGTGGAAGATCCATTGGAGATGATGTTCCCTCCATTGCTAATACCACCGGCACCGCTAATGTTGATGGCGCCACCATTACCGTTTGCGCCGCCGCCGCTGGCATTGACGTCATTACCACCTAAGTTAACTGCACCACCATTTGCTGCGATGGTGATGGGTCCACCGTTGCCAGTCGTGCTGGATGTGTTGACGGGCATACAAAAGTCTATGTTGCCCACCTGGGTGGTCATGTTGACAGAGGTCGGATTTCCGCCGGCCCCCACAATCTCGTTACATCCAATTATTTGATTAACGTTAACTACAAGAGGATTCGGCCCTACGTTGTAGATTACATCGTTGGCAGCCGAGCCTGCACTAATTGTTCCTTGCCCGGTAATGCTTATCGCTCCTTCATTAGCAGCTCCAGCCTGGTTAAATGTAACGCCACCATTGCCAAGCAAAGTTGAGCCGGTACCAGTGTTCACATTGAGAGCATTTCCTGGCGCATTACTGTCCACAGTCAGTAAACCTGTGTTGGCGTTAACCTGGGAGCCATTGCCGACGACAAGGCTTGGGGTTTGAATATTGGTCGTGCCGCCATTGACATTGACTCCTGCGGCTACAGTGACGTCAGAACCGGCACCGGTGCCCGAGTTGACAGCCAGGGTGCCGGTGGTTGTGACATTGTTGTTGAGCTTAACGTCGGCATCGGCACCGCTTCCTGCTTGCAGCGTGAGATTACCCGCACCGCTATTGATATTGCCGCAAGTGATGATATCTGCGCCGGCTCCATTGGCGGTAAATGCTGTCGTGCTACTGGATGTGAATGGACCTACATTCAGGTCTCCCGTCGCCGTGGTGATTGAAGCAGTGCTCACACCAGCTCCGTTCGACACAACACAGCCATTGATCTGGTTGACATTGGTGGTGACTGCCCCGCCGCCGTACGAGACCGTACTGCCGGCATTGAGCAAGCCGTTTGTGCCTGCCCCCGCCGTCACTACACTGACATTGCCTGCCGTGGTGGGATTGAAGAAGATATCACCGGTGCCGGCAGTTGCTGCGTTGATCTGAGAACCGGCTCCCATGTTGACCGTCAGTGCACTTCCAGGACCATTGCTCTGAATTGAGACGTCGCCGGTAGACGCATTGACCGTGTTATTCCCGCCAGTCAAATTGAGGTTGGGTGTGTTCAGTGTGACATTGTTGTTGGCAAAAAGGTCAGCTCCGCTAGCAAAGCCGATCTGGTTGGCAGCTCCACCAGCTGAGGTGAGGGTGATGCTTCCTCCATTTGACCTGATATCGTCACAGACCATGAGGTTTGCCGGGCTCGACAAATTCAGGTCGCCATTTGATGTGATAGGTCCAAATCTGACATCGCCTAAGATGCTCGCCTGACCCACAGCCACGTCAAACGGCGTGCCTGTCCCGGCGATGCAGGCATTAATCTGATTGACGTTGACATTCACAGCATTGGCCAGACCGCCGTTGAAATTAGCCGTGCCGTTGCCGCCGTTAGCTGTAATCACACCATTAGCAGGTCCGCCGGTGACTGTGATGGCACCTTGAGCTCCCGGGGTGTTGAAATTGACGTTGCCGGAGTTAGATTGCAGGGTGGCAGTCGGACCGTTGAGAGCCACATTGAGCACATTGCCCGGCGCATTGCTCGAAATCTGCAAATCAGCTCCAGCACCCGTAGACCGCACTATACCTGTACCATCTACTGTCAGCTGGGGCGTCGTCACCGTAGTGGTGGCACCTGACACCGTCACTCCCGTGGCCACCGTCACGTCGGAATTTGTTCCGCCGCTGCTTGTAATATTGAGCGCACCACCGGAGCTGACATTGTTGTTGAGCTTCACGTCAGCATCGTTGCCGCTGCCGGCTTGCATGTTGACAGGACCATTGGTGGATGTGATATTGCCGCAGGTGATGATATCTGCGCCAACACCATTGGTGCGCACAGTTGTGGCTCCCGATGTGTTGGTCAGCCCGACATTGAGGTCTCCTGTCTGGGTGATAACCGAATAAGTAGAGCCCGAGCCCTCTGCACAGCCGATGATGTTGTTCACATCTACGCTGACTGCATTTGCTCCATTGCCGCCGTTGAAAACAACCTGCGGTGTTGCACCGCCTGCTTGCAGCGTGCCCAGTCCGCCGGTCATCGTGATGGCACCGGCAGTCGTGCGGTTGAAGCCGACATCGGCGTTTGTCGAAACCAGGGTCGCTCCTGCGGACAGGTTCACACTCAGCCCTCCGCCCGGGGCGTTAGTCTGCACATCAAGGTCACCGGTGGAAGCGCGCAAGGTGGAGTTGGCTCCGGCTACAAGGTTCGGCGTCGTCACAGTGGTAGTGCCGCCGGAAACGGTGACACCCGCAGCCAGAGTGACGTCAGAACCGGCACCGGTGCCCGAGTTGACAGCCAGGGTGCCGGTGGTTGTGACATTGTTGTTGAGCTTAACGTCGGCATCGGCACCGCTTCCTGCTTGCAGCGTGAGATTACCCGCACCGCTATTGATATTGCCGCAAGTGATGATATCTGCACCGGCTCCATTGGCGGTAAATGCTGTCGTGCCACTGGAGGTGAATGGACCTACATTCAGGTCTCCACTAGCTGTCGTCACGTTCACCGTCGTGCCTATGCCAGTGACGCATCCTACGGCC
>SSHE01000092.1 GCA_008017315.1 Acinetobacter sp.
GATAATAATATGCCCACAGTTTTTTGGCTATGTAGCTCAGTTGGTTAGAGCACCGCACTCATAATGCGGGGGTCACAGGTTCAAGTCCCGTCATAGCCACCATTTTATAAGCTCATACAACCCATGTATGAGCTTTTTTTTGTTGCACACACGTAAAAAAACCTCTGCATACATGATGATGCAGAGCTACAAAACGAAATAAAATATCTAGGCTAGATGCTCTTCAATCGCTGCCAATGTTGCAGCTTGCTGGAAGAAAGGCTGTAATATATTGTCCAGTAGTTGCTCAAGTTTGCCCAGTTGTTCCAAACGCTGCAAAATGGCAGGGACAAAACGTTCGGCTTCGGTCTGGATATTTTCGACTTTTAGACCTGTGGATTGAAACAAATAATACAAGGATTCATCCGCAAAAGCATGATAAAACTGCCCAATGCCACTACGGATAATCTGCTGCACATTTGGATTTTGGCGTAAATCTTTCCAAAATTCATAGATAAAAATAAATACTTCTTCGCTATCGACAGGCGAACCTTGTGCTGCAAATTCAGCAATCGGTTTATCTTTAAAACTATCCCAAATGCTCAACCCCAGTGTGAGATATTCTTCTGGTGGTAAGCTAAACAAAAACAATAGTTGTTGCTGAAAGAGTTGTGCGGTTTTTTCTTCCAGTTTTTCTTCAAATTTTTGTTGTTGTTCCTGCAAGAATATCTGAATACGACGAGGTAACCGAGCAGTGGCTTTATCTGCGACAAGGCTGAATTGTTCAGGCGTATAGCGTTCAATATTCTGATTAATCCAATATGCACAAAGTGCCTGAATTTGTGGTGTGTGTTTGATTTTTTGTTGAATATAATCAAATAAATGTTCCATTTCCAAGGCTTTGCGTAGCCAGTGTTCAACTTGTTGTTCGGAAACAAAAGAAGACAGTGGGGTATGGGTCTGACGTAGTTGTTCGTGAATATTTTGCGTCATTTCACCAATCATACTGAGCATGGGTGGTGCAAGATTGACTTTAAAGACTTGTTCTTGTACCACACCTGTCAGTTGTTCCAAATCTATAATTTGACGCAAAGTCATCTGATCGGCAGCCTGAAAGAGTTGCTGCAAAAAGAGCTGTCGCATGTGCTGGGCATTTTCACCCAGCAAACGGTCTTTGATGTATTGTTTTTGCAGTTGATATAGTTTGTCTGCAAGTTGCATGGATGGATGGATTGAATTAGACACCAGCATTCCATCCATTGATAATTGGATAACGACGCTCACGCCCAAAAGCACGAGAACTGATACGAGGCCCAATCGCTGCTTGGCGACGTTTGTATTCGTTTTTGTCCACAAGACCAATCACATGTTGTACCATTTCGGCATGAAAGCCCTTTTGGATAATACTATCTTGACTTAAATCATCTTCAAGGTACATATACAAAATGGCATCCAAAACGTCATACGGCGGCAAAGAATCCTGGTCTTTTTGATCTGGGCGTAATTCTGCCGATGGCGGACGCGTAATCACCCGTTCTGGAATCACAGGTACTTTTTCAAGTGAGTTACGGTATTTGGCCAATTCAAAAACGATAGTTTTATAGACATCTTTCAGTGGTGCAAAGCCACCAGCCATATCGCCATATAAGGTACAATAACCGACGGCAAGCTCTGATTTATTGCCTGTGGATAATACCAAATAACCAAATTTGTTGGATAAAGCCATGAGCATCGTACCACGTGCCCGAGCCTGTAGATTTTCTTCGGTTGTATCGGCAGCGTTGTTTTGTGGTAGGAAAGGCGTGAGGGTTTGCATAAAACCATGAACCACAGGGTGAATTTCGGCAATCCCAAAGCGAATGCCTAAACGCTGTGCTTGAGCTGCGGCATCTTCAACGATGATGTGTGCAGTATAAGTATAAGGCATCATCACCGCCTGCACACGCTCAGCCCCCAAGGCATCCACTGCAATCGCCAGTGTCAAAGCGGAGTCTATACCACCCGATAAACCCAGTATCACGCCAGGGAAACCCGAACGATTGACATAATCTCGTACCGACATCACCAAGAGTTGATAAATTTCGGCAATGGTATGTGCGACTGGCGGTCTATCCTGCGTCATATAGGCTTTTTGTTCGGCATGATATTCGGCAATGAGTAACTGCTCTGCGGTAAGTTGTGCTTGTGCAGCAATCTCACCATTGGCATTAATGACGGTAGAAGCACCATCAAAAATTAAATCATCCTGTCCACCAACCTGATTGACATAGATGATACGGATATTATTTTTTTGGCCAAGTTGGCTGACCATTTCCTGACGGATTTGTGGTTTACCTGCTTCATAAGGTGAGGCATTGAGTACGAGAATGGTTTCTACGCCAAGTTGAGCCAGTTGCTGGGTGTTTTTTTCCACCCAAATATCTTCACAAATTAATACCGCAAATTTATGCCCTGCATGTTCAAAAATCAGGTGTTGATTGCCTGCTGTGAAGTAACGCTGCTCATCAAATACACTATAATTGGGCAAATTTTGTTTATGGTATTTTGCCAAAATTTCCCCATTTTTAATCAGTGCGGCAGCATTGTAGCGTTGCCCTGCTTCATCAATATGCACATAACCTGCAATGAGAATGATATCTCGAGCGTGCTGCAGAATTTCCAAACCTTGCTGCATCCGTACTGCTAGGCTTGGACGCAGCAGTAAATCTTCGGCAGGGTAGCCAATCAATGCCAGCTCTGGGAATACGATAATATCGGCACCTTGTTGCTGTGCTTGTTGTGCCTGTTGCAACATGCTCTGTGCATTGGCTGCAATATTGCCGATATGAGGAGAAAATTGTGCGAGAGCAATTTTAAAATTACGCATTTGAAAGTTATTCCTATTTTTTCGTGCTTCTCTGATGTTGTTGTGTTCAATGCTTATTATGCTTTTGTCATTGATGGCAACAAACTCATTAAAAACGATACATTTAAACTCTTGGCATGGTTAAATTTGGCAGTATGCTATAACCAGCAGGATGCTTTTGTTTGACGATTTCAATCATTGGCTATTGTAGGGGAAAATCATTCATAAAATATAGTGTTTTAGATGACTTTTTGGTTTTTCTTGGTAAATACAACTTGGTAAATACAACAAGGCTGGGAAAATGAATGTGGATACCATCTCTATTTATTTTGCATCGACGCACCTTGACTGAAGGTGAACGGCAATTGGCAAACTCTGTTTTTGGGCGGAGTTTGTATTTGGATGATATTCACATTGTGGCACATCGTTTGATGCTGCGGTATTATGCCATGAGTCCGAATGGGCAGATCTATTTTAATCGACATGATTGGAAAGCAGATTTTTCGCTTGAATCACTCGAAATACAATCATGGCTAATTCATGAACTTACCCACGTCTGGCAAATCCAGCAAGGGGTTGCTGTGGTACAAAAAGCCTTACTGGATAGGCGTTATCGCTATGTGTTGCAGGCAGGCAAAAGCTTTTGGAATTATGGTATAGAACAGCAGGCACAAATGGTACAGGATTATTTTGTACAGTCCCGTCGTGGGCAGGACTGTACAGCATTAAAGTGTTGTCTGCCGTTTCACCACTCGGATTAAAGTTTTACCGCGTTGGGATTGAATATCGAGGTTGGCTTGAATTTTTTCCAATCGTACTTGCATACTGCGTAAGCCAACACTTATCCCAGATTGTATTGCCGCTGCAACATCAAAACCAATACCATCATCTTCAATTTCAATCACTAAACTTTGACAATCGGGATAAAATAATTCAACACGGACATTTTTTGCCTGACTATGTTTGAGGATATTGGTAAGTGTTTCTTCAATGACTCGCAAATAGGTGAGACATTCCAGTGTGAGCGGTTGATTTTGCCATTGGTCAGGGAAAAGCCAAATCGATTCAATCTCCAATTCATCAAAAATTTGTTCAAAGCGATAACGGATTTCTGCACCCCAAATTTTTGGCGTTTCGGGGGTTTTTGTCCCAGAGCTAGAGCCACTATCAATAATTTGTCGTAAATCATTTCGTAATAATTTCAACATAGACAAAAATTGTGGGTTGGTTAAATTATCACGGCTTTGATCAATCATTGCTATGGAACGCACCAAAGAGCTGCCTAGGCTGTCATGTAAATCATGGGCAAGGCTCATTCTTTCTTGTAGTTTGGTATTTTCCAGTTCCAGTTGATGTTGTTGATTGAGGGAAGTTGTGAGGTCATTTTGTGCTTTTATGACGGTGTCATTGAGTATTTTATTAAATTTTTCAATATGTTTTACATTTTTGGTTAGACGTATTGCCAAAATGATGGCAATGAGGAGTGTGGTTAAAGGTGAGGTATAATAAAAAAGCATTTGACCCTGTGCTGGGGATGTCAAAAGTACGTTTAAATCATGTATGGTGATGACAAGATAAAAAATAAAAATGATGGCTAATAAAGTGGATTCAGTTTGTTTTACTTTTATCGCAATGAATGGGAAGGTTAAAAAATTGGCAAATAAAATAAATGTTGCGATAAAAAAACAGAGAGGTAAAAACCATTGTAGGCTTGAGTCTGGTACAAATATGGCGATGATTGTATTGGTGATAGCGAGTATCAGTAAGGATTTTTCTATTCGAGGGAATGTTCGATGTGCAATTCGCCAAGCATATAGGCAAAAACACAGACAAAAATAAAGAAATAGGATGATATTTATACGTGCAATCTGTAAGGTACTGAATCCAAACAGGGGTTCAGTTGTCACGACGGTTGTGATAAATAATACCCAGAATAAAGAGGTGAGTGTAAACCAGCCAAACATGTGCTCCTTACGACGGAATAACCATACGAGTAGGGCAACGATAGTTAATACGAGAGACGCAATTAGATTAAAAAAGAGTAAAACACGTTGTTCGTGCCAAAACTTTTGATATTTAGGCATAATTTGACTGGAATCACCCAGTAACACATGCCCAATGCCTGAGCTTTGTGTTGTCACTGCCACAACTCGAATCCAAATAATGTTTTCCCCTTGTTGGAGTGCCGATGCTGGAATATTCCAATAACGTGGCATATTCCAGCTACGAGAGAGAGGTTCAACCAAGAGACTGTAAATAAAACTGTGTAAATGCTTAAACTAAGCCCCAATGTTGTTGGGGTCAAATAAAAGGTGTTTACCATGAAAGATGAAGCAATGCTGGCATTAGC
>SSHE01000068.1 GCA_008017315.1 Acinetobacter sp.
CTGGTGGGTAAAGGTTGATATCTCTTACCCGAAAGACTTCATTCGGTTTTTGGTCGGGGTTAAAGTGGAAATTGTAATGAAAACCTACAATATCCTTGTTTAGACCATGGCTACCATCAATCACAATCTCATTATTAAACTCGATCAAGCCTTTTAAGTTGTCGAAACCGATCATAGAGCCATCGATTGGATCACTAATCTGAATCGCCCCTTCGGTCAAATTGTAACGCCCGACGATGCCCAAACGACTACCATTGGCAAGGCTGTTACGAGGTAATAGCGAAAAATTCATATCACCCAACAGCTTCAAACGAATCCCACCCAATACGTCGTCTTGGGTACTAAATGGGTTTTGCACCACCAAGTTACTCGCATCGGGATCTTGGTAGCTTGGTAAGAAACCACCAGCCACTTCGGCATTCATCACTATCAACAAGTTTGGTAAATCAAAATTGAGCTGTCCGCCTTCTGTACCGACACTACCATAACCTCTTAGATACATATCAATATTACGCAGACCAATATACATGTTTTGATCCCCATCTAGCAGCATAATCGAGGTGGTCTTGCTGCCGTCGGTATTACGCCCTTCTACACTCAATGCCAAGGCTAGACCCAAGCGGTCGGAGTCTGCTTTTAAGGTGACTGGAATCACCTTATTGGCACTATCTACGGTATAGTACTGCTTACCTGTTGCATATTGAGTGGTGTAAAGTGCCAAGTTTGCATTCATATTATAAAACGGCAAACCCAAACCCCAACTATTGGAAGTTCCTTCTGTACTCGGAATTGTTCGTGCACCTACGCCACTCATCCCTGCATTGGAGGTAAAACGCCCTCGTTTGGACAAGGCTTGGAAGTCAAACTCTCGGATACCAATCACCACACTACGAGGGTTGCTGGTCAGACCGTGGATTTGTTGTTTTTGATAATCATCATCGACGGTTAAAAAGCTATCTGTACCATCATTGGTACGCAATCTTGACTGATTTAATACTGTATTGAGTGGCATCCGCAAATGCTTGGTATCTGCCAAATTGACATAAATATTACCACTATCAAAATAGGCACGCTCGTTCGAGTTGCTAATCAATGGGCTTAGGTTGCTAAACTCAAAGCCATAGCTGTTTTGCCCTGCACCACCGATTTCCAAAGTGGTCGGTTTGGCATTACCTGTAAGCATCGAATCGCCATCGTTGGTAAATTCACCACGAATACGCATTGCAATCCCCGAACCCCCAATGATCGGGCTGGCGACTGTGGCTGTACCTGATGCTGGGGTTGCATAGCCCATGACACTATTGGCAAGCGTCGTTCCAATTGCATCTGTCCCTCGAAATTGTAGGTAAGCATTGACAATACGCCCACTTGCCCCCACACGAATCAAACCATCCGCACCAGTCAAATTGTAGTCGTCATTACTGTTTACTACGCCAGTTTTAAGCATCAACTCCAAGTTCAACCCCGAACCTGTCACTTGCCCACCCTCTTGATAGGTTGCCGTACTTGCACCTGTCTGGTCTGGGCTCACCACACGAGTGAAATCCACAAAGCCAAATTGTGTATTGGGGGCTTGTGTTTTGCTTGCCTTGGCTGCACCCAATCCACCGACATTGGTACTGAGCATAAAACCTTGCTCTTGGTCAATGTAGGCTACACCTTTGCCCAAAAAGTTAAAGTTTGTATCTTTAAATATCAACTGATTGTAAGTATTGCTGGCTGGGGTAGTGGTGACCCCTGCACGCTCTTCACTGGCTGCTTTTAGACCTGCATAGATATTGATATTTTTAAGACCCAAGGTCAGTTCTGCCATGGCATTTTTATTAAATAGACCATCGGTAGTCTTCAAAGCAATATCCAAAGGTGCGTCACTTTGAATGGCGATTTTATTGTCGATTTGGTTATCACAACCATTGCTATCACAGATTTGGAACTTATCTACCGAAGCCGTAAATGGCATCAAGCTACTGGTGAGATGAATCCCTGTCTTACCTGTGCTATCCGCACCTGCTTGAATCGTGGCGGTCAGCCCTGGCAATGTACTCGATGCACTGTTTCGTTTGGTAATCTCAACGCCCTGTGCCACAGCACGCATGGTCGTTTCGCCTGTACCTGTGCTACTACCTGCTTTGTCCTGCCAATATAGTTCGTCGATATTGACCTTGCTATATTGCACATCTATCGCAATCCCATCCTGTCCATCCACATTCCGCAGGTCGAGATCACTCAAAGATTGCAAGGCAAAACTTGTCTGAGTAAGACACAATACACTCGATGCCAACAAAGATAGGCGAAATTTTTGCATCACTGCAATACTCCGTTTATTCATGTTTCCGTCCTCAGCCCTAAGATGGATTTTTAGTTTTATCTTCCAGATGCCCCGATTATGGCATACTTTATATGCAAAATGATACAGTGCTTACAATTCCTTATCTCACGACTGCACATCATCTTGTCCATGAGATTTCTTGCAAAATCCCGATATGGCTTTCGACTTGCTCAAACCCTATTGGGGTGAGGCTGGTCGAAAGCGGCCGATTAACAACGTGGATGAGCAGTACTTCCAGTCGCTGCACAGCTAAAGACCGCAACTTTACCTGCAATCTGTAGATTGGCATTCATATTCACCCCCAAAAATCCACGCTCTCTAGCCGTTCCTGTAAACGGATTGTTGGCATCGAATGCCCCATCGGTAGTGGTATATTTTGTGGTATCCAAATAACCGGGAGAATTAACGGTCTGCCCTGTAATACAGTATGTCGTCCCAGACTCACCGCAAGTATCGGTTTCTATCGCCAAGGATTGAAAACCAAAGTTACGCACTTCGATCGGTTTGGTGTCATCAAAGCTCAAATAAATCGCTGGGCGTTCAATCGTAGTGGTTTCGCCTTTGGGTGCATATTGAATCTTCCCACCATCAATCCCCAAACGCTGAATATTAATCGTGCCTTGTACCCCTTTGAGGGTGATCCATTGTTTACGTCCAGCATTGGAACTCAATGGATTGCCATTTTGATCGACAGTACGATTATTAAAAATTAGGGCAAGACGGCAATATTCTAGCTTGTTCCCTGCACACGTATCGGTATCGAATTGTGGGGTTAGAGCTGGGTCATAGGCACGCACGCCACCTGTTGAGGTACTGGCTAAGGGCTTATGATTTAAAGACAATTGCAAGTTGAGATCCATCCCTGCCTGACCATCAATCGACTGCAATACATTGTCATTTAAACTTTCCAACGCATACACAGGTAAACTACAACTCAAACCCAGCAATGCAAGATATAGATTGGACTTTTTCATGGCATTACCCCTTAGTTCAAGCCTGTTGTGGTCATTTTAAAGTGCTGAATCAGCAAACCATCAATCACCGCAGATCCCAAGTTGTTACTTGGAGTACGTGAAGAGGTGAGATCTGTAGGAATACTTGCTGTACCTGTCGCCCCAATCCCTGGAATGGTATGTCCAATCCCACCAATACCACAGTTATTTAGACAGCCTGTTTTTAGACCCAAAATTTGATAGTTGGTATTTTGATTAAACCGAGTGGTTTTACCATTGCTAGCATTGACGGTATCGGTTTTGGTCCAGCCATTTGTCCAAGAACTCGGTGAATTTTCGTTTCTATAGTATGCCTTACATACTTGTTTATTTGCCTCTTGCCCACCTCCACACCACGGTGATCCCTCTGTGACAAAGACCATTCCATTTGGAATAGTACCTGTTGAAGTACACATCCCCAGTTCGTTTGCTGTACCAGGGCAATTCACACCATAACCCGTACCTTTCGCTGTAATATAAGGCACATTACTCCAAGCTGCTCGATTTGCTGTCGTCTCATGCCATGAATAACACCACACCCAACAACCTGTAAGACTGGATCGATAGGAGACATTATCTGAATTGGTCACTGTATTGGGTGTTCGTGTAGTTTGGAAGGTTTGGATATAATCTCGACGACCGACACTTTGCAAGCCTGTTTCGCTGTTTAACTCACCAAAGGATACCCCAAAGGACTCAATCCCCTTGTAAGCAAACAATTGGTTTTTGGCAGCATCATACACGGTTGAACCAATGCTGATACTGCCATGTGTGGCGGTATTGGTTTGGTAGTTTGATCCTGCCAGTGCAATATTGACCGCATTGCCACTGCTATCCGCACTACAGCGATAGACATTACAGGTCGAGCCAAGATATACCACGCCATTATCTACCGTGGCTGCTGGGTCGATATCGCTATAGCGTGTATAGATTTGGCGATAAATCGCCTGACTATTCGGTACACGAGTGACTTCTATACTAAAGTTACCGCCACTGGCATCCAAGACCAAGGGCTGATACAAACTGCCCAGTACCAAGTTGGCATTCAGACCATACAAGAAGATACCTTTACTCGGATCATCAAAAGTCGGATCACTTCCGCCCAGTGCAGGGGTATCTACCGCATAGTTTGTACCATTGAGCATGGTTGCAGCATTGATCCGCAGGACACTCTTTTTCGCATCCGCAGGCAGTGTCCAGTTGGTCGAGCTGGTGACTTCAGCACTAATAATACGGAAGCCCTCTTGAGTCAAACAGTGCCCTGGGTTACCCGCATGTCCAGCATCGGCTGGAATACCTGCTGGTGTACCACAAATCGCATCGGGTATAAAATCACTGTCACTAATAAATACTCGGCGGTTAATCCACTCTCGACCACTGCCCGATGTCCCCGGTTTTAGGGTTGCTCCCGAACTTGTAGCGGTGTATTGGTTGTCAATATTATTGTTACCTTGACTATTCCCCAAAGGCACATACGAACGTATCACATTGTTATATGTCGGGTTATCAGGATTCGCCAAAGCAAGGTCCGTCCCTCGATATGCTTCTTCGCCATTCCAAAGCACCGTACCCGATGCTGCTGTACCTGTACCATCGGCAATAATAATGCTCTTATTATCGATCACCCCACTTCCTGTCGGATTGAAGGTATTGGCTTTGAGTGCGGTAATATCCGCATCGGACAATCTATCTTTCCAGTTGGCAATCGTATTGGCCTTGTATGACACCCACTGACCTACAGAACTCGTGGATTCACTGCCTCGCAAGTTATGAGTCGGCCCAGAGTTGAGTCGCAAGGTTGCCGCCATACCCAACGTATTGTTATATGCCTTGCTGAGCCCTACTTCACCGCTTGCTACGCCTGCAGCCCTCCCACCTGTAAGTACGCCGTCTTGGGTACTAAAGATTTTGATATTCGAGCCATTAATCCCAAAACCATCCCAAACCGCATTGACACGAAGTTGATTGCTCAGCCCAGCTGTCGCCGTTGCAGTCGTCGTTCCCTCTGCGGTATTGGCATCACGCATAAACGCATCGGCATACAGGCTCATACGCAAGTTGTAGGCAGACTGCTCTTTTGCAGACAAAGCACTCACATCATTATAAGTCGAACCGTTAGTAGTCGCACTGGTCAAAGTTTTATATAAAGGGGCTTCTAAATTGAGATAGGTAACATCATCTCCAGCCGTGCCATTTTTTGCGGTAAATTGATGCACTTTTTCTGTTACGGTTTTGAATACCCATGGGTTGGATGCTGTCCCCCAGCTATCAATCGCCCGACCAAAACTCATATCCCAGTTTGCGGCGGTACGTTCTGCACCATAAGCAACATTGGATTGGGAGAGATTGAGACCATATAAATAAATATCGGCTTTTTGGATCACCTTACCGCTTTGGTCATACACTTCACCACCTGAAGTATTGTAGGTGTAATCCGCCCCAGCCGCATTTTTACCTTTTAACGGTCCAACAGGAATAAAACGCACATAACCTGTGTCATAAGTCCCCACGCCACTATTGGCAGCATCTGCACCATTCATCCGCATAGAAAAATTTTCAGGCAAGAATGCAACACCCTCACCTGTTGCCTCGGCAAGCATCTCATCATCTAGTTTTTCAAGGCTTTCAATTGCCCATGCACTGGTATGTGCACACGCTATTGCAACACACAATGCAGACAATTGTAATGATTTATTGATATGGCTTGCCATAGCTTCCTTCCTCCTGAGATGTCTAAACAGTTTAGCCATCTAAATCCTGCGTCCATGTGGTGATTGTTGTTGTATTCCACCACGTTTGCGACCATCTAAAATAGTACAGTAATCATCGCAATTTATACCTTATAGCATTATGCCTATATTTTTTGCAAATGCCAAAAAAGTTTTGTTAAAAGGTGATGAATGGTTGTTGTTGAGGGGGTTAGGGGATTAACACACATCATCTAATCGTTCAAAATCCTTATCTTGCCCTACATTGGGGATCTGCATCAAACAATCTACAAATTCTTGTTGTTTTGACTCTTGATAACGCCCACACAAAAAATCAATAAAATCCAGTGCTTCCTGTGCGGCAGCTTCGGGCAGGTTTAGGCTTGAGTTCGGCTGTATTCATGGTGATGCTCCATTATTGTGATAGATGGGTTTAGACTTTATCATTTTTGCACTGAGCCAGCCAGTTTTGCATCTCTTCATTATCGATCTGATCGTATAAATCCACTACAGCGATGGTTAAACCAATAGATTCAAACGTCATCTCATCACCTAAAAAGTATTTTTCGGTTTGCCATTTTTTACGCCGACGTTGCACTTCGATTTTGACGCTATTTTGTTCAATCAAGACATATTCTTGCAATGTTGCAATCTGTTTGTAGCGTTCAAATTTGGTGGTTTCGTCATATTTGTGAGTTGCAGGTGACAGCACTTCAACAATCAAAACAGGCGTGGTGAGCATGTTGTTTTGTGCTTTTTCGATACTGCAATCCACCACAACATCTGGGTAAAAATAGCTTGTGGTTTTATGCTTTTGGTTGGCGATTTTTACTTTAATACTTTCTGCAAAAACTCGGCATGGTTTGCCTTTGAGATGATTGGCGATTTCTCGAGATAGATTCATGACTAAACTACCATGTTTTAGGCTACCCCCAACCATAGCGTAGGCTTCACCATCCATACATTCATAACGAATACCTGCTTGTTGTTCAAGTGCTAGATATTCTTGTTCGCTTAGCTGAGTGTGTGCATATTTCAGGGCAACCGACATGGGTTTAGTCCTCTATACTTTGCTGTTTTTCCAACCATTGTAGCATATCATCATTATTCACACGCTGATAGATTTCAGCCACTGTGGTTGTACAGGCGATAGATGTAAATTCTACTTCATCGTTTAAGTAAAAATGTTCGGATTGCCAGCCATTACGTCGTCGCTGAATTTCCACATCGACAAAATCCTGTTCGACTAAAATATATTCTTGTAGTGTCGGAATTTTCAGATACTGTTCCCGTTTAAAGGTTTTGTCATGCTGACGTGTGGATTTGGATAAAACTTCAACAAGAATCGTGGGGCTTTGGGTGAAATAGTCATTGTTATCATCACTACAATCCACCATCACATCAGGATAGAAAAAGTTTTTTCCCACTTTGACTTTCATATCTGAGGTATACGGAATACAGGGCTTTCCTGCCAGATGATTCCAGAATAATCCAAAAAGATTATTCGCAATCAGATTATGATGTTTATGCGCTCCAACCATCGCATAGACTTTACCCTCTATATATTCATGGCGAATATCTGAAAGTAATTCCCCTGTTAAATATTCTTCTTCACTGTTCCAGTCCAATCTGGGTAAGGCACTCATCGTACAATCCTCTCATTACGCTATTTTAGCCTAAAGCTGTTCAATCTCGGCTATGGATAGACCTGTATATTTGACAATCTTTTCGATTGATTCACCATCAGATTTCATCATCTGTGCCATGCGGTGTTTTTCTTCAAGTTTGCCTTCTATCTTGCCTTCTATCTTACCCTCTATCACCCCCTCAAGTTTACCCTCGACAAAAGCCGTATCAATGGTGTTTTTATAATCACGGTAAATATTCAGGTTACGCTCATATTGCAACCAATCTTCTTTGTTCAATTTGGCAAGTTCGGCAGTGGCAAAAGCCTGAACAAATATACTGTCTTTAAAAATATTCGGGATATGCTGAAAGTCCTCCAAATGCTTGATAAAGTATAACCATTGGTCTAAAC
Source organism: Acinetobacter sp. (assembly GCA_008017315.1). Taxonomy (GTDB): domain Bacteria; phylum Pseudomonadota; class Gammaproteobacteria; order Pseudomonadales; family Moraxellaceae; genus Acinetobacter. The sequence goes on from SSHE01000068.1 coordinate 8,068, forward strand.
GGCTGATTAATTCGTGTTCCTGTTTGTTAAAATTGGGCATTTCCAAATAGATAAAACTTAATTTATCATAAAATACTTTATTATTTTGGTTCTTAAGCTGTACCGTATGCACCACTTCACTACGTTCGGGTTCACTTTCATAATCATCAAAGGTGAAATCTAAGATGCCAATGCAATACACCGCTTTTAATTCAAAACTCCAGCTGCCGCCTTTTTTGGCTTCTTCCTGAATCGGAAAGGTGGAATAGTAAACCATTCGGTCTTTAAAAAAAGACTGTTTAGCCTTTTGCAATTCGACGATAAATTTTTCACCGCTTGGGCTTTCACAATAAATATCGTAAATGGCTTTGCGTGTGTGCTCATTCTGCCCAAATTGTTCGGTATTTTTAAAACTTAAATCGGCGATTTGATGATGTGCAGGTAAAAGGCTATTTAAAAAATCCATCAATAGCGGTTTGCTGGCTTCTTCACCAAAGATTTTTTTAAAACCAAAATCCGTATAGGGGTTGATATATTTCGCTTGCATTTTAATCCTCCTATGCGACATACCATATTCAAGCTTTGGGTAAGGTTACGCCTGTTTGTCCTTGGTATTTTCCACCACGGTCTTTGTAGGAGGTTTCACAGACTTCATCACTTTCAAAGAACAGCATCTGTGCCACGCCTTCGCCTGCGTAAATTCGTGCTGGTAAGTTAGTGGTATTGGAAAATTCCAATGTCACATGTCCTTCCCATTCAGGCTCTAGTGGTGTGACATTGACGATAATACCACAGCGTGCATAGGTGGATTTCCCTAAACAAATGGTCAAAACATTGCGTGGAATGCGGAAGTATTCAACCGTGCGTGCCAGTGCAAATGAGTTTGGGGGGATAATGCAGACATCTGCCTCGATATCAATAAAGCTTTTATCATCAAAGTTTTTGGGATCGACAATCGCCGAGTGAACATTGGTAAATACTTTAAATTCTCTCGCACAGCGTACATCATAGCCATAGCTGGATACACCGTAGGAAATCTGCTTTTCACCCTTTTCGTCATAGCGAATCTGATTGGGTGCAAAGGGTTCAATCATGCCATGCTGTTCGCTCATTGCTCGAATCCAGCGATCTGATTTTATGCTCATATTTTTTATATCTCTGATTTGTTTAAAGTTTAAATAAGCTGCCAGCTTATCCTTTAGAATAATATGGATATTTAGGTAGCCCAGCTCCCGACTTTTGCCAACTCGCTACGCATCTCATCAATCACGGTTTTATAATCAGGTTTACCAAAAATTGCTGAGCCTGCTACAAACATATCTGCCCCTGCTTCGGCGATTTCTCGGATATTACTCGGATTGACCCCGCCGTCGATTTCCAAGCGAATATCAAAACCGCTATTGTCGATGATGTGTCGTGCTTGACGAAGTTTGTCTAATGCCGAGGGTAAAAATTTCTGCCCACCAAAGCCTGGATTGACGCTCATAATGAGGATTTGATCCACTTTATCCAGCACATAATCCAAATAGTGCAAAGGCGTTGCAGGATTAAAAACCAAGCCTGCTTTTGCACCCCCTGAGCGAATCAGTTGTAATGAGCGGTCAATATGTGCAGATGCTTCGGGATGAAAGGTAATGATATCCGCTCCAGCCTCCAAAAAGTCACCAATCATTCTATCTACAGGCGACACCATGAGATGTACATCAATCGCTGCTTGAATGCCGTATTTTTTGAGTGCCGAGCAAATATGTGCACCAAAGGTGAGATTGGGGACATAGTGGTTATCCATGACATCAAAATGTACAACATCCGCACCTGCTGCTAATACGTTTTCTACTTCTTCGCCCAAACGAGCAAAGTCTGCGGATAAAATAGATGGAGCGATTAAATAAGGCTTGGACATGGTTCACCTGCTGTGTCTTTTGACAGTAGTATAACAGAGTTTTACACTGACATTATTTGGCTTTGAGCATGAATGGAATGGTCTGCTTTGGTGTTGGTGATATATTCACCGCTGCATTGGGAAATAAACTCCGTTCAAATTGCGGCAAAATAAGTTTCATATTTTCACCAACCACCCACTGTGGTTCGGAGGGTTCAAAACCCTGTGCCATTTCCCATTTGGTGACGGTTTTTTGTGCCTGTGTAAAAGCAGATTGTAGGCTATTGTTTTCACGCAATGCTTCATCAAAGAACGCACGCCCAAAATAGGTATAATCCAGCTCATTATGACAACCAAAAGATTCACGGTCTGCCGCAGATGCCGTAATAATCAAGGTATCTGGAGATTGCAACGCTGGAATAAAACTGCCCGAATAGCAAGATGAAATGACAATCACACGCCAGCGAATCCCTGTACTATCCAGTGCTTGACGTAGCCATTTCGGATCCATGGTATCCATCGCAATCGGTTCGACAGACAATTCAAATTGATTCACCAGCCCATGCGAGGTGAGATAAAGAAAGAGGACATCATTGTCACGATTCATCAGCGAACCTATACGGTTGAGTGTCCGCTGAATGCTGGTTGGGGTTGCCATGGGCAAGGTTTCTGTCGTCGCATCATTATTAATCAAAGCAATCGAGCGTCCATACATGCCAAAGCGTGTATCAAATTGTGCTTTAATCCGTTCCACTTCAGATTTAAATACATCCTGATAGGCTGCACCTGCAACCCCCATAAAATACCATTGCGTGTCGGCATATAGACTCGGTTGTAATGCTTGCAAATCTTGCTGAAGCAAATCAGACTGGGCATACAGTGCTTTTTCGGTCAATGTCGGTTGTACAGGTTCGACTTTCCAAATAGGCTGATCTTGTACCGATAATTGCCAAACCACAAGGGTAAATAATGTGGTCAGTAAAATCAGGATGCGTTCCCACCACGGCCAACGCAATGTACGTGCCAACACCCAAACCAATGCCAAACTTTGCCAGACAAAAAGCAACATAAACAGGTCTGGTAAATAGCGATAACTAAAATTAGGCAATAAATCCTGTTGCCCTAAATACTGTAATAAACTTTGTAATAAGGCGACATTGACATCCAAGACCAGCCATAAAATCGCTGGCACAAGCATAATCCGTTGCCATTCGGTACGCTGGGATAAGAAAATCCCTGCAATGAGGGCAATGAATGGCCAAAGTAAATAGCTAATCAATCCTTGTGGGTTAAAATCCCCCTGCTCACCCGTACTTAACCAGCTAAACAAGACATTGGCCAAACAACCTGCAACCCCCCAGAATAGAAGCTGTATAGGTGTAGGGGCAACCCAATCCAAGCTGCGTTTAGCACCCAGAAATAGCCACATCCCAGCGATCTGATTCTTCCGTAAGTTTTGCCAAAAAAACGGGGTGGCTTTGATTTCAATCATATTTCATCTAAATCTAGGGCTGGGAGAAAATATTGCAGGTGGTATCATCATGACCATGCAATATTATCATAGTGTAAGTACTTATTTTTTTTTGACAATAACTATTCACGCTGTACCAACAAATATCATGATGATTTTTTCAGATGATGTTTGAACGAGGCAACATTTTTATTTGATATAGACAGCATTTATTCATGCCGAAAATATCCATCAAAACGACAGGCATCGCCCTGCCACTGATGTTGTGGTATCTGGGCAGCAAGTGGAACAGCATAGCGTGGACGTTTAACAATCACACGCATGGCTTTATTTTGTGCCAATGTCAGTAAATTTTCACCCAAATCCATTTCGCCTTCAACAGGGAGTAATAGATGTAAAAGCTGCATCTGTTTTTTGACCTGTGCTTGCTTTTTTTCTTGCTTTTGATTGGCATCACGTGCTGGAAACATCGGATCAAGATAAATCACATCGAAGGCATGTTCTGGTATTTGTTGCAAATATTCGGCTGCATCGGCATGAATTAAGGTAATACGCTGGGCAGTTGCAGCCAGTAAAGGCTGCTGTTTTGCCTGTGCCAGTGCGGATTCTAATAACACAAATACTATCGGATGACGTTCTGATAGCGTTACTTCTGCCCCCAACCATGCTAAAAGCAAGCCATCATGCCCCAAGCCAGCCGTGGCATCCAGTATGCTGCTGGTTTTGTTCATCTGACAGGCTCGGGCAATCAGTTCATTTTTAATGGTTGCCCGTTTTAAGCGGTGCAATTCTTCATGCCATGCAGGCTGCATTTTCATACCATTGGCGGCTAACCACAAACCATTTTCATCGACAATCAGGCTTAATTCGGGATGCAGCCGTAAGAATTTGGCATTTATCACATCAATGATATGTAGCTTGGTTTGCACTCGTAATGCCGTCAGTCGTTGCTGCCACTGCTGTGCAATATATTCATCCTGCGGCGTACTGTACAATATAAAAGCGAAATCAACCATTTACCACAATGTCCAACCTGTAAAAACAAACAATAAAATGATTAATCCTGAAATAATCCGATAATAGGCAAAAATCATAAAATCACGTTTGGCAACATAAGCGACCAAAGCACGAATCAACAGTAAAGCCGAAACAAACGAAACAATTAAACCAACTGCAACCACCGACCAATCATCACCACTTTGTAAAATATGACGGCTTTGCCATAAATCCAATAATCCTGCACCAATAATCACAGGAATCCCCAAAAAAAAGGAAAATTCGGTAGCAGATTTGCGAGATAAACCCAACATCATGCCACCGATAATGGTTGCTCCAGAACGAGATGTCCCTGGAATTAAAGATAACACCTGAATTAAACCAATATAAACCGCTTGTTTAAAACTGATATTTTCGACTTCTGGGGCATTAATTTTTGTCGGATTTTTTTCTACCCAAATAATAATAAAACCACCCACAATTAAACCCATAGCAACAGCAATATCATTGAACAACAGTTCTTTTACAGCCTGCCCCCAAAGTAAACCAACCACGACTATCGGAATAGATGCCAAAATCAGACCAACCCCCAAACGTCGCCCTTGTGGTTCACCTGTCACAATGCCTGTGGCTGCTCCCCAAAGTCTTGACCAATATTCATAAATCACGGCTGCGATTGCCCCCATTTGAATGGCAATCACAAAAACAGCACTTTTTTCTTTCGTCCAAAAATCCATTAATTCTGAAGCTAAAATCAAATGCCCTGTACTTGAAATAGGTAAAAATTCGGTAATACCTTCGACAATACCCATGACGACGGCTTTCAAAAGCAGAAGTAAATCCATAAGGAGAATCCAAAATTAAACTAAGAGGAACGTTGTTCGGCTATTTTTTTCCACGCATTGTCACGCAAATACACAGGAAGTGCCTGATCGGCAGATACTACTTTTCCCTGCTGCAAATTGAACCGTGCAATTTCAGCAATATCTTGTGCATTGGCATAGGCTAATTTTGTATGATTGTCGTGACCAAGCAATGCCGCACCTGTACCCACAACTGCCGCATAAGCTTGCTGACAAGCTTGTGCATAATTGAGTAACTGTTCTTCGGTTTCTGCTTGCATGATGCCGTCTGCATCCACACCAAACTGCCCAAAATAAACCTCATTCATACGTGCATCTATCACGGTAGTGACTTGTGTTAGACCTGCTTCACGATAAGCATGTTGAGCCAATGCCTGTAAAGTAGATACAGCGATCACAGGCAAGTCATGCGTCCATGCCAAAGCCTGCGTCACTGCCGCATTAATCCGCACGCCACTAAATGCACCAGGCCCACGACTAAATGCAATCGCTGCAAGATCTTGCCACGTGGTTTGGGTGTGTGCCATCCCCTGCTCTATCATCGGCAAAATAAGCTGGGTTTGCATACGAGGTTCGGTGTTGGACTGAAAATATAACAACCGTTCGGCATCAACGATCGCAACCGAGCATTGTTCATTGGCTGTTTCCAAAGCAAGTATTTTCATATGCAAGTGGCTTTTGGGTCTATTTTTCGTGGTGGGATATGATAGCGTTTTTTGTCGTGTACTACATTCATTATTTTGCCTATGTTATGATAATAAAAACGCACGCCATTTAAGGTCTGATATGAATATTGCATTAAACAATACTGCTGATATCGCACAAATATGGACCGAACAAGAATATTTTGTGCTAGAACAACAAACTGGATTACGTCATGAATTTGTCAATGGTAAAGTTTCTGCTATGGTGGGTGGAAGCTTTAATCACGCTCGTCTAGTGAGCACATTCTCCCGATTAATCGGCAATCATCTTGATGGTCATCCATGTGAAGTCTTTGCCGAAAGTACCAAAATTAAAGTACCAGCACATCGCAACAACAATAATTATTGTTATCCTGATGTGGTTGTTGATTGTAATGTGCAAGATGCAACAGACAACATCCTCACCACCCCTATACTTTTGATTGAGGTGATTTCCAATTCCAGTCATCGCCATGACAAATTAACCAAACGTAATTTATACGAGCAGATTCCAAGTTTACAGGAATATGTCACGGTTGAACAAAATAGTGTAGAAATCAATATCCGTCGCCGTCGCACAGGTTGGCAAATTGAACAATTCTTTCTTGGGGATGATGTGACTTTTGAATCTATTCATCTGACTGTTCATGTAGAGTCTTTATATCAACGAGTAGATAATGAAGAAATGTTACTTTGGCTTGCAGAAAAAGCACAGCAAGCCAAAGATACTCAGGACACACCAAAACAAGATGATTAAAGCTGAAATACCTTTAACTCATCCCGAAACTTTTTAAAATGTGCTGCATAATGCAAAGCACTCATTTTATTCATCATCACCACCTGTTCCGAAGCTTCCTTGACCACTTTGGCAGGTGAACCCATCACAATGGAATTGTCTGGAATCACTTTACCTTCTGGTACGAGTGCATTTGCCCCGATAATACAGTTTTTGCCAATCACCGCACGATTGAGCACCACCGCATTAATCCCAATCAAGGTATTATCGCCAATGGTACAGCCATGTAACATGGCTTGATGACCAACTGTTACATATTCACCAAGCGTTAATTCAATCCCTGCATCGGTATGCAAAACTGCATTTTCTTGAATATTGCTAAAATCACCAATCTTAATCAGAGAATTATCGCCACGAATCACCGCACCAAACCAGACGCTGACTTCACTGCCTAATTCAACATTGCCGATCACTGTTGCATTATCTGCTACCCAACCATTCCATGGGTTCACGGTCGTGGTTGGGTGTAAACTTCCAAGTTGATACAACATACGCTATTCCTTTAAGGTTTTGGTGCATTGAGTAAGAATGGCCATTCCTTTCGATAGCCTAAACCTCGACTCAACAACGAAATCATGATTCGTGCTGTTAATCCCCACACGATTTCATTATCAAAATGAAAACTTGGAAAGTAAAGATCATGCTCAGCAAATCTTACAGGATATGCCTGAGGAGGACTATCAATAAACGTTCGCAATGGCATATAAAAGATGCGATCAATTTCACTTGGCTGTGGGATTAGCAGAACTTGTGGTGGAATTAAACCAACAATAGGTTTTACAATCATGCCGCTACGTGCTTTTTGTATCGGTAACTCACCAAGTAATTGCACATCAAAAGGATTTAAAGCGATTTCTTCCTGTGCTTCTCGAAGTGCCACCACAATATTGCTGGTATCTCCCTTTTCACGCCGTCCACCAGGGAACGATACTTCACCTGCATGATGACGCATCTGTGCCGCACGACGTGTCAAAATCACCTGTGGATTTTGCTCTTGGGTAATGGCAATCAAGACCGCCGCATCTGCTGCTTTGCTGCGGTTTTGGAAAGATAAATTTTGCTGTAACTGGTCGATAAGTTTTGTAGGCTCTAACAACAATGACATATACAACCTCGAATGACCTAAACCTTGTTCATTTTATAAATACGTTATCACAGTTCTCTTGATGCAGAAGGTATTTTTTTACGATATGCTTCCATCATATCAATTTGTGTTATAGAAAAAATATGAGTTTTTGTTCGCATTGTGGTCAGCCTACTACGGCTAAAATTCCGCTTGGTGATGGTCGGATACGTGAAGTCTGCGAGGCTTGCCGTACCGTTCATTATGTCAATCCCAAAGTAATCTGCGGTGCACTTGCCATCTGGGAACATAAAGTGCTGCTCTGTCGTCGTGCGATTGAACCACGCTATGGCTTATGGACACTACCTGCTGGCTATATGGAACTGTTTGAAACCATGCAAGAAGGTGCAGCTCGGGAAACTCGAGAAGAAGCCGAAGCAGAAATTGAGATTGAACAATTGTATTGTATGTACAATATTCCACGAATTGGACAGATTTATACTTTGTTTAAAGCACAGGTCATTGACGGACAATTTGGTGCTGGCGAGGAAACATTGGAATCCAGACTCTTTGCCGAAGATGAAATTCCATGGGATGATTTAGCCTTTCCAAGTGTGAAATGTACCTTAGAGCACTATTTTCATGACCGTAAAAATAATGACTTCCCTCTGCATATCGACACTTTAGGCACACGTTTAGACCATACAGGCTAAGCAACCATTAACTTTGCCGATGTAATAGGAATTGCGTAATCTCACGTAAAGGTTGGATATTGCCCTCGATATTCTCCAGTGCCTGTAATGCTTGTTGATGTAACTGTTCGGCATACTGCTGTGCATTTTCTAAGCCCAACAAAGCTGGGTAGGTAGATTTTTGTACGTGTTGGTCTTTGCCTGCGGTTTTGCCTAAAGTTTGGGTATCAGCAATAATATCCAAAATATCATCCTGCACCTGAAAAGCCAATCCAAGTGCCTGACCAAACTGACGTAAATCACCAAATGCCTGATGCCCAACAGGTAAAACTGTGGTTGCACCCAACATCATCGCCGCCTGAATCAATGCACCTGTCTTGTTGCGATGAATGGTTTCAAGGGCATCTTGTGTAATCTGTTTCGCTTCAGATTGTAAGTCTAGCACCTGTCCACACACCATTTTTGAACTGGCGGTGGCCAAAATCTGCATTTGCCGTAAAGCAATCGAGGGATTTGCAATATCCTGCGTTTCAAATAAACGACTACCCAATACTTCAAATGCCATCGACTGTAAAATATCACCTGCCAACAATGCTGTTGCTTCATCATAGGCAACATGTACCGTGGGCTGCCCACGACGCAAGGCATCATTATCCATACAAGGCAAATCATCATGCGTAAGAGAATAGCAATGGATTAACTCTACTGCTACGGCTGCTCGTCGTGCGGCTGGATTTAACTCATCTTGTAATAATTGTGCAGCCGCATAACACAGTGCAGGACGGACTCTTTTCCCTCCCAACATGGCAGCATGATAGACGGCTTGTTGCAGTGGGCTAGGCAAGTCAAAAGAACATAATGTGGTCTTTAAGTCTTGTTGTATCGTTTGCTGGGCAATTTGCAGAATTTGTGGGGTCATTGGTCAGTTCACCGCATTACACTTTTTTAACAAACTCAGATTTTAGTTTGATTGCACCAATCCCTTCAATTTTACAATCAATATTGTGTCCATCACTAGCATCAGGTACGAGGCGGATACTTTTGACTTTTGCCCCGACTTTCACCACCGATGACGAACCTTTAATTTTGAGATCTTTAATCACCGTAACACTATCACCATCGGCCAAAATATTGCCATTGGCATCTTTAATTTCGATCTGTTCATCTTGTGCTGTAACATCACCCAATTGCCATTCATGGCTACATTCTGGGCAAATCAGCATCTCTGCATCCTGATAAGTATATGCCGATGTACATTTTGGGCAGGCTGGAAGTTCAGACATGATAAAAACTCAAATACAATAAATAAAAAATAGGGTTGTAGTTTAGTCGCTGCACGCATTGCTATGCAAGTGCATCCCCGACCAGCCTAGAGAAAATCAGGTTTTTTGTGCCAGCAATGTGGCAAAGCGTTGTTTTATGCGTTGTCCATTGGCATCTACCCGATGCAGTTCACCCACATTTTCATTATATTTGATGATATTCCAGCCCTGATACGCCTGCTGTAATTCTCCACTTTTAAAACTAAACGGAAAATCAGCTTGCACTGGATAGTCTTCACTATCCATGGCACAAACAATGAGATTTAATCCATTAGGTTTGGTAGCATTTTGCATATTGGCAAGCAGTTGTGGTATGGTTTGCGGTTGTAAAAACATCATCACGACCGTACAACAAATAAAATCATACTGTGATGTGATGGCACAATCTTCATTCAAATCTCGTATGTGTGCTTGAATCGTCTGAATCTGCTCTTGCTGAATCATATCGTTTAATTTTTCAATACTTGCTGCATTGACATCCCACGCATCAACAGTAAAACCTTGCTGACTGAGATACAGTGTATTACGTCCACTGCCACAACCCACATCCAGTGCCTGACCGATTGTGAGCGATGACATAGCCGCCAAAACTTCAGAATGGGCTGCTGTAAGCTGGTATTTTTTCACAAAATAGTCTTGTGGCTCGCAATAAAAGCTCAATTGACATTCAACATCCGCACTACTGGATACAATTTTATGCCATGCCTGTGGTGGGATAAACGGTGGTTGCTGTAGTGCACTAAAAGTATGTTCCGATAAAGTGTCGCCAGCTTCATTCAGCATGGCAAAATCCACCGTTCCATTGAGGATGGTCAATTTTGCCCATGTACCCACTTTGGTATTGTGTTGCCGCAAAAAACCTGTAGGAATCGTTTGCTGTGTCCAAATAGGCATTTGTTTATAACAGATTAGATTTTCCATTGTTGATACTCCAGCGACAACACAAAAAGAATTAAAACGTATCCGCAGGAATCCGTACCCAGCCTTCCATCAAAACACGTGCACTACGGCTCATGATGGCTTTTTTCACTTGCCATTGTCCATGTGTATCTTGTATTGCCTGTGCACCGACACGCAATGTTCCTGATGGATGTCCAAAGCGTACTGCTTCACGCTCTCCACCACCTGCTGCCAGATTGACCAATGTGTTTGGAATCGCTGCTGCTGTACCGATTGCCACTGCAGTCGTTCCCATCATCGCATGATGCAGTTTCCCCATAGATAACGCACGCACCAATAAATCGACATCATCATGATTGACCACTTTACCACTTGATGAAGTATAAGTTTTCGGCTTGGAAACAAAGGCAATTTTTGGGGTATGTTGGCGTGATGCTGCTTCGCTAACGTCTTGAATCAGCCCCATTTGCACCGCACCATAGGCACGGATGGTTTCAAAACGTGCCAATGCAGCATTATCGCTATTCATCGCTTCTTGTAATTCTGTGCCTGTATAACCAATATCTTCGGCATTTAAGAAAATCGTTGGAATCCCTGCATTGATAAAGGTTGCCTGAAAGTCACCAATATCAGGGACATGTAAAGTATCGACCACATTACCCGTCGGAAACATTGCCCCACCATCTTCACCCTCATCAGCAGGATCTAAAAACTCAATCTGTACCTCTGCTGCTGGGAACGTCACGCCATCTAATTCAAAATCACCCATTTCTTGTACTTGACCATTCTGTATGGGTACATGGGCGATGATAGTTTTTTGAATATTTTGCTGCCAAATCCGCACGGTGCAAATGCCATTTTCAGGAATACGTGCCGCATCGACCAAACCATTCGAGATTGCAAATGAACCTACCGCAGCCGTTAAGTTACCGCAATTGCCAGACCAATCAACAAAGGCTTTATCAATCGACACTTGCCCAAACAAATAGTTTACATCATGATTTGGTACATCACTTTTTGCCAAAATCACCGTTTTACTGGTACTTGAGGTTGCTCCGCCCATGCCGTCAATTTGTTTGCCATAAGGGTCTGGGCTACCAATCACACGCAGTAAAATCTTATCTCGTGCCTCGCCTGCTACTTGTGCGGCTTGTGGTAAATCCTCAAGTTTAAAAAATACACCCTTGCTTGTACCACCACGCATATAGGTTGCAGGGATTTTAATTTGTGCAGCAAAATTCATGGTGATTCCTTTTTTCGGGTTGTATCAATAGAAAAATTATATCCAATCAATAGGATAAAATTCAAACTTTAACACTATACAGTTGTACAGCATATATTACACAGGCACACCACTATGAAAACGAAATACCTTATCAGGGCTTAAAATCAAGTTTTTTTCCACTTCACGAATATGCACGATACGCTGTTCAATATCTTCATCGGCATTTTTCATTTTTGCGGTACTCGCAACGTCTTTTGCCAACGCTAGATAATCTTCAAAATGTCGAGATTCTGATTTAAGTAAGTAACGATAATATTTACCCAATTCATCATCGACCAATGCTGCAAGAGCCGCAAAACGTTCACAAGAACGGGCTTCAACAAATGCTCCAACAATCAATACATCAATTAAGGCTTCAGGTTCATAAGTACGGATTTCTTTACGCAATTCACCTGCATAACGTCCAGCACTGACCGCTTTCCATTCTTGCCCACGCTTTGCCATAAATTCTAGTACTTGTTCATAATGCAACATTTCTTCACGGACAAGTTGGGCTAATTTCACCTGTAAATCGGTAAAAAAGCTATAACGAAACATCAGGTTCATCGCTGTACCTGCGGCTTTTTTCTCACAGTTGGCATGATCTTGCATTAATAATTCAAGATTCTCTAAAGCTGTATCTAACCATGTTTGTGGCGTTCGGCAACCCAAAAAATCATACACAGGTTGCATAAGTTCGACTAAATCATCACGCATTTATCGTGCCGCCCGAATCACAGCTTTCATTTGCTGTACTGCTTGTGCCAGCCCAACAAAAACGCTATCTGCAATAATTGAATGCCCAATATTAAGTTCATAAATCTGTGGCAGTGCTGCAATTGGCGTGACATTATCCAGATTCAAACCATGTCCAGCATTAATCACCATACGTCCTTCAGCATATTCAGCAGCATGAATAATGCGTTGTAATTCTTTCTGCTGTGCACCCTCTTCTGCTTCGGCATACGCTCCCGTATGAAGTTCAATGGTTGGTGCACCACATGCCAATGCTGCATCAATCTGTGCTGCATCAGGATCAATAAATAACGATACATCCATACCTGCTTTGACCAAGGCTTGCGTCATGGCTTTAACTTTTTCAAAATGTGTCACCACATCCAAACCACCCTCGGTCGTCACTTCCTGCCGACGCTCTGGCACAAGGCAAATATGCTGTGGCTTGACCTGTAATGCAATCGCCAGCATTTCTTCGGTCACCGCCATTTCCAAATTCATACGGGTTTTGAGCAAAGGACGCATCCGATACACATCGGCATCCTGAATATGGCGACGGTCTTCACGCAAATGTAAAGTAATCCCTTCTGCACCTGCCTGCTCACAGACCAGTGCGGCATTAATGGGATCAGGATAACATGTACCACGAGCTTGTCTTAAAGTGGCAACGTGATCAATATTTACACCTAATAATGCTGACATAGAAATATCCTAAGAATGATGTTTTTGGCTCACCCACAACTGACGGCTCTTTAGCGGTTTATTGCCTAAAATTTCGGTGAAAATCGTACGATATAGTTTAGCAATTAAACTCGAATTTTCCGAATGAATCTGTAACTGCCCAGCATCATCTGGCATTAAATCCTGACCGAGTTGTAACAGATTTTCCCCTAAAAATCCGCTTGCCTGAATATTGGCAACAAATCCTTCCTGTGGCACAAACAGATAATAGCGTTCAGGTTCAATCTCTTGTCCCATACTATCGCTAAAATAATCAATCGCATAGCCAAGTTCATTAAGAAATACATATTCAAAATGACGTAAAATCAATTTCAGCTGCACATCCTGAGGGTCATCTTGCGGCAGGATTTTCAGTTGTTGCAAAGCAATCTGATAAGCGGCATAGGTCGCCGCCATGGGCTCTTCGACAGGTAATAAACGCAGTAGAATTTCATTCAAATAAAAACCTGCAAACAAGGCTTTTTGTTGTAAATAGAAAGGTTGTCCCTGCACATCCAATTGACTAAAATTTTTCAGTTCAGACTTACCTGTCGCCTGAACCGTCGCCAAATGATAAAGTGCTGGTGGCACTTGCCGAATCACTCCATCGACACGCCCAAATTCCTCACTAAAAAAATGTAAAATATAACTGCGTTCCCGATAACGACGCTGATGTAGTGCAAATCCGACCAAGGATTGATTACGCATAGGCTATTTAATCTTTGTCTTGTTCGGTATCGTCACCATCTGGCACAACCGCTCCCACTACAGCAGCCGTACCTTTCACTGCCACTTTCGTAGTTTTATAGGCAACTTTAGCAGGCACAGTGACAATTTTGGTGATACAACCTTGTAGCAACACAGCCAATAGACATAGCAATAGTGGGAAAATTTTCATCAAATATCACTATAGCCTAAACTTTTCAGTGCACGTTCATCATCCGACCAACCACCTTTGACTTTCACCCACAGTGTGAGCATGATTTTCTGTTCAAACATTTTTTCCATATCGCCACGAGCATCCATACCAATCTGTTTGAGTTTTCGACCTTTTTCACCAATCACAATAGCTTTTTGTCCAATTCGTTCGACAAAAATCGTGGCATCAATATAGGTACAGGCAGGTTTTAATTTCCCTGTTTTTTCATTGATGACAGGTTCTTCGGTTTTAAAACTTTCAATCTGCACCGTCAAGTCATAAGGTAATTCCTCACCCAATTGACGCATGATTTTTTCCCGAATAATTTCACTAGCAAGGAAACGCTCAGAACGATCCGTCACTTGGTCAAATGAATACAGCGGTGGTGAAAATGGCAAATAACGTGCAACTGTTTCTCGTAAATGTTCAAGATTTGCCCCACGCAATGCCGAAACAGGGACAATTTCAGCAAAATTCATTAATTTGCTACGCTCTTGAATCAGAGGTAACAATGCTTTTTTATCTTCCAGTGTATCGACTTTATTAATCACCAAAAGTACTGGCATATCCGCATGTTTGAGCTTTTCCAGCACCAACTCATCATTCTGCGTCCATTTTTGTCCATCCACGACAAACAGTACCAGATTGACATCCCGTAATGCGGATGATGCTGCCTTATTCATCATTTTATTAATCGCACGGACTTCTTTCTTGTGCATTCCGGGTGTATCTACATACACTGCCTGCATGTGTGCATGACTATCAATACCGATAATTTTATGCCGTGTGGTTTGCGGTTTACGTGAGGTAATCGAGAGTTTTTGCCCCAATAAATGATTCATCAACGTCGATTTTCCGACATTCGGTCGTCCAACAATCGCCACAAAACCACTGCGAAAATCTTCTGGAATAGGCTGTGGCTCATCCTGAAAAAATTGACCAATGACATCATCTTGCTGCGGTGTGGATTGTGTTAAATCTTGATGGTGTTGAGAAGTCACTCAGCTTGCTCCAATAATTTTAAAATATCTGCTGCGGCAGCCTGTTCAGCAAAGCGACGACTTGCCCCCTCACCCTTAACCACAGCCAGCCCTGCCACTTGGCAATGGACGGTAAAATGTTGATTAGGTGCATCACCTGCAATATCGACCACTTCATAAACAGGCAAGGGTAATTTGCGTCCTTGTAAAAGTTCCTGCAAACGAGATTTTGGGTCTTTCAGCTGCTCACCTGGTGCTATCTCTTGCAAATAGGGTGCATACCAACCTAATACAATTTTTTCCAATACATCAAGCTGTTGGCAATCGAGATAAATCGCCCCAATCAACGCTTCAACCACATCCGCCAGTATAGACTCACGATGATGACCACCCGATTTCAACTCACCCATACTTAAAGTCAGAGATGCACCCAATTGTAAATCTTTGGCAATCTTTGCCAAAGCTTCTTGACGTACCAGCGTTGCACGCATTCGGGTGAGCCTGCCTTCCTTTTCATGCGGAAAGTGACAATATAAATATTTGGCAATCAACATACCCAATAACGCATCACCTAGAAATTCCAAGCGTTCGTAATTGTGCTGATGACTGACTGAGCGATGTGTCAATGCTTGTTGAAATAATGACAACTGCCGAAACTGATATCCCAGTCTCGACATGAGATGACTCTCTCTGACTTTCAATTTATTTGCCATTCATCGTACTTTGTTCAAATTCTTTCTTAAATGTCATGACCAGCTCAACATTTGCAAAAAATGCGGAACGTATCTGATATTCTTTTTTCACCGATAATCCACCCGAAATATTGGTCGCACTCACCACATCATCGACTTTCAAATCACGAATATTATTCATCTCCAAACGTCTCACCATATCATCTTTAAATTGACGTTGGGTTGCAGTCTTTGGCAAACTGCTCAAAGATGCTTCGATTTCTTTATTAATCAGACGATCATCCCAAAACGGTGGCAGTAACGCCACGGATAACTTGATCGCAAACGCTGCCAGTATGATACCAAAAAATATTCCGATATATGATGCACCACGTTGTTTATATAGCATTGCCCACCTCAATTTATTTTAATTATGGAATCCGTCCATTACGTTGAAAACTCGGCACATGTAAACCAGGTTCTTTATGCATCCAAATATACATAGCCTTACCTGTTAGATTCTTTTCAGGCACAAACCCCCAGTAACGACTATCATCACTCTGGTCTCGATTGTCACCCATCGCAAAGTATTGTCCCTTAGGTACAGTCACTTGCCAATCCTGTTGTAAAGACAACGGTAAAAATTCGCTACTGCGTTTTAATGCATCAAATGGTGAGTTAGAACGGTTGTTCATCACTTCTACCAAACGTGCCGCCAATTCGTCTTGCTGTTCAAGGTTAATGTACTGCGAAATAAAACGATGTTCACCGACATTCACAGTCCATTGACTTGCTGTTACTGTAATATTTTGTGTTGCTGATACTTTTACAGGCAAATTGACCTGTTGCCCCTGTTGATAAGGTTGTGCTGTACCATTAATGTAAAGTACGCCTTGACGAAATGCAATGTGGTCACCAGGTAATCCGACAATCCGCTTAATAAAACTGATCTTTGGATTGACAGGATAACGAAATACCGCCACATCACCACGTTCGGGTTCACCTGAGTCGATAATTTTACTATTGATCAGTGGCAAGCGTACACCATACGCATACTTATTGACTAAAATAAAATCGCCTGTTTCCAAAGTTGGATTCATGGATTCTGATGGAATATTAAACGGTTCATACAAAAATGAACGCACCATCAAAACCACCGCCAAAACTGGCCAAAAATCATATGCCCAGTTGATGACTGTATGGATTCGATGCTCATTTAAATGATTATGTGCACGCACCGCAGCCGATTTTGCCTGACTCAAGCGATCTCTTGCTTGTGTCACATCCATCGGTTCATCTGGATGCGTCACCGTATCAGAAATCACCAATGCTGGATAAGCAGATTTCAATTGCTCAAAGCTTGCTTGTAATTGTTGGATATATTGATCCGCTTCAACAGCCTGTTGTTTTTTTTGTTTCAAGCCAAAATATTGTTTGAAATACACTTTATCTAAAAGCCAGATAAAGAAAAAAACCAGCGTTGCAGGAACAAGAATCCTATTAAAATCAAAATCCATGAGGCAATCCTACAGCTTATCTATCAACTTTTAATACAGCTAAAAACGCTTCTTGTGGAATCTCAACACTACCCACCTGTTTCATGCGTTTTTTACCTTCTTTTTGCTTGGAAAGCAGCTTTTTCTTACGGCTCACATCGCCACCATAACATTTTGCCAAGACATTTTTACGCATGGCTTTCACGGTAGAACGAGCAATAATCTGTGCACCAATTGCCGCCTGAATCGCCACATCAAACATTTGCCGTGGAATCAAATCTTTCATTTTTTCCACCAAAGCAATACCACGATGGCGTGCATCATCACGATGGCAAATCATTGCCAACGCATCGACTTTTTCGCCATTAATCAGGACATCTACTTTAACCAAATTAGAGCTTTCAAAGCGTACAAAATTGTAATCGAGCGAAGCAAAACCACGAGAACAAGATTTCAAACGGTCAAAGAAATCCATCACCACTTCTGCCATAGGGATTTCAAAGGTCAAGGACACTTGATTGCCAAGGAATTTCATGTCTTTTTGTACGCCACGACGTTCGATACACAATGTCATCACATTACCAAGATATTCTTGCGGTACGAGAATATGACATTCTGCAATTGGCTCACGCAAATCTTCTACGGTACTACCTTCAGGCATTTTCGATGGGCTATCAATATAGATAATCTCATCTTTTTTGGTCAAGGCTTCATAAATGACGGTCGGTGCAGAGGTAATCAAGTCTAAATCGTATTCACGTTCCAAACGTTCTTGTACAATTTCCATATGCAGCATACCCAAGAAGCCACAGCGAAAACCAAAACCTAAAGCGTCTGAACTTTCAGGTTCAAAGAATAAAGCAGAATCATTAATTTGTAGCTTGTGTAAAGCTTCTCGGAAAGGTTCAAAGTCACTGGCATCTATTGGAAATACCCCAGCATAGACTTGTGGTTTGACTTTTTTAAACCCTGCCAATGCAGTAACTTCTGGCGTAGCAACCAACGTAATGGTATCCCCCACGGGTGCACCAAAAATATCTTTAATCCCTGCAATGACAAAACCAACTTCACCAGCTTCCAGCATGTCAGTTTCGGTATGTTTTGGATTAAACACGCCAACAGAGGTCACAGGATGACTTTGCCCTGTGGATTTCACCAGCATTTTGTCGCCTTTGCGGATACGTCCATGCTTAATCCGCACCAAAGACACAACACCAAGATAGTTATCAAACCACGAATCAACAATCAACGCTTGTAATGGTGCTTCACGATCACCTGTTGGGGCTGGAATCACATTCACCAGTGTTTCCAACACATTTTCCACCCCGAGTCCTGTCTTGGCAGAACAAGTCGGGGCATCTGTCGCTTCAATACCGATAATTTCTTCAATCTCATGAATTACACGCTCAGGCTCTGCCTGTGGCAAATCGATTTTATTTAAGACTGGTAATACTTCTAAATTTTGCTCAATTGCGGTGTAACAGTTTGCAACCGATTGCGCTTCTACACCTTGTGAAGCATCAACAACCCATAAAGCCCCTTCACAAGCAGCTAAAGAACGTGATACTTCATAAGAAAAATCCACATGCCCTGGAGTATCAATAAAATTCAGTTGATACTCTTCGCCATTGGGATGGGTATAGTATAACGTGACCGATGTGGCCTTGATGGTAATCCCACGCTCCCGTTCGAGCTCCATTGAATCCAGCACTTGCTCCTGCATTTCACGGTCTTGCAAACCACCGCACATCTGGATAAAACGGTCAGCAAGGGTCGATTTACCGTGGTCAATGTGAGCAATAATAGAAAAGTTGCGGATATTTGCAATAGGGGTAGATTTTTTAGTGGCTGCCATGAATGACCTTAAGACTCAAAAAGATGTCAAAGTATGATTTAAAATTGCGAGCAGTATAATCAAAAAACTGCGGCATTGATAGCAAACCACGTCAAACGATAAAATTTGTTGGTTCAATTGCGGCATCCAGAGGCTGGTAAGCTTGAATAAATGTCGGTGACAAACGCTTAACCTTGCCCGAAGACAACTCGACACAGGCAAACACACTATTCGCCTGAAAGACGATTGCCTGATCCTGTGGACGATAGAATAGATAATACCGTATGCTGGTAAAAGCCGTGAGCTCCCCCAGCCATGTGCGTAAAATCAGCTCATCACCGACAAAACACGCTTTACGATATTTGACATGATGTTCACTGGCCACCATAGCATGATTTAAGCGTACATAATCCTGCAAACTCAAACCTAATGCTGTGGTATGTGCCAATGCCACATCCTGCATCCAGCCCATATACACCACATTATTGACATATCCAAGTGCATCAAGATGTTGTGCATTGACTTGAATGTGCTGTTCAAAAAGCTGGCTCATGCAATAAACTCCCTTAATAGCCCTGTCGTAGAAGCATCCATTTGCGTCGTATGCTCTTGTGCATCCAGTATGGGTAGCAACTCTTGAGCAATCGCTTTCCCCATCTCCACACCCCATTGATCAAAAGGGTTAATATCCCACATCACCGCTTGCACAAAAACTTTGTGTTCATACAGTGCAATCAACGCCCCCAAATAATAAGGGTCAAGCTGTGGAATAATCATGGTTGAACTCGGCTTATTGCCCACATATTGCCGATATATGGGTAAATCTGCACTGCCCTGCACAGCATAGCTACCAAATGCCAATAATCGAGATTGTGCCAAACAATTGGCAATCGACAACTTATGCTGTTGCTGCAAAGTTTCTAAAGGTTGCCCTGTAATATTGGCTTCATCCGCACGATAACGATGCTTGGCAAGAATAAAATCCGTAGAAACTGTCGGTGTGCCCTGATGCAAAAGCTGATAAAAGGCATGTTGTGCATTTGGCCCAACTTCCCCCCAAATAATCGGACACGTTGCCGCATCGACTAATGAACCATCACGGCGTACCGATTTACCATTAGATTCCATTTCAAGTTGTTGTAAATACGAGGTTAAATATTTCAATCGCCCATCATAGGGTAAAATCGCATGGGTATGAATCCCCAGATAATTATTATTCCAAATCCCAATCAACGCCAGCAATACAGGTAAATTTTCCAACCAATCCGCCTGTTGAAAATGCTGATCCATACGATATGCACCTGCCAGCAATTCCTTAAAATTCTGCATACCAATCGCAATCGCAATCGGCAACCCAATCGCCGACCACAACGAATAACGCCCACCAACCCAATCCCATAGATTCAGCTGCATTTCAGGGGCAATACCCCATGTCGTCATTTTGACCTTATCCGTCGAAACCGCAATAAAGTGACAATGAAGCACGGATTGATGCTCACCCAAAGCCTTCATCAACCAGCGTCGTGCCGTTTCAGCATTGGATAATGTGTCGATGGTGGTAAAAGATTTTGAGGAAATAATAAACAATGTCGAAGCTGGGCGTAAATCTTTGACAATCTCACTCAACTGACTACCGTCCATGGTTGAAGCAAAATGCACATTAATTTTTTTGGATAAATTAAAAGATTGTAAAGCACGACAAACCATCAATGGTCCTAAATCCGAACCACCAACACCGATATTGACCACATCGGTAATCTTTTCCCCTGTGACCCCACGGCATTGCCCCGATTGGATTTGATCGACAATTTCAGCCATTTTATCCAATTGCTGGTGCACACTCTGATTGACTGCAAAATCAGCATTCTGCTCATCATCTAAACGCGGCATTCGCAATGCCCAGTGCATCGCACTACGCTGCTCGGTATGATTGACCTGTGCCGTAGAAAATAATTGCTGCATCCAATGCGATAACTGTTTTTGTTCTGCCAAAGCAATCAATTGTTCAATCACCTGCGGATTGAGTCGCTGTTTACTATAATCAAATACAATGCCATCGCTTTTCAGATGCAAGTGTTCAAACCGTGTCGGCTCTGCCTGAAAGACATCATACAAATGTGCCGATTGGAACTGCTGTGCCAACTGCTGTAATTGCTGCTCTACATTTATCATCAAAATTTTTATCCTTAACGCCCAATACCCATATAATGAAAACCTTGTTGTTTCACATAGTGTGGATGATAGATATTACGTCCATCAATCACATTGGGCAGACGCATGATTTGGCGTAACATGGCATAATCAGGACTCCAGTATTGCTTCCATTCCGTCACCAGACAAAGGGCATCCGCTCCCTGTGCCGCCTCATATTGTTCCTGACAAAGCTGTAATAATGGTTGATTGGGGTATTTTTGTTGCAAGTTATCCAACGCACGTGGATCATGTACACGTGTGATTGCACCTTGTGCCCAACAGGCTTCCAAAATATTTAAAATCGGGGCTTGTGCCAAACTATTGGTATTGGGTTTAAACGATGCTCCCCAAAATGCAATCACCTTACCACGAAGCTGACAATCAAATAGTGTCCACAATTTACGGAAGATAATTTCTTTTTGATATTCATTAATATCCCAGATTTTATCCAGTAGCCCATTTGCATTGCCTGTATCCTGTACCACTTCTTTTAAAGTCAAAACATCACGTGTGAGACTACCACCACCAAAACCACAGCCTGGGTACAAATATTGTTCTCCAATCCGTGTATCCGTGGACATGGCAATCCGTACTTCTTCAATATCCACTCCCAAAGCTTCGGCAGCATTGGATAAGTCATTCATAAAACTGACTTTGGTGGCCAAAAAACCTGAAATCGATAGTTTGGTAAATTCTGCTGCCCGAATCGACATAAAGTTATATTGTGTAGCAAGTGGAAAAATCGGTCTAAACATCTCCTGTACCAATGCCCGAACCTGCATATCACCTTGCGAACCCACAATCAAACTTGGGGTCAAAAAACTACGCAACAAATTGCCTTCCTGCAAAAAATCTGGAATATAGACCATTTTTTGATTGTTGGTTAATTGCTGTAAGTGATCGGTTTTACCCAAACCAAGATGAGAATAATTTACAATTAAATCAAATTGTTGCAATACTATATCCGTATGATTTTGTAAAAAATATTCATATTGTTCAGTCGTCAATGCCAATACTGCCACATTCGCCACAACCACATGCTGTACTTCAAAGCATATCCTTGCTGCTTCTATTTGCTTATAAATCGCTACACTCAAATCATGATCATCAAAAATCAGTGCCTGATGTTGCAATTTTTGTTGTAACGCCTCGTCCTGTGTTTGCCAAAAGATTTTATGCCCAACTTCTGCCAAATGATATGCCATCACCGCAGCATTGACCGACGCACCCATAATGTGAATATTCATAATCCGTTATCTTTATTTTACCTGAGCCAAAAATTCAAGAAGCTGTCCTTTTAATTCATCACGCTGCAACGCATAATGCAAAATCGCTTTTAAATAACCAATTTTACTCCCACAATCGAAGGTTTCACCTTGCAAAGTAAACGCCTGTATGGGCTGCTCTTTCAACAATTGTGCCATGGCATCCGTAAGCTGAATCTCGCCTGATTTATCCGCTTGTGTCGTCTGTAAATAGTTAAAAATTTCTGGCGTAAAGACATAACGCCCAACCACCGCCAGATTGGATGGTGCTTCATCAATCGCAGGCTTTTCTACCAACTCCAAAATATTATGATTCTGCTGTCCATCAACATCTTGTAAACGCACAATCCCATATTGATCGACACGCTCAGGTGCAACTGCTTCGACCATAATCTGTGACGCTTGATTCTGTTCAAATTGCTCTATCATCTGTGCCAAATTATTTTGATCTTTTGAATCCACCAGCACATCAGGCAACAAGACTGCAAAAGGTTCATCACCAATCACTTTTTCCGCACACAATACCGCATGTCCCAACCCCAAAGGTTCAGGCTGACGCACGGTCACGACTGTCACGTGGGCAGGAATAATATTGCGAATTTCTGCCAACAATTGTGATTTATTTTTCTTTTCCAGCAAATTTTCCAGCTCGGCATTGCGATCAAAATAATTTTCGATCGCTTGTTTGGCTGGATGTGTCACCAAAATAATCGTATCAATACCAGCTTCGATCGCTTCTTGCACCACATATTCAATTGCAGGTCTATCCACTACAGTAATCATTTCTTTTGGAATTGACTTACTGGCAGGTAACAGCCGTGTACCAAAACCCGCCACAGGTAAAATTGCTTTTTTAACGTTCATCACACATTCACACACCAAATTTTTAGCCGATTATAGCAAATAGATACGGCATTATTGTGCTGTTTTTACTTTATAATCACCCTATGAATGATGTTAAATTTTGGATACAACAACGATGAAGATTACTTGCGTTAAAGCCTATGATATTCGTGGTGAACTGGGCACAGAACTCAATGAAGATGTAGCCTATCGGATTGGTCGTGCCTATGGTGACTTATATCAACCCACAACCGTTGCTGTCGGTTGTGATATTCGCCTCACCAGTGAATCCCTTAAGCAAGCCACCATCAAAGGCTTAAATGATGCAGGCGTAAATGTGCTGGATTTAGGCATGACAGGTACAGAAGAAGTCTATTTCGCTGCCTTTCATCTGGATGTACAAGGCGGGATTGAAATCACTGCCAGCCATAATCCAATGAACTACAATGGCATGAAACTGGTACGAGAAAACGCCCGTCCCATTAGTATTGAAACAGGTTTAAAAGATATTCAGGCGATTGCGGAATCAGGCAATTTTAAAACCCCTGCCCAAACAGGCACAACCACATCCCATCATATCCTGCCTGAATATGTTGCACATCTGATGCAGTATTTGGATGTAGCGACTTTGCAACCCTTAAAACTGGTGGTCAATGCTGGCAATGGTGCGGCTGGTCATGTGATTGATGCCATCGAACAGCATTTTAAAGCCCTCAATGCCCCCATCACTTTTATTAAAATCCACCATGAAGCCAATGGCCATTTCCCCAATGGCATTCCCAACCCTATTTTGCTAGAAAATCAAGGCGTAACACGTGATGCTGTACTGGCACATCAGGCCGATTTGGGGATTGCATGGGATGGTGATTTTGACCGTTGTTTTTTATTTGATGAGACAGGGCAATTTATCGAGGGTTACTATATTGTGGGCTTGCTGGCGGCAGCATTCTTAAACCAATCTGCCGATGAAAAAATCGTCCATGACCCACGCTTGGTATGGAATACCTTAGATATTGTACACCAGTATGGCGGTACAGCCGTACAATCTAAGTCTGGACATGCGTTTATCAAAGATGTCATGCGTTCGGAAAATGCGATTTATGGTGGTGAAATGTCCGCACACCATTATTTCCGTGATTTTGGTTACTGTGATAGCGGCATGATTCCATGGTTATTGGTCATTGATTTATTATCAAAGAAACAAACCTCACTTTCCACATTGGTCAATGGCATGATTGCCAAATACCCATGCAGTGGCGAAATTAACTTCAAAGTACAAGACACTCAAGCCACCATCCAACATGTTTTGGCACATTTTCAAGCACAACATCCAGCCATTGATACAACCGACGGTATTTCGGCAGATTTTGGCGATTGGCGTTTTAATATCCGAGCGTCAAATACTGAACCTTTACTCAGATTAAATATCGAAGTACAAGGCAAAAATACCGCTAGCCGTTTAAAAGAAAAAATGGTCTTGTTGTCTGGATTGATTCAGCCAACTCATACCGCAAATCTAAGCGATTCGTCGTAATCCACCTTACGATACTTGCAGTCATTATATGCCTATGGGATAATGCTTAAATGTCTTCTCATCATGGCATATATATGTCAATAGGTCGAATCGAATATGCAAGCCTCAATGGTACGCATATTTTCAAAATTATCGGTGAAGTCCGAGCACAGTCCTGTATTAGTCTGGATAAGTTACTCAATAAATTTGAGCAAGACACTGCCATCGTTGGTGCAATTGTAGATTTGACAGATACCACCTTTATTGATAGTACTGTATTGGGGATTTTGGCAAAATTGGGGCTAAAACTCAAACAACAGTACCATATTCAGGCAATTATGCTTTCTACCAATGCCGACATGACTACACTTGCCAATAGTATGGGGCTCAATCAGGTGTTCGTCATTCTCAATTATTGTGGAGATGCCAATGTCTGCACCAAAGCACTGGTTGAAGAAAATATCACGCATGCCACCATGCTCAAAACGGTATTGGAAGCACATCGCACCCTGATGCAACTCAACGAAGCCAATAAAAATATGTTTGAACCTTTGGTCAAACAATTACAAAAAGAACAGAACTGTACTTTCGCACAGGAACAAAACATTTAAACCCTTGATCAGATGAGAATTTTTCGATGACTTTGCTTGCTGTCGCCCAGTTAAATTCTCAAAATGATATTGATGCAAACTTTGCACACGTTGAACGCCTACTCAAACAAGCCAAATCCCAACAGGCTGAATTGCTGGTTTTGCCTGAAAATTTTGCCTGCTTTGCCGCAGGACAACAAGCTATTACTGCTCAGCGTTTCGATGAATTGAAACAACGCATCGAACAATTTGCCTTTCAATCCCAAATCTGGATTGTGGCAGGTACTTTGCCTTGCCCTTATCGTCCCAATGGTGACCCCATTGCCGATGGTCGAGTACGTACCGTGAGTTTGTGTATCGATCCAGCAGGTCAGACTGTTGCTCGTTATGACAAGATCCATTTGTTTGATGTGCAAGTCGCCGATGGCGTGGGAAGTTATCAGGAATCAGCAGTCTTTGAAGCAGGTGATGAAATTGTCGTTGCCAAAACACCCTTTGGTAATATCGGCATGATGGTCTGTTATGATGTGCGTTTTCCCGAACTGGCTTTGCAGTTGCGTACTCAGGGTGCCAATATCCTGACTGTCCCTGCTGCATTTACCCATACCACAGGACAAATGCACTGGCAGCTCTTATTGCAAGCTCGGGCAATGGATAGCCAATGTCAAGTTTTGGGTGCAGCACAACACGGTTGGCATTGTGAGGGCAAACGGCAGACGTGGGGACATGCCATGGCAACCCAATCACAAGGGAAAATTCTGGCCGAAGTCACCGATGCAGGCAATCAGTTGATTGTTGTACCCTTTGATGTAGAGGAACAATTCAACATACGGCAGGCCATGCCACTCATGCAACATCGGAAGCTGATGTAGCGATAAGCATATTCATTGAGCAGTTTGGCGGCGGTTGTGTGCTACATCTATTGAGAAGATAGAAAAATATTGAAAATAAAAAAAAATTATGCTGATAGCCTCATAAAATACTGTTATATTTTACGGATTTATTTATTTTTAGTCTAAGGACAGGCTTAATTATGGCAATTCGCAATTCGCAATTCGCAATTCGCAATTCGCAATTTAAAAAATTATGCTGTAAATTTCAGTATTTACAGAATTTTCCCAACAAATTTAAACTTAGATTTTATCCTTGTTTTTTCAGCATGGAGTGCCTGCCATGATGAAATTTGACCTATTACAATCTCGCTTTCTAGCGGTACAACAACACCAACCAGCAACACTTGATGCGGTTTTATTGCTGACCACCGAACAGATTCATCCGCAATGGACGGACGCACAAAAATACACTGCATTATGGCAATTTTCAGGCTGGGGGGTTGATGTATCACAGACTAGATTTTATGGGCTGACTCGTCTTAGCGATTATTCTCGCTATTTTCTATCTTATTGGTCGAAATAAAGAATTATGGATACTTTAGAACTGAATAAAGCAGATGTTGAAGCGATTTTTCAACAAATTCATTTTTTTAATACTCAATTTCACGACAGCAAAGATCAACCACATTTAAAGGATTTTCACGAGTTGATGCGAGCCAGTAAAGACCGTTGTCAGTTAATGTTACTTAAATTTGCATCGCCTGAATGGGTTTGGGTCAAAAAAGATGTACAGCATCCGAATCAAGAATGGTCTATCGGTTTAGTTGGCTTACCCGATGAAGCCGCTAGACATATCCCCTTACATAC
>SSHE01000073.1 GCA_008017315.1 Acinetobacter sp.
GAATGTTCCTGTATGACCTGCTGGTTGCCATGCGTCAAATTTACGCTTAATCGCAAGTACTGCTAGTGGTAAGCTACCGCCTACTGCTTTTGACATCACCACCACATCAGGCTCAATACCTGCATGTTCAAAGGCAAACATTTTACCCGAACGAGCAAAACCTGCTTGCACTTCATCTAAAATCAGCACGATATTATGTTTTTCTGTCACTTCACGGATTTTTTGCAACCATTTGACTGGAGCAGTGACCACACCACCTTCACCCTGAATGGCTTCAAGAATCACCGCAGCAGGACGAGTCACACCGCTTTCGACATCTTCAATAAAGTTTTCAAAATAATAGGTTAAAGCATCAACACCTGCTTCGCCACCAATACCCAATGGGCAACGGTATTCATGCGGATATGGCATAAATTGCACACCAGGCATTAAACCATTCACGGCATTTTTGGCAGATAAATTGCCTGTCATGGCTAAAGAACCATGCGTCATCCCATGATAGCCACCAGAGAAGCTAATGACATTGGCACGACCAGTATAAGTTTTAGCCAGTTTAATCGCTGCCTCAGTCGCATCTGCCCCCGAAGGGCCACAGAATTGTAAGCAATATTCTTCCTGACCACCTGGCATATAGCTTAATAATGCTTCAGTAAACGCATCTTTTAATGGCGTTGTTAAATCAAGAGTATGCAACGGCAAACCACTTGCAATAGTGTCTTGAATACTTTGCACAACCGCAGGATGGTTATGACCTAAAGCCAAAGTTCCTGCACCAGCTAAACAGTCAAGATACTGTTGCCCTTCAACATCAGTAACCCAACAGCCTCGTGCTTTTGCAATCGCTAAAGGTAATTTTCTAGGATAACTACGAACATTTGATTCCATCTGACTTTGGCGGGTCAAATAATATTCATTAGTTTTGGCGGTTGAATCGTTTACAGATACGCTCATATCGGATTACCATCTCAGATAAGGGTAAAAAGAAATAAGTCTTAATTTTTATAGACTTATGCCGAGTTAGCTAGTTTAGGATATTGCTTTGTTCTATCTTAGTCCTAGGCTGCCGATGATACAGATTTTTCCAAGAAAAAACACACTTTTATCATAAAAAATATGGTTTCTTAGCAATTTTTCTGCATACATCTGTCTATGTAGTTTAACAATCAATAAAGTAAAATATATGACAAGCTAAAATAACCATACTTCGAATAGCCGATTCATGCAACTTTACCGAAATTTTCTGTTTTGCACATTTTGACCAAAGCAACCGCTGTGCTTTGTATAGCGGTTTTGTCATGGCAAAATATCTTTTGATAAAAACTGCAGTTGCTACTCAAATAAAACTAAACCAATGCTTTAGATGAAATAATATGCACACCTTGAGGTTGTTCAATCGCAGCGTTTAATAATGCAGTCGCAATATTTTCGGCTGGGTTATTATGTAAAGCTGCAGGTAAAATAAATTGCACAGCATGGGTGATTTTGAGAAATAATTGCTCTGCGGTACGCTGTTCCTGACGATGACCTTCAATTAAACCAGGTCGTACCAATGTCAAGGAATCAAAATTCAAGTCCTTTAACGCATTTTCCAACTCACCTTTGACCCGATTATAAAAAATAAGGGAATGGGCATTCGCTCCTAAAGCAGAATTTAATACATAGGTTTTGACCCCATGTTGTTTGGCCATTTTGGCAAATTCCAAAGGATAGCCATAATCTACTTTACGAAATGCCTGTTTTGAACCTGCTTTTTGCATCGTTGAACCCAAAGCACAAATCACCGCATCCACTGCCCAAAAATCCTTATCTTGGGGTAAATCATCAAAATCCATCACCATGGTCTTAAGTTTTGGATGAGTAATATTTAAAAGAGAACGCACAGGGGCGATCACTTGGGTCATTTTTTTATGCTGTAATGCCTGTTGTAATACATGACTACCCACCAAACCTGTTGAGCCTAACAGTAAAATTTTCATAGCGATTATCCTACAAAAAAAGCCTTTAATAACGTTATATTATTAAAGGCATAATCGACAAAAATAAAGATAATTTATTCTTACTCTGCTGCTGGGCTACTCTCTTCGACCAGTGTACGTAATTCACCATTTTGGAACATTTCCATCATGATATCACTACCGCCAATCAACTCACCTTTCACCCAAAGCTGTGGAAAAGTTGGCCAATTGGCAATCATCGGTAAAGTCGCACGAATATCTGGATTTTCCAGAATATTCACATAGGCAAATGGGCGACCAATCTGGCTTAATACTTCTACCGCACGAGCAGAAAAACCACATTGTGGAAATTGTGGTGTGCCTTTCATGTACAGTAATACTGCATGTTTGGCAATCTGGTCACGAATTAGGGCTTCGGTATCTCTGGCTTGTTCAGTCATGGTGTGTTCCTCTCAATCAATCTGCCTATTATAGACAAAAAAATCTCAAGTTGGGCTTTCTTTTACAGCGTGATTTTGTTTAGATTATCACTTGCCAATAAATTGCCAAAATTGGCAACTTTTATTTCACTCCTTTCATCATTCGAGAACACAATGAACCAATATACCCCCGCTCCAATTCAAGCCAATCAACCTAGCCATATTATGCCTACGTATGGTCGCCAGAAGATTGCGTTTGTACGAGGACGAGGGTCGTATCTCTATACCGAAGATGGCACAGAATATTTGGATGCTTTAACAGGGATTGCCGTGTGTGGCTTGGGTCATGCCCATCCTGTCTTGGCTCAAGTGATTGCCGAACAAGCTCAAACGCTGATTCATACCAGTAATATTTTTGAAATTCCCTGGCAAACTGCTGCCGCCCAAAAACTTGCCGAAGTGTCAGGCATGGATGAAATTTTCTTTTCCAATAGCGGTGCAGAAGCCAATGAAGGTGCCATCAAAATCGCTCGTAAATATGGCAATGACCGCAATATCAGTAATGGCAAAATCATCGTGGCAGAAAAATCCTTTCATGGTCGTACCTTAGCAACGCTTTCGGCAACAGGTAACACCAAAGTTCAAGAGGGTTTTGCTCCTCTAGTGGATAGTTTTTTACGTGTACCTTATGGCGATGTTGCAGCGATTGCAAAATTAGCTGCTGAACGTGATGATATTGTAGCGATTTTTGTTGAGCCGATTCAGGGTGAAGGTGGGGTAAATACTGCACCACAGGGTTTTGCTTATCTTGAACAATTACGCACTTTATGCGACCAACATCACTGGCTGCTGATGCTGGACGAAGTACAAACTGGTAATGGACGTACAGGTCAATATTTTGCTTATCAGCATACCCACATTAAACCTGATGTGCTCACCACTGCCAAAGGTTTGGGTAATGGTTTTCCGATTGGTGCAGTCATGGTGGCAAATCAAGCGGTTGGTGTACTCGGTGCAGGTAATCACGGTTCGACCTATGGTGGTACAGCACTGGGTAGCCGTGTGGTGTATAGCGTCATTGATATTATCCAGAAAGAACAGGTGGTAAAAAATGCTGCAACCATCGGACAATATTTGGTTGAACAATTTAATACTCGTCTAGCAGGACTCAATGTCGTGGTACGTGGTTTTGGCATGATGATTGGGATTGAATTACCCAAAGAATGTACCGAACTGGTTGCTTTGGCACGGGATAAAAAACACCTGATTATCAATGTCACTGCGGGGAATGTTGTACGTTTACTGCCTGCCTTAAATATGACCATCGAACAAGCCGATGACCTACTCAATCGTCTTGTACCGTTAATTCAGGATTTTTTAGCTTAATCCATACAAAGAGGGCGAAAATATTCGCCCTGTTTTTTTATGGTTAAAACAATTTAATTGATGGGCAGTACAGTGAGCGGATCAATCGGTTTACCATCCTGACGAATCTGGAACTGCAACATTGGACCAGATGCACCTGTACTGCCCATTTCAGCAATCTTTTGTCCCGTATTCACCTTATCCCCAACTTTAACCAAAAGTTGCTGATTATGTGCATAAGCCGTCACATAACCATTACTATGACGTAATAGAATCAATTTGCCATATTCTTTTAATCCATCATCAGCATACACGACTTCACCTGTAGTCGCTGCATATACTGGGTCGCCGACTTTGCCGCCGAAGAATACTCCTTTACGATTCTGTTCTGGTGCAAATTTGGCAATCACCATCCCTTGACTCGGTACAACCCATTTTAATTGACTATTCATGGTAGGATGAATCACCGTCGGGACAACTGTACTCGTGGTAGATGTATTGGGTTTTGCCACTACTGTGGCTGTGTTTGCAGTGATTGGCAACGCCATACTTTGTTGCTTAATTGCTGCTGATTGCTCCAAGGGCGCTGTGCGTGCAGTCGCAACCAAACGCTGTGCCGATTTATCCGAAGAACGCAGGCGTAAGGATTGATTGACATGAATTTTATCAATAGCTTCTATATGATTTAACCGTGCAATGTCCATATAGTTCAGACCATATTTCGCCGCAATCTTGCTTAGGCTATCACCAGATTGAACAGTATAAAATTCGGGAACATAAAATACACGTGAATTTTTTACCGTAGGCTGTGATGCACATCCCACTGCCAATATACTACTGGCAACCAGTGTTGCAGCAAAAACAATCTTTAGGTTTTTTTTTGTCGTCAGGCAAGCTGTTTCCCAGACCATTTCATCCATCCATCAGAGAAAATCTGGCGTTAGCATAACAAATCAGACCGCAAAGATTGTATTTATCCCAATGAAAAACACAAACTCATAACATAATTAAAATGATTTGCGTATTTATTGAGCAAATAATACACACCTGCACACATTCAAACCATCTTGCACAATTTCTACAAAACTTATATAGAGCAATACTCAACCGTCCGTTATGGTATGCTAGTTTTAGATTTCAGCCCAACGGTTATCCAATAATGAATGTATTACTAAAAACATTACTTAGCGCTACACTATTAACCAGCCTTAGCCTGATGACTTATGCAAATCCCCTAGAACATCAACATCCTGTATCCAACGAAGCAAGCATAGA
The DNA here is from genome assembly GCA_008017315.1 of Acinetobacter sp. Taxonomy (GTDB): domain Bacteria; phylum Pseudomonadota; class Gammaproteobacteria; order Pseudomonadales; family Moraxellaceae; genus Acinetobacter. The sequence continues at coordinate 5,015 of SSHE01000073.1, forward strand.
TATCTCTTCAGAAACACCATCCCTCAAAGAAGATTTGGCTTATCTACAGGTTTTTTCCGAAATTTGCCCCCAATTGATTGGGCAGAATAGAAATTTTGATCAAGCTTATCGACATGCGATTGCTGAAAAATTAGTAGATTCACCCAATTCTGAGCTTGCAATGCAATTTTTAAATCAGGATGATGAAACGTATCAGGCATTATTACAGCATTTCCGTCAAGACATCGCCACTGCCAGCAGTGAAGACAATCGAGTCGTCTGTCTGGATATGATTGACTGGGATAAGAAAAAATAAGTTTTAATGTTTTTTCCACTCATCCCTACAAATCATTTGGTTTGTAGGCTGTGCTCATTTAGAATGACGCACTTCTTTCAACAACACGATTATTTATTGGAACACAAATAATGACACGCCAACTTGCATCTGCTGCATTATTATTATTCACAAGTACAGCCTATAGTCTGAGCTATGCAGCAACTGTAATTACCTCACCACCTGACCTTCCGAATAAAGCCTATGTCATCATGGATTATGAATCTGGTCAGATTCTTGCTGCAAAAAATGAAAATGAACATCTTGCACCAGCATCGATGACCAAGATGATGACCAGCTATATCATCGAACAAAAATTGTTAAAAGGTGAACTCACCGAAAACGAAAATGTTCGTATGAATGAATCGGCATGGTGTCGAGGTAGCAGTACAGAATCTTGCATGTATGTTCCTCTCAACGGTACAGCGACAGCATTAGAAATGTTACGTGGCATTATTGTACAGTCTGGCAATGATGCATCCAAAGCCATGGCAGAACATATCGCTGGTAATGAGGGTACATTTGCCCACATGATGAATCAGGAAGCACAGCGTATCGGGATGAAAAATACCCGTTTTGAAAATTCCACTGGTATGCCTGCCGAGGGACATTATTCCAGTGCATTCGATATGGCGATGCTGGCACAACACATCATCAAAGACAGCTCAAAATATTATCCAATTTATTCCGAAAAAGAGTTTACTTTTAACGGCATTCGACAAGGCAACCGTAATGCCCTGCTCTATACCGACCCAAGTGTGGATGGTTTAAAAACAGGTCACACCGAAGAAGCAGGTTACTGTCTGACCACGTCAAGTAAACGTGGTTCTATGCGTCTAGTGACGGTGATTTTTGGTGCTCCGACCATGCAAGCACGTGCGACACAAACACGAGAACTGCTCAACTGGGGCTTTAGCAATTTTGAAACTGTGAATATCCGCCCAGCAAATCAAACCCTTGCCACTGCACCAGTATGGTTTGGTACAGTAGATAAGGTAGAAATTGGGCTAAATGAACCCTTTGCGGTGACTTTAGCCAAAGGGCAAAGTGGCAATATCCAAACCAAGCTAGATGTCAATCCAAAACTTGCCGCACCCTTAAAACAAGGGCAAGTTGTGGGTAAACTGACCGCAACACTCGATGGCAAAGTGTTAGCAGAAAAACCTTTGGTCGTACTTAAGCCTATAGAAGAAGCAGGATTTTTCTCACGCCTCATCGACTATATCAAATTGTTCTTTAGCAATCTGTTCTAATCAGATATACTACCTCGAGTATGAGATGAGCCTTATATAGTTTATTCCTCGATGAATAAACGACTAAGCCCCAATTTTTTGAATTTGGGGCTTTTTTATTGCCAAGACCAGCGTTATCATTTGGTTTTCCTCTCATACCGTGTCCATGTTTATGCCCAAAAATATCCGCCCCTATTTAGACCATTCTCCACACATTGATGAAAGTGGTTATATTGATGATATGGCCGTCATCATCGGTGATGTTTGCCTTGCCGAAAATGTATCGGTATTTCCTTTTGCGGTGATTCGTGGCGATGTCAATAGCATTAAAATTGGCAAAAATAGCAATATACAAGACCACTGTATGTTGCATGTCAGCCATAAAAATGCGACAAAACCCAATGGCTCACCCATGGTCATTGGCGAAGATGTCACGATTGGACATCATGTGACGTTGCACGGCTGTACGATTGGCAATCGGGTTTTGGTCGGTATTAATAGTATCGTTTTAGATGATGTCATTATCGAAGATGATGTGATGATTGGTGCAGGTAGCCTTGTACCACCTCGTAAGCGTTTAGAAAGTGGTTATCTTTATGTCGGTAGCCCTGTTCAAAAAGTTCGTCCTTTAACTGAAAAAGAGCTGGAATTTTTACCTTATTCGGCACAGCACTATGTTCGAGTGATGACCAATTATAAAAACACCACATTTGAATGAAGTCCATCTACTCTCTAAATCCGCTTGAGCATGAGCCAATTATTCCACAAGACTTAAACAACCTTGTTTTAATTGCAAAATTTCCGCCTCTAAAGCGTGCAACTCTTCAAGATGATGCGTGACATAAATCATCGGAAGTTGCATGTCGTTTTTAATCCGCAATAGATACGGTAAAACTTGCTCTCGCAACTGTTGATCCAAACCTGTAAGCGGTTCATCCAACAATAATAATTTTGGCGATGACAACAACGCCCGACCAATCGAAATACGCTGGGCTTCCCCACCTGAAAGTTGATAGGCTTTACGGTCAATCAATTTCCCCAGTTCCAATAAATCCACCACATCATCAAAATAAAATGTCTGTTTCTGTTGTGATTTTAACTTTTCACCATAACGTAGATTTTGTTTTACATTCAGATGAGGAAATAACATGGCTTGCTGAAACACTAAAGCAATTTGCCGTTGATAGGTGGGAATATTTATCTTTTGCGTACTATCAAATAAAATATTCTGCTCAAACTGTATCTTGCCATGATGAGGATTTAATAGACCACACAGCATTTTTAAAATGGTACTTTTACCGCTACCCGATGCCCCAACAATGCCTAAAATTTGGCATTGCATCTGTAAATCCACAGACAATTTAAAATCCTTATTTTGACTGTCATTTCGTTGATAATCAAACTGGCAATTTAACATTTTACATCACCAAATCGTTTTTGATATTTATTTAAAATAATGGAATTGGCAATCAGTGCTGCAAAGGCCAAAAGCAACGATAATATCACCAGTCGCATTGCCATTTGTTCGCCATTAGATTGTTGTAAAAATGAATAAATAGCGATGGGAATGGTTCGAGTTTCATCAGGAATATTACCAACAAAGGTAATGGTTGCCCCAAACTCACCCAAACTACGGCTAAAACATAAAATACTACCGATAATCATCCCTGAAAATGCCAAGGGTAAACTAATGCTAAAAAATATACGGTATGGACTTGCCCCCAGTGTTGCTGCAATCTGTTCATATTGTTGATTAATCAACTGAAATGATAATCGAATCGGTTGCACCATTAAAGGAAATGCTACGATAATGGAGGTGAATACTGCCCCTTTCCAGTTAAATGCAAATTGAATCCCAAACCATTGATTGAGATATTGACCAATCAAACCTTTATTGCCAAATATAACCAGTAATAAATAACCCAAAACCACAGGTGGTAATACCATCGGTAATTGTAATATCGCTTCGCACACAACTTTAAAACGAAAATCATAACGTGCCAAAACATAAGCCGTCGCAATGGCAAACGGTAAACTACATACCGTTGCAAACATTGCCACTTTAGCCGATAAATATAAGGCAGATAATTCTTCAGGGGAAAATAGCATTAAGGTTTTACCGTAAAACCATACTGTTGAAAAATCATTTTGGCTTTGGGATTACTACGAATAAATTGACTAAATTTGACCGCATCAGCATTGCTTTCACCTTGTTTGGTCAGTGCCACAGGATAAGTAATTGAACTATGTGAATCGCTTGGAAATGTACCAATGATTTTTACTTTTTGGCTAATGAGAGCATCAGTTTTATACACAATCCCGACCTGACATTCACCACGTTCAACAAAAGCCAACGCCGAACGCACATCATCAGTCCCGACAATCCGACCTTTTAAACCCTCTAGCCAGTTGAGTTTGATTAAACTTTGCTTAGCATATTTACCCACTGGTACAGATTCCATTTGCCCCGTACATAAATGTCCTGTAAAAGCTTTGGGAAAATTAAATTTTGCAGACGCACGAAACGGAATATTTAAATCTTTTGGGCTAATCGCCACCAACTGATTCAATAATATTGGCTTAACCTGTTTTTGATTGACCTGATTTTTTGATACCAAATAATTCGCCCAATCCATATCAGCCGAGAAAAATATATCACTTGGTGCACCATTTTCAATTTGTCGTGCCAAATTAGAAGATGCACCAAATACAGGCACAATTTTAGTATCAGGATTTTGTTTTTGATAGACAGTGGCAATATCGGTAATCGCATTGGTTAGACTTGCAGCAGCATGGATTCTCACCGTATCAGCAAACGCTGAAATGCTCATTAAAGCCGACAAACCGAATAAGACAATTTTTTTCATCACTTTTTTCCTGCGTTTAAATAAAAAGACCTTGTACCACTGTGCCTGCCTGTATTTCACTATGGGCAGGAATCCGCACCAGACAATTTGCCTGCATTAGATTGCTTAACATGTGGGATTGCTGTTTTGCTAAAGGTTGCACCTGTAATTGACCGTGTACAATCTGTGCGGACATACGCAAAAAGCGTTCTCGGCTATCAGCTTTTAAGTTTTGCATTAACAC
>SSHE01000034.1 GCA_008017315.1 Acinetobacter sp.
GCCTGCTGTAGGTCATAGGTTGTGGCAATCCCAGCAGGCAATAATTCGGGTAAATCACATGCATATTGTGTAAGACAGCGTGTAATGATTTGGCGTAGCTTTGCCTGTTTTAAGCCTTCAGTGGTGGGGTAAATCGCTGTAAGCTGCTGTGCCTCTGGTAATGGTTCGGTACAAGGTCGAATTTCTGGATGATAAATTTCCAACCCACGTGAACCTAGACGGACTTCGCCGAAAACGCGTACTTGTTTGCCGACGGCAAGTTGTTCAATGAGCGTTTTGTAGAAATGATAAAAACGTAGATGGATTTTGCCTGTTTCATCCTGTATTTGTACCGACATGGATTTGCGTTTTCCCATAGGAAAATCAACGGATTTTACTTCGGCTTGCAGTAATACAGTACGCCCGACTTGTGCATGACGAATAGGGATAATGGTACTGCGATCTTCATAATCACGTGGTAAATGGAACAGTAAATCATGTGCAGTGAATAGATTCAGCTTTTCCAATGGTGTTGCAGCTTCACCAATACCAGACATTTGATGAATGGGGACATTCATAAGCGTTTTATTCCATAATCGATATCTATGACATGCGTCATCTGCTTGTATGCGATATCATAAAGTGAATATTGCAGAATATGACATACCATTTCGTTAAAATAGCAACAAATAAGATATAAAAAGCAAATAAAATGTGATGAAGTCCATGTTATTATGCTCGGGTACGACAATCGCTACACAGGTTGTCAGTGATTAAAAACACAGCTATATTGGAGATGTTTCGAAAACATGGAAGTCATACGATGTTTTTTTTGAAAAAAATAGGGCTTTTTGCTGCCTTATCTGTTGCCACGATACATCAAGCATCTGCAAATAATGTGACATGGTGTGTCTATGATGTCGCTGGCAATCAGGGCGATGTGGTGCAATTGATGAAAGATTATGCAATTGCTGCGAAGTCGTGGGGGGTGAATATCCAGCCTAAAATTTATCAAAATGATGAGCAGGCAGTACAGGATTATCAGGCAAAAAAATGTGATGCTGTCGTTGCATCAACCTTTGCGACAAAATCAATCAATAATTTTACAGGTAGTATTGGAGCAGTTGGTCTCATTCCCAATCAACAAGTGGCAAAAGACCTGTTTCTGGCATTGGCACATCCTAATGTTGAAAAATATATGGTTGAAAAAGGCCAAGAGGTGGTGGGGTGGCTTCCAGTTGGATCTGCTTATTTTATGGTCAAAGATCGTAGCCTAAATAGCATTACGGAACTCGCAGGCAGACGTTTAAGTGTAGTGAAATATGATCCTTCTCAAGAGCGAATGGCCAAAAGAGTGGGGGCTTATCCAGTTCAAGTGACTTTTGATAATGTGGGTAAAAAGTTTATCAATAGTGAAGTCGATATCGTTGCTGCCCCAATTTATGCGTATCAGCCATTAGAACTGAATAAGGCACTTGCGGCAAAAGGTGGTGTCATTAATTTTCCGATTAGCTATATTGCGTTGAATTTTGTGATTCGGCAAAGTGCCTTTCCGAAGGGCTATGGGCAAAAAAGTCGCCTTTGGTTTAAGGCAAGAACCCCACAAATGATGAAAAATGTTGCCCAATGGGAAAAAACATTACCTTCACGTTATTGGTATGATATCCCTGTAGCCGATAGAAGTGCCTATCAGCGTTTGGTCAGTCAGTTAAGAAAAGAGTTTATTCAGAATAAAACATATCATGCAACATTACTCAATATGGTGTTTCGGATGAACTGTGCTTCAAATCCTGATTATTTTGAATGTAAATAATCAGGTATCAAGGATTAAGGAAAAATGTTTTATTAAAGAAATATCTATGGTGCAAAGGGAGTGCTATAAATGCGAGGATATACATGGTTATGTGCAAGTCTATTGGGCTGTATGAGCAGCTGGACTTCAGCAACAGAGATGAATATTTGTGTGTATGATATCATGGGGGCAAATGGTGATATCATGGCGGTTGCCAAAGATTATGCTTTGGCAGCAAAAAATTGGGGGGTAGATATTCAACCCAATGTATATATGAATCTTGAGAAAGCACAGAGTGATTTTGATCAGAAAAAATGTAATGGTTTGGTTGCAGATAATTATGCCACCAAAAAATATAATAATTTTATGGGAACAGTTGGGGCGGTTGGTGCTATTTCCAATTACAATGTGGCACAGAAAGTCTTATCCGCATTGGGCAGTGCCAAACTTGCTTCTAAATTGAAAAATAAAGATTATGAAGTTGTAGGTTATATGCCATTTGGGCTGGGATATTTTATGACCACGGATAAAACATGGACATCTTTACCACAGTTACAGGGAAAAAGAGTGGGTATTCTCGCCTCTGATCCTTCCCAAAAACGCATGGCACAAAAAGTGGGTATGGTACCTGTCTATATGACGTTTGATAATGCGGCAAGCAAAGCACGTAATGGTGATTTTGATATTGTGCCTGCACCATTGATTGTGTATCAGCCCTTTGAAATCGAGAAAATATTAGGTGCTAAAGGTGGGATCGTCAATTATCCATTGGCATTTATGACCATGAATTTTATTTTGGCAAAGGGTGATTATCCAGCGGATTTTGGTCAAAAGAGCAGACAGTGGTTTTCAAAACAATCAACGCAGTATATGAAAACAGTCTATCGTTGGGATAGTACTGTACCCAAGCGTATGATGTATGAAGTGCCTGAAAATGATCGTTCTGGTTATGATTCTTTGCTGTCACAAATGCGTAAAGAGTTTGTGGACAATAAGACCTATGATAGCTCAATGATTGTACTTATTCGCCACTTACGCTGTGCACAAGATCCAAAATTTATTGAATGTAAAAAATAAAAGGATTGAATCCGCCAAATAAAAACGGTGATTAAAAATCACCGTTTTTTTTTATGCACAAAAAGGATTATTTTTTCGGTACTTTTTTGCGTAAGCGTAAAGATTTTTGCTGTACCAAGGCATCCAATGCGTGTTGCAATTCTTCATCACTAAAGGTAGTAATATGTTGCAGCATGTGTAGCGTATCTTCATCCAGAACCAAACGAGCATCTTGTGCAATATGACTGAGGCGATTGTCAAATTCAATCAAACCATCTTCATTGATGGTAATCAACCCTTGTTGGGTGAGTACTTTCAAAAAGCTTTGGAATAAGGCTTTATCAAAAAATTCGGGTGAGTTAAATTCATAAAGTACCGATAAGCGTTGTCCAAGCAGGTGACTCAGTTCTTCTACTTGTTTCACCGAAATTTTGCCACTACCACGCTGGCTAATCAGTGCGAGTGTCATGAAGTAACGCTCAAGACTCTGGCGTACGGGTGTGGCAAGTACCAATAATTGTTTATGCTGTTCGCTATTGGGTGTTGGTGTGTAGAGCGTATCTCGACCATCATCCAAAATGAGTTTGGCTTGAATTAAGGCTTCACAATATTGTTGAATAATGGGTTCGAGTGTTGCGGTATTTTTATCCCATTTGAGGAAAAATTCTGCTTTGAGGAATGGGTAAAGTGCAGTCATGACATTGGTGAGATCATCACGAGATAGACGGCCATTGTGTTCGACCAATGCTGCAATCAAGGACGGTAGAATAAATAAATGCAGAATATTATTGCGGAAATAGGTGAGTAACACTGCCTGATTATCTTCAATCGCAATAATATCACCTAGAACATGTTTGATGCGTTTAATGAGTTTGAGTTTTAAGCCATAAGCAATGATTTCTTTACCTGAGAGCGGCGTAATCTGTGTGCGTTCGTCGTATGGAAACGCTTTGCTTAATGCCTGATAGGTATCAAGTTGCGAAATACAAGCATCTTCATCCAATGTATGTTTTGGCGTAGCTAAAAGAATAAGGGACAGGAGGGATACAGGATTGATAATGGCAGCACGGTTGATGTTTTCCATAATTTGATGTGCGGCATCGGTAACCGCATTGGACACCTCATCTGGCAAACTATCTTTATTGTTCGCAATATGTACATGTTCAACCTGATGTTTTTTTAACACATCATCAAGGAATACAGGCTCACCGAAATTGACATGGACTTTACCAAAGATGCGTTCAATTTTGCGTAATGTGCCAAGGATACCAAAAATGGATTCAGTTTCTTTGGGTTTTCCAGACATCTCACCGACGTAAGTTGCCCCCTCCATGAGACGTTCATAGCCAATATAGGTAGGGATAAACACAATCGGCTTGGCACGACCACGTAAATGCCCATGTACGGTCATGGCAAGCATACCTGTTTTGGGCGGTAATAAACGACCTGTACGTGAACGTCCGCCTTCAATAAAATATTCAAGTGGGGTATTGCGTGACAAGATGCTATATAAATATTCCTTAAATACCGCAGTATAAAGTGGTACACCGCTAAAACTACGACGGATAAAAAATGCACCACCACCACGTAACAGTTGCCCCACAAAAGGCAAATTCAGGTTATCTCCAGCAGCAATATATGGCACCATTAAGCCACGTTTATAAATGACAAAGGATAATAATAAATAGTCAATATGGCTGCGGTGACAAGGGGTATAGATAATCTCATATTTATCGGCGAGTTCACGTACTGTGCTAAAATTATGCACTTCCACACCATCATAAAGCTGAGTCCATAGGCGATTTAGGGAAGTTTCGGCAAAACGAATCGCAGAGTAAGAATAATCCGACACAATCTCATCTAAATGTGCAATCGCACGGTACTCGGCTTCTTCGATACTAATCTTGCTACGGATACTTTCCTGCAAGATGGCATCCTGAATATCCCGTGATTTAATCAGACTTTCCACCACATTACGGCGGTCAGAAAGGTAAGGGCCAAGCACAGCCGCACGTTTGCTATCCAAATAATCATTTAAATGATTGACCACATATGTTGCAGGGGAGAGGTTGGGATAATGTTGCAACGCATGATTGCTGAGCTGGCGTAGTGATTGTGGCTCATGAAATTCGATATACGTCTGCCGTCCATGTACACCAATATTAACCAACTGTTTGATTTTACTTGGGGTGCTCCATGAGTCGGTAAATAATAATTTTAACCATGAATCCTCTTTATCAGGTGCACGTCCCCAAAGAATCGTCACAGGAACAAGGGTGATGTCTAACTCTGGATTCGCTTGCAAGGCCTCGATTAGACGCATCAAACGAGGGGGGAAAGTATGATGTGTTGCTGGGTTGAACAGCGTATTCTGATGATGTTGAAGAAAAACAACCGCTTTTTTTTCCTGAATTTGTGCGGATACCAGTGGATGTAAGGCACGAGGCAGATTGAGACGTTTGGTTTCATTATCCAAAAGCACTGCATTACTACGAGAATAAGTCTGTAGGATATAGACCGTTATACTTTGCTGAGCTGCGGTCTCATCTTGTGTATAGGTCGGAGGTTCACCAAGTAGATGAGGTTTGACCACGAAATCAAGTAACTTGCTTGATAATCGACGTGAAAACTTAGAAAAACCAGCGTGATCCACTCGAGGACTCCTGTAAATAATCGGGCAGTATTATATTTTGCAGAGTTTAGCCTAAAAACAAATAGTATTTTATGCCAATAAAGGACAATATTTGTGTATTGATTGAAAAGAACTAAACTTTACTGCAATCTATGCAATTTATGGCACAATGAATAGACATTATCCATCACAACCACCGACCGACAGTATAGTAAAAAGAGGTGATTTATGACATCGCTGACACAGGAATTAATGGATTTGCTTACCCTTGAGCGATTAGAAGATGGGCTTTATCGAGGACAAAGTAGAAATTTGGTTGGGAAACGTGTGTTTGGTGGTCAGGTTCTAGGGCAAGCCTTGCGCGCGGCATCTTATACCACAGACCGTCCTGCCCATTCCTTACATGCGTATTTTCTATTTGGTGGTGATATTCATGTGCCGATTATTTATCAGGTGGAAAAACTACGTGATGGTAAGAGTTTTGTCAGTCGTAATGTAAAAGCGATTCAACATGGTCGGGTGATTTTTCAGGCAATGGTATCTTTTGCCAATCAGGAAGACGGATTAAATTATCAAATTGCAGAACCTGATTATCCTGCACCAGAAAAATTACGTTCAGAAGAAGAATTGAAACAGGCATTTGTGAATTTTGTCCCCGAGAATATGCGTAAGGCATTTACTCGTCGTCGCCATATAGAGCTTACCCCAGTCAATCCAGTCAATCCATTTGACCCACAACCTGAAGCACCCTCACAGGCACACTATATGCGGACATGGGACAAAATTCCTGCCGAAGTTGATGATATTGCACTGCATCAGGCGATAGCGGCATTCTGTTCTGATTTCACCTTAATGACCACCGCACTACGTCCACATGGCTTGTCTTATCTCTCGCCAAATTTGCAATGTGCCAGTATTGACCATACGATTTATTTTCATAAGCCATTTCGTGCCGATGAATGGCTATTACACGATATGGATGCCACACAGAGTGCAGCATCTCGTGGTTTGAATTTCGGGCGTATCTGGCAAAATGGTCAGTTGGTATGCAGCACCGTGCAAGAAGGTTTGATTCGGCTCAGAGAAATCGATCTGGGTCGGGCGTAAAGGTACCCTCCCAGTTCAATTGCCCAAAATATAACGTATGTTGGGCAATTGACTATGACTTTAGAACTTAAGCTGCAGCACTTTTGCCTGTGGTTTCCGCACGTTTCGCCGCAGGAGAATCATTGAGATAGCGAATCGCATCCTCAGTACTAGCTTCATGCACAGGGTCATACCAAGGCATCAAATAACCAGATTGCTGTAAAATCAACCATATTGGATGCGGAAGAAGTTTGCCTTTGCTACGTACTGCAACACGATGCCATTCCAGCCATAGCCAAGGTTTAAAGGCACTTGGTTTTTTGCTGGCAAAACGGGAATCCTGTGACATAATATGTGCAGCTCCATCTGTCCATAATCCCAATACACCAATAATTACCGCAACACTTAAATAATAACGTGCAATATAACCACCACCCAAATGACGATATAAATCAAAAGCAACGGTACGATGTTCGATTTCTTCTGCCCCATGCCATTTAATTAAATCCAATAGTTCGGGGTCTGCCCCGAGTTTTTGATACTGGGTATTTTCCAGTATGTATTTACCGAGTACACAGGTCATGTGTTCGACTGTGGCAATCACACCCAGACGAAATAAATCCCATTGATGTTCCAGTGCATTGGGTACGGTCAAACCCAATGGTTTATCTGCCAGTAATGTGTTAAATAGAAATTCCATAATTTTGATATTGCGGCTGACATCAATATTGCGTGCGGTTAAATATTCACCATTGGCGGATTGATGGGCTTTGGCGTGCATCGCTTCCTGACGGATAAAAGCTTGTACATCCTCTTTGAGTTTTGGATCGGTAATTTGTGGTAGAACCTTGTTATATAGACGACAAAACCAAAACTCACCTGCTGGCAAAATCATATTGATTTCATTGATAAAATAGCTTACAAAAGGTTCGTGAGGAATCCAATCCACGGGAGTATCCTGCCATTCAAATTTTACCTTGCGTGGTTTGATATGATATGCAATCGACGAACCTATTTTTTTCTTTTTAAATAAGGATAATAGTCCCATTTTCATCACCTTAAGGCTTGCAACAAATTTCATAGATAAATTTATTTAAGCATTTTGGTTGAAAGATGAAAAGTGAATTGAGGACAAGAGTCGTGTTTAAAGAGGTTTTTTTTCCTGAAATGACTATTCGGCTGATTTTAATCGGCGTTATCAACAATAGCCGTATTATCCAATGGCTGTGGTTCAATCGGTAGAGTGAAATTCAATCGACCTGCCATGACCCCAGCAAGTTCTGCTAAGCCTTGTTTATCGAGTGAAGAGAACAATTGAATGGAGAAATGCAGTTTCATTTTCTTCAATTCCTGTTGTACTTCTAGTAGCACCTTATGTGCAGGGCCTCGATTGAGTTTATCGGCTTTGGTGAGTAGAATATGCACAAATAACTGACGAGAATGTGCCCATTCTAGCATCATCTGGTCAAAGTGTTGTAAAGGATGGCGAATATCCATCAATAAGACCAAACCCTGCAAACTCTGGCGGTGAATGAGATAATTTTCCAATTCTTTTTGCCACACAATTTTCATCGCTTCAGGGACGGCAGCATAGCCATAACCCGGTAAATCGACTAATCGCTGTGCAGGATTACCTAGACTAAAAAAGTTAATCATCTGGGTACGTCCAGGGCGTTTGGATGCCCGAGCCAATTGTTTTTGATTGGTTAAAGTATTAATTGCACTGGACTTTCCAGCATTTGAACGACCTGCAAAGGCAATTTCATACCCTGTATCTTCAACACAGATGGATAATTTTGGTGCACTCATCAAAAATTCAGCTTGACGCAACCAATTGAGTGCTTGTTCGGTGTAAAGTGCTGTCACATCCTCGGTTTTTTTGGCGTAGCTAATTTTTTGCTTAGGGGCAAGCCGAGCTTTGGTGTCTTTGGATTTGGCACTACGATAGGTCATAACACTACTTTAAACAATACAGACAATTGAACACAATGATAACATGTATAGACAATAAGGTGAGATTTAAGCTGGAGTATATATTTGTACAGTCGGAATTTGGTCAAGTTCGGCTTGTTTTTGCAGACTAAAAATCACGGGTTGATGCAAGGCATCTTGCAGTTGATATTGGTTGAGGTATTGATAAAAATGTTCCAATGCCTCATCTAATACCGATTTTAAACCACAACTAAAGCGTAATACACAAGCAGGTTCGATACAGTTTACTGCCTTTTCATCATGTTCGAGCGTGCGAATAATCTCACCAATAGGCAGTGTATAAGTATCAGGTGCAAGGCGAATACCACCACCTTTGCCTCGTGTACTGATAATCCAGCCTTTCTTTGCCATAAAATGCGTGACTTTGACCAAGTGATTTTCCGAAATTTGCAAGGCACGTGCGGCCTGTGCAATAGTCACAAGCTCGGGGCTAGGCTGCAATAAAAACATGAGTAAGCGTAAACCAAAATCACTAAATTTATTGAGTTGCATAATCGATTGAGTATCAAATAAAAGGGACTAGCCTACAATGATAAGCTAGTCCTAAGCATAACAGCTAAACATTAAAAAGTCATAATTAACCTTTTAGTGCGTAGCCACCACCTGTACCAAATGCTTCGCTATGAATATTTTGTGCAGGAATGCCACGAGCGACTAAAGCATTTTGCTGTTCGGTCATAAATGGCATAGGGCCACAGAGGTAGTAATCTGCATCAACTGGTAATAACGCACCGTCAAGAGTGGTTAAATCTAAGCGACCTGTCGCATCATAATCCGTACCGAGCACATCATTTTCACGTGGAAATTCATAGGCTGTGACCGTATGCAGACGTGGGTATTTGGCTTTTAAATCTGCAATATGTTGCTTCATCGCATGAACCCCACCATGGCGAGCTGCATGGATAAAGGTCGTCGGTTGTGGCATATCTTCAGTCACCAATTGATTGAGCATGGCAACCATTGGTGTCAAACCTACACCACCGCTAATGAATACATTGCGTTTTTTGCTGTCAAGTAAGAAGAAATTCCCTGTAGGTGCAGAAAGTTCAACCACAGCACCTTCTGCCAAGCCATGTAGTGTGCTGGATACCCAGCCACCTGCGAGCTCACCTTTTTCATCTTCACGCTTGACTGAAATACGTAAATAATTGCCTTGAGGGTTGGTTGAAAGTGTATATTGACGAGGTTGTTTTAAACCTAATTCTTCGACGAATACACGTACCGATACATATTGTCCTGCTTCGTAAGTTGGTAAATCACCACCATCAACAGGTTCAAAGTAAATCGAGGTAATCTCATCACTTTCCACCACTTTTTTGGCAATTTTAAATTCACGCCATGCCAACCAGCTACCTTTGGTTTGTTGATGTTGCTCATAAATGGCTTTTTCAGCATTGATAAAAACATCGGCAAGCTGACCATAAGCGGCTGCCCATGCAGCAATCAATGGATCTTCCATCGAAATGCTGAGTACTTCACTGATGGAATGTAATAAGTTCTCACCTACGATACTATAATCAGGTGCTTGGATATTTAAACTGACATGTTTATGAGCAATCAGTTCAATCACTGGAGCAAGTACCGAAGGGTCATCAATATTTTCTGCATAAGCCAGCACCGCACCTGCCAAAGCTTGAGCTTGTGCACCGCTACGTTGATGTCCCATATTAAAGGTTTCTTTTAAATCTGGATTGTTGCCTAGCATACGATTGTAGAAATATTTGGTTAAGGCAACACCATTCTCACGCAGTACAGGAACAGTGGCTTTGACTAAATCTTTTTGGCTATCTGTTAGCATAATGTTTATCTCTCATTGGATAGGGGTTTATAAGATGTATTTAAAATACATCTTTAAAGGCATGTTTGCAATACGCCTTTAAAAAATAATTGAATATTTATCATAATCACTTGAAAAATATGTAAATTAAAAAATAAATACCTAGTATTCATGATTTAAGTTGTGCCAAAGCCTGCTGAAGATCTTGAATCAAATCGTCGGCATTTTCCAAACCAATACAAAAACGTACCAGCCAGCCCTGTGCCAAATGTGGCGTTGCCAGTTTGCGTATCTGCTTTAAGTCGTAGTACATCACCAGACTGGTTGCCCCTCCCCAGCTAAAGCCTAGATGAAATAATGTGAGTCGGTTACAAAATTGCTGAATATGATGCAAGTCATAGTCGGCTTTAAAAATGACACTGACGATGCCTGCACCTTGTTGATCCTGACAAATTTCTTTCCAATAAGGATGTCCTGCATGGGTGGCAAGACTTGGGTGTAAAATTTGACTAAACGCATCACAGCTCTGTAAAAAAGCTAAAATGGCTTGCGTATTAAAATGATGCTGCCGATAACGTAACGCCATGCTGGACAGGCTGCGGCTAATTTGTGCGGTATCATCACCAGATACTGCAATGCCTTGTAGTGCATGGGTACGTAATAATTGATGGTGCAATACTTTATTGTTTGTGCAAATACTGCCCATCAAAATATCACCACCGCCACTGGGGTATTTGGTCAGTGCGTGGACGCTAATATCTACCGCAGCATGATGTTCACCCAAATCAAACGGACAAAATGCCAAACCTGCCCCCCATGTATGGTCAAACGCCGTGAGTACATTGGCTGCTTTGGCCTTTTGAATTACGTTGATAATATCGGGAAATTCCAGCGTGACCGAACCTGCCGCTTCAAGCCATATTAATTTTGCTTTATCTGAAAATTGAATCGAATCACTGTTCATCGGGCTATAAACTTTGACGATGACAGCATATTGTTCTGACAGTGCCATGAGGTCATCGTGATTGGGGCTATATACATTATCGGGAATCCAGACTTCATCCCCCGAATTGAGAATAGTGCTATTGACCAGATGAATCGCTGATAGGCCACTGGGTGCAAGCAGGCAATAATTTGCACCCTCAAGTTGTCTAATTTGGTCTGCTAAGGTGTAGGTGGTTGGTGTGCCGTGTGTGCCATAACTATAATCATACTCATCCGTCCAATGCCGATGAACCAATGCGTCGGTATCTTTGAAAATAATCGTTGAAGCTCGATAAATCGGGGCTTGTAAAGTGTGAATATACTGTGGTGCCTGTCGAGTAGGCTGACTGAGAACGGTTTGTTTTTGCAATGACGTTTTGTCCATGCTGTCACCATTGTAAGCACATTATTGTATTGTGTGATTAAACAATATTTTTCCTAAATAAAAACCAAATTTGGCTTTAATTTTGCATTTCATTTGTAAACTGGATAAAACAAGGGAAATGCAGTCATGAAAACACATCTTAATGTACATTATTTTCAACATATTGCGGATGAAGGGCTGGGGAGCTGTGAAGACTATTTGAAGCAATGGCAAGCAAAGATTAGCACCACAGAATTTTTCGCTCTGCCATTGGATAAAAAATTGGATATAGACGCATTACCTGACGTTGCAGAGATTGATTTACTCATCATTATGGGGGGTAAAATGAGTGTCAATGATGAAGATATTTATCCATGGTTGATCACCGAAAAACGCTGGTTAAGACGTTTTATTGCATTGGGTAAACCAGTGATTGGTATTTGTTTGGGAGGGCAAATGATTGCGAATGTTTTGGGTGCAAAGGTGAGTCAAAGTCCGCAAAAAGAAATTGGCTGGACGCAGGTCTATGCAGTTGAAACTGAATCTGAACAATATTTTCAATTGCCACACACCTTTGAAATCATGCAATGGCATGGGGAAACCTTTGCCTTACCTAAGGGTGCGACATTACTCGCCAGCAATCCAGCTTGTCATCATCAAGCTTTTCAGATAGGAAAAAATATATTGGCATTCCAATTTCATCCAGAAATCACCACCAAAACCATGGCGTTATTTTTAGAAGATGATGAAGAGGTTTATCGTTTTACTGTACACAACTCGGAGCTTAAACAGGAATTACAATTGACTTTGCAGGACAATCAACTGCATCGCTATCAACAGGGTCATCAGATACTCAATCAGGCGATTGACTATGTATTGCAGAAAATATAATCGTAAATAGAGACAGTGTGATTGAAAAATATCCTTGGTTAGAGGATTGCTTTGGATTATATAAGTCGCTATAATGAGCGACCTTCTAAGTTTGGAGGGTCATCGCACATCAAAAATCCTTTATGGTGATGTGGATGAATCGTGACAGTCATGGCATCGATCATGACCTTAGTGATTTTCACTGCCCTTGACACTTGCCAAAAGGTGAGCTGCGTCATGGGTGATTCTTTATATTTTAAGCTTGGAGTTTACTGGTATGTCTAACCAGAGAATCCGTATCCGTTTGAAGTCTTTTGATCATCGTCTGATTGATCAATCTTCTCAAGAGATCGTGGAAACTGCTAAGCGTACGGGTGCACAGGTGTGTGGCCCGATTCCGATGCCTACTCGCATCGAACGCTTTAACGTTTTAACTTCACCGCACGTGAATAAAGATGCACGTGATCAGTACGAAATCCGCACTTATAAGCGTTTGATTGATATCGTGCAACCTACGGATAAAACTGTAGATGCATTGATGAAATTGGATCTTGCTGCTGGTGTTGATGTTCAGATCGCATTGGGATAAGGCTTATCGGATGATTGAATCCTAAAACGATTTAATCAGCTGTATTTTAAGAGGTTTATACATATGGCTATTGGTCTAGTCGGTCGCAAGTGCGGTATGACCCGTGTTTTCACCGAAGCTGGCGTTTCTGTGCCAGTCACAGTGATCGAAGTCGATCCAAACCGTATCACGCAAATTAAAACACTTGAAACTGATGGTTATCAAGCTGTTCAAGTGACTACAGGTGAGCGTCGTGAATCCCGTGTAACAAATGCACAAAAGGGTCACTTTGCAAAAGCGGGTGTTGCTGCTGGTCGTTTGGTGAAAGAGTTTCGTGTTACTGAGGCGGAGCTTGATGGTCGTGAAGTTGGTGGTACTATTGGTGTTGATTTGTTTACAGTAGGTCAGATTGTTGATGTTACTGGTCAATCAAAAGGTAAGGGTTTTCAGGGTGGTGTTAAGCGTTGGAATTTCCGTACGCAAGATGCTACACATGGTAACTCTGTATCGCACCGTGTATTAGGTTCTACTGGTCAAAACCAGACACCTGGTAAAGTGTTCAAAGGCAAAAAAATGGCTGGTCACTTAGGTGATGAACGCGTAACAGTACAAGGTCTTGAAATTGTATCTATTGACACTGAACGTTCAGTTTTGGTGGTTAAAGGTGCGATTCCTGGTGCAACGAATGGTGACGTGATTGTGCGTCCTACCATCAAAGCGTAAGGTGAAATAGAATGAATTTAAAAACTGTTTCTGGCGCTGCGGTTGAATTATCAGAAGTTGCTTTTGGTCGTGAGTTTAACGAAGCACTTGTACACCAAGTTGTTACCGCTTATTTAGCGGGTGGTCGTCAAGGTTCTAAAGCGCAAAAGTCACGTGCTGAAGTGTCTGGTGGTGGTAAAAAGCCATTCCGTCAAAAAGGGACTGGTCGTGCACGTGCAGGTTCTATCCGTAGCCCAATTTGGGTAGGTGGTGGTAAAACTTTTGCTGCTCGTCCACAAGATTGGTCGCAAAAAGTAAACCGTAAAATGTATCGTGGTGCAATGCAATGTATTTTGGCAGAGCTTGTACGTCAAGATCGTTTGGTATTGGTTGAAGAGATTGCTGTAACTGCACCAAAAACCAAAGAATTACTTGCAAAATTAAACGGTTTAAATGCAACTCGTGCATTGATCGTGACTGATGCGGTAGATGAGAACTTGTATCTTGCGGCACGTAACATTCCACATGTAGATGTGGTGGATGCAACTGCAATTGACCCTGTAAGTTTAATTGCGTTTGATAAAGTTGTGATGTCTGTGGCGGCTGCGAAGAAAATTGAGGTAGAACTCGGATGAACAACGAACGTCTATATCAAATCCTCAGAGGCCCTGTGTTCTCAGAGAAAGCACAAGTGTTAGGTGAAACTGCTGGTGTTCAAGTATTTAAAGTGGATGTTAATGCCACTAAACTTGAAATCAAAAAAGCAGTTGAGCAACTATTTGGTGTTGATGTGTTAAAAGTAAACACAACCATCACTAAAGGTAAAACGAAACGCTTTGGTAAAACATTGGGACGTCGTTCTGATGTTAAAAAAGCATACGTCACCCTGAAAGCTGGCCAAGATGTAGAGATGGCTGACTTGGGCGATACCGCTGACAACGCAGCGGAATAAGGACGAGAATTATGCCAATTCAAAAATGTAAGCCAACGTCTCCGGGGCGTCGCTTTGTAGAGAAGGTGGTACATGAACACCTTCACAAAGGCGCACCTCATGCACCGTTGGTAGAAGCTAAAAAACGTACGGGCGGTCGTAACAACAATGGTCACATCACTACACGTCACGTGGGTGGTGGTCATAAGCAAAACTACCGTATTGTTGATTTTAAACGTAACAAAGATGGTATTCCAGCGACTGTAGAGCGTATTGAATACGATCCTAACCGTACTGCACACATTGCCTTGGTTTTGTATGCTGACGGTGAACGTCGTTATATCATTGCACCTAAAGGGTTACGTGCGGGTGATAAGGTTCAGTCTGGTAATGATGCACCGATTCGTCCAGGTAACTGCTTGCCACTGCGTAATATGCCA
>SSHE01000036.1 GCA_008017315.1 Acinetobacter sp.
GAGCGTGTACCGCTTATTGTCGGGAAAAACCGCTTTAATGAAGATTATCTCAAAACCAAGCGGGAACGGATGAGTCATTTGTATTAAAAAAAGGGGTTTTCGTCACCACCGATAAAGAAACATCAAAAATACTTACTTTTTATATGGTTTTATGTTTTGATAAGCAGCAACGCAACAATAAACAGGTGATTTCACATGCAACACCCAACTTCTGATGATATCCAACGTGTCCGTGAATTTTTACTGGATTTACAGGCTCGTATCTGTGCAGGCTTGGAACAACGAGAGCAGGCAGGCGGTGGCAATGCAGAATTTATCATTGATGACTGGCAGCGTCCTGAGGGTGGTGGTGGTCGCTCTCGTGTCTTGCAAGAGGGTACAGTGATTGAAAAAGGCGGTGTGATGTTCTCGCATATCGACATCAAAAATTTGCCTGCTTCTGCTACCGCACGTCATCCCGAAATTGCAGGGGCAAAAGCACAGGCGTTAGGGGTGTCTTTGGTGATTCATCCCAAAAACCCGAATGTACCGACTTCTCATGCCAATGTCCGTTTATTTGTTGCAGAACGAGAAGGACAACCGCCGATTTGGTGGTTTGGTGGTGGCTTTGATTTAACCCCATTTTATCCAAACGATGACGATTGTATTGCATGGCATCAGAAAGCACACGACTTATGTCAGCCTTTTGGTGATGAAGTCTATGCCAAACATAAAGCATGGTGTGACGATTATTTTTATTTAAAACATCGGGATGAACAGCGTGGGATTGGTGGTTTATTCTTTGATGATTTAAACGAGTGGGATTTTGAAACCTGTTTTCAATATATTCAGGCAGTAGGTAATGGCTATTTAGCAGCCATCTTACCCATTTTTGAAAACAATCAGGATAAGCCATATAGCGAAGCCCAGCGGGAATTTCAGCTCTATCGTCGTGGGCGTTATGTTGAATTTAATTTGGTCTATGATAGAGGCACGATTTTTGGCCTACAAACAGGTGGACGGATTGAATCTATTTTGGTGAGTTTACCTAATCTGGCAGCATGGTCATATCGCCCTGAATGGGACAATGATTCTCCCGAAAAACGATTGATCGAGTATTATTTAAAACCTAGAGATTGGTTGGGTTTGCAGCAGTAAAATTTTAAAAATACTTGATTTTCAACTTAAAAAGCAACATAAACAAAAAGAACCTCAATTGAGGTTCTTTTTGTGATATTCGTACATAGCAGCCTTTTAACAAGGCTGCTCCACGTCATCTTCTCAAATTTGAGATTATTGACCTGGTTGTACTAGAACAGTCTTGCTACCAGAGATTGTAGCAAATACACGACGGTTCATTGCTTTACCTTCTTTGGTATTGTTGTCTGCAATTGGTTGATCCCATGCAAAACCTTGAGTGCTTAAACGGTTCGCATCAACACCAAACTCATTTACAAGTGCAGATTTAACAGAGTTTGCACGTGCCAAAGATAAACGTTCGTTCAACTTACGAGGACCTGTGTTATCTGTATGACCATCGATTTGAGCGGTTGCATTTGGATACTCAGCAAGTTTTTCCGCAACTTTAGCAACTTCAGGCTTGTACTGATCTTTGATGTTAGACTTGTTGGTATCAAAGAATACACGAAGTTCCATTTTCAAATCTTCGGTAATTTCTTTAGGTTGTTCAGGCTCTGGTTTAACTTCTACAACTGGTTGTGGCTGTGGCTCAACAGGCTGAACTTCTACAACTGGTGCAGCTGGTTTTAAGTGACCACCAACAACAATTTGAAGACCAGCTAATGCTTGTGCTTCCCACCAATTGTTATCAAAGTTATGTACACCACGTGCTTCACCACGAAGGGTTAAAGCATCATTTAATTGCACAAGTAAACCACCACCGATGTTACCGATCGTGTCTTTAGATGCACCACCACCTTCAATATTAAAACGTGACCAACCAGCACCTAACAAAGCATAAGGCTTGATTTTGCTATCATAGTTACCAGTAAGCAGGTCAGAAGTTGCAATAAAGTTCAAGCTTGCAGTTTCATGCTTGATATTGGCATTGGTTTTCACACCAGCATATTTAGCATCTGGTCTGGTTTGCTGATATTCAATTTCTGCTTGTAACCATGGCGTAAGTTCTGCACCAATTGCACTACCAGCAACGATATCATCTTGAATATCTAAATTTTTATCTTTCACACCCGTATATGTTTTTGCAATATTTTCGTCTGCACTATCTAAATACGCATGATAGCCTAACATTAACGGTGTAATAGTGATACCCGCATTCGCTGCAACCATAGGTGCTGCAACCAACA
The DNA here is from genome assembly GCA_008017315.1 of Acinetobacter sp. Taxonomy (GTDB): domain Bacteria; phylum Pseudomonadota; class Gammaproteobacteria; order Pseudomonadales; family Moraxellaceae; genus Acinetobacter. The sequence continues at coordinate 2,307 of SSHE01000036.1, forward strand.
TCGCCAAGGCAATACGACTCATTTTCATGGAGTTCCTCCAGATTTAACAATTTGTTGTTTAACGTAAGCTTAAAACTTATAAGCACACATTATACACAAGTTCATGTGTTTTTAAGCTACTGTTTCCTAATTTAACAGCTATTTTGGCAAAATTCAAATCACTGACACTTTTACTGTCAATATTTTTGATAATTTTACTTACAATTTTTACATCACTCCTGTACATTCGCTCCATTACACCTACCGTAATCCTCTAAAAATAAAGGCGTTTACTCAAATAAAAAATCTATGCCATCAAAAAACCCTCTTTTATGTTTTTTATTTTTTTGCTACCGTTAATCCAAAATCTAACAACACCATTTAATTTCAATATGAACATAAAAGTAATAAAGGGATTTACATTAGTCGAACTCATGATAGGTATTGTCGTTTTGATGATTATTGTGAGTATTGCTATTCCTGCCTATCATACCACTATGGCGAGGCTTGAAGCACAGCGAATAACCACACTGATTCAGACTGTACTCAGAGAGAGCCGCTCTCATGCCTTTACTCAACATCAGCGTTTGGCGATTTGTGGTAGTCTTGACGGACAAATCTGTGATGCAAATGCTTGGGATCAAGGTTTATTGATTTTTCATGATCAGACTGCCAATCGGTTACGAGATCCGCAAGAACCCATTCATCAATTTATCAAGCTTCAGCTTAAATATGGTGCATTTTCATGGCGTGGTTTTGGGGTTGCAACCAATATTTTATTCCAACCTGATACTGGGCTGCCACGTGGCTCAAATGGTTCTTTTAAATACTGTGCAAAAAACGAAATCAACTCCAGAAAAATTATTCTAAGTGACATGGGGCATAGCCGTGTTGAAACTGGAACGTGTTAAAAAAACAGTATCTTTTCCGAATGCTTAGTACACGAATTATTTTTGTGAAAAATAAAAAAAATCGTTATAGTTTGCAACAAATGATAGATTCCCCATGGAGATAAACATGACTGATATCGTAATTTTAAATGGTGCCCGTACTGCAATGGGTGGCTTTCAAGGTGCATTGGCTGACAAAACTGCACCAGAATTAGGTGCAGTGGCGATTAAAGAAGCGATTGCTCGTGCGAGCTTACAGCCTACCGATATCGAAGAAGTGATTATGGGCTGTGTGTTACCTGCTGGTTTAAAGCAAGGCCCAGCTCGTCAAGCGATGCGTAAAGCAGGTTTACCTGATTCGACTGGTGCTGTCACTATTAATAAACTATGTGGTTCTGGCATGAAAGCAGTTATGCAAGCCACAGATATGATTAAAGCTGGCAGTGCCGAAATCGTCGTCGCTGGTGGTATGGAATCCATGACCAATGCACCATACGTTTTGCCCAAAGCTCGTGCAGGCTATCGTATGGGACATGGTGAAATCAAAGATCACATGTTCCTTGATGGTTTAGAAGATGCAGAAACTGGACGTTTAATGGGCTCTTTCGCTCAGGATATGGCCAACACACGTGGCTATACACGTGAGCAAATGGATGATTTCGCTATTCGCTCTTTGCAACGTGCACAAAAAGCCATTACCGAAGGTTATTTCAAGGATGAAATTGTGCCTGTCACCGTATCTACACGCAAAGGTGATGTGATCATTGACCAAGATGAGCAACCATTCAATGCCAAATTGGATAAAATTCCAACATTAAAACCTGCTTTTGCTAAAGATGGTACGATTACTGCAGCCAATGCCAGCTCTATTTCTGATGGTGCATCTGCTCTGGTACTTACCTCTAGCGAGGTTGCAGCACAACGTGGTTTACAGCCTTTGGCAAAAATCCTTGCCACTGCATCTAATTCGCAACACCCTTCTGAATTTACTATTGCACCAGTCGGTGCGATTCAAAAAGTCCTCAACAAAACGGGTTGGGATGCACAAGATGTTGATTTATGGGAAATCAATGAAGCCTTTGCCATGGTGACCATGTGTCCAATGGACGATTTCAAACTAGATGCCGAAAAAGTCAATATCAATGGCGGTGCGTGTGCCTTGGGTCATCCAGTCGGTTCAACGGGCTCACGTATCATCCTGACGTTGATTCATGCCCTCAAACGTACAGGCGGCAAAAAAGGTATTGCAGCACTTTGTATTGGTGGTGGAGAGGCAACAGCCGTTGCAATCGAAATCATCTAACCCTTAGTATGTAAAAAGCTCCTCAAATGAGGAGCTTTTTACATTTATTCACTGCAAAAAACCTAAACACCTGTTTGGTAATTTGCCTTCGGAACTGCAGTAGAGTATTGATAAGGTCGGGTAAAATCATTTAACCCTGCTGCTGCCTCTTCAATATCCTTACCTTCCTTAATCGCAAAACTATCGAAACCCGAACGTTTAAGATAATTAAGGGTATCTCTAAAAATATCACCAACAGCACGTAGCTCACCCTGATAGCCCTGACGGCGTAACAAAGTCGCAAAAGAATAGCCACGTCCGTCGGTGAAACCAACAAACTGAATAAAAATCGCATCCAGTTGTTCAAGTGGAAATGGATTGATTTCAGGTGAGTCATTCACAGTGAGTAATAAGGCTTTTTTACCTGAAATATTCGGCAAGTGTTCCAATTGTTCCGTAGTTAAAACCACATCACCTTGGGGGAAGACACCATCTTCACCCATCAGTTGATAAGTATTGTGATGAATTGTGCCATCTTTCGCTAACACGGATAGGGCTGTATTAAGCATAAGCACGCTCCTTAAAAGGTTGAATCCCAACACGGCGATAAGTATCTAAAAACCGCTCATTGTCTTGACGTAAATCCAGATAAGTATTCAGGATTTCTTCAATCACGTCAGGCACAGATTCGGCAGCAAATGAAGGCCCTAGAATATCACCCAGTGACGCATCGTGGTCTTGATTACCACCGACGGTAATTTGGTAAAATTCTGCACCTTTTTTATCCACACCCAAAATCCCAATATGCCCAACATGATGATGACCACAGGCATTCATACAGCCTGAGATATTCAGGTCTAATTTACCGAGATTATATACCGTGTCTAAGTCATCAAAACGACGCATAATCGCTTCAGCAATTGGAATAGATTTTGCATTTGCCAACGAACAAAAATCACCGCCTGGGCAGCACACGATATTGGTAATAAAACCAATATTGGCACGTGCGAGATGATGCTGATTCAAAATTTGATAAATGGCGTATAAATCTTTTTGCGGTACATCAGCCAAGACCATATTTTGCTCATGGGTATTACGGATTTCACCAAAGCTATATTGATCAGCCAAGTCTGCAACCAATTCCAGTTCTTCAGCGGTAATATCACCTGTAGCAATACCCACTCGTTTAAGCGAAACCGTCACAATACGATAGCCTTGTACTTTGTGTGCATGGGTATTATGCCGATACCAATTTAAAAATTGAGTATCTTCGGCGAATTGTGCAGAAAAATCCTCATCTGCCAAATCTTGATAATCTGGTGTGGTAAATGCCGCCTGCATTTGGGCAAAAAATTCTGGGGTAATTTTTGCGTGTTCACGAGTATGCTCAAATTCTGCTTCAACTTTCTCAGCAAAAACTTGTGGGGTCAAGGCTTTAACTAGGATTTTAATCCGTGCTTTATATTTATTATCACGACGACCATGCAAGTTATAGACACGCAAAACCGCTTCCAAATACCCGATTAAATCTTCACGTGGTAAAAACTCCCGAATGACACTACCAATCATTGGGGTACGCCCTAAACCACCACCAACCAGAATCCGATAACCGATTTCACCTGCAACATTCTTGACAATATAAATCCCAATATCATGAAATGCCACCGCCGCACGGTCTGTATCTGCCAATGCAGATACTGCAATTTTGAATTTACGTGGTAAAAAGGCAAATTCTGGATGGAACGTACTCCACTGACGAATCAACTCACAGGTTGGACGTGGGTCTTCAATTTCCCCTGCCACCACGCCTGCAAATTGGTCAGTTGTGGTATTACGAATACAGTTACCACTGGTTTGAATCGAGTGCATTTGCACATTCACCAGTTCTGCCAATGCTGCTGGAATATCTTCCAAGGCAGTCCAGTTTAACTGGAAATTTTGACGAGTAGAAACATGCGCATAACCACGGTCGTATTTACGGCTTACATCTGCAAGCGTACGTAGTTGGCGACTTGCCAATAAACCATAGGGTACTGCAATACGGAACATAGGTGCATAACGCTGAATATATAGACCATTTTGCAGGCGTAAGGGTAAAAGCTCAGCATCCGTTAGCTTCCCCTCTAAATAGCGGTGAATCTGATGGGTAAATTGAGCGAGTCGTTCATTCAACAACTGTTGATCAAAATGGGTATATATGTACATGGCGTAAGGCTAGTCGTTCATTTTTAAGAGGCGTAGCATAGCCTGAATTTATTCATCAATAAAATGCTTTTTTTGCATATTAACATTCGATTTTATTGATAAGAAACAGATTTACGCCATCATTCCATTCACCACACACCAACACCCAACTGCTGCCCAACAAAATCATAACGTGCTTGTGAACGGGAAAATTTAATCGGATTGGCCAATTGTGGCTCAGTTTGTGAACCATCGGCAAGTGGCACATTGACCACCCATTGTCGTTGTACTGCCAATTCAGACGTCAAAGCATCTTGCAAACTCAACACAGGTTCAACACAGACATCCAACTGCTTAAATACTTCGACCCAATGGGCTAACGGCTGCGTCGCAATTTTTTCACTTAATGCCTGTTTGACGATTACTCTATCTTCTGCAAAAAATGAAGCCCCTTTTTCTGCCACAATCGGCAAATCTAAAGCCTGTGCCAAGCCCAGCATAAATTGCGGCTCAAGACTTCCTATCGACAAAGATTGTCCATCGGCAGTTTGATAATAGTCATAAAAACTTGCACCATTTAAAGTTGCTGTTTCTGCGGCCTGTGGCTGTTGTCCAGCAAGTGTTGCGGATGCTGCCATACTGTTTAAAGTCACTGCACAGTCGGTCATGGAAATATCAATATATTGTCCCAAACCACTTTTTTCACGTTCGACCACAGCCGCCAAAATGCCAATCACTGCATGTAGCGAACCGCCTGCCACATCGGCAATTTGAACACCCATTGGCGGTGGGGTCTGACCTTTACGCCCTGAATGCCCCATAATGCCTGACAATGCCAGATAATTAATATCATGCCCCGCCCTGTCCTTATAATCACCTGTTTGACCATAACCCGTAATCGAACAATAAATCAGGCGTGGGTTAATTTCTGCCAATACCTCATAGCCCAAACCTAGACGTTGCATCACATCGGGGCGAAATTGCTCAACTAAAATATCAAAATCTTTCAGTTTTTCTTTAATAAGGGCAATATTATTCGGATCTTTTAAATCCAGTGCAATCGACTGTTTATTGCGATTTAGATAACTGTGTGCAGTCGCCTGCCCATTGGCATAAGGTGGCACGACTCGTACCAAATCCACCCGATTTGGTGATTCAATGTGTACGACTTCCGCCCCCATATCTGCTAACATCATGGTTGCAAATGGACCTGGCAGAAGCGTTGAAAAATCAATAACTTTCAAGCCTGATAATGCACCTGACATCTCTTCTATCCTATATTGCAACGTATCTAAATATACGTACATTACGCAAACCACTTTCAAATCTCAATGTGATTTTGCACCATTCCCATTGACGTTTTCTGCCAACACATTCCACATTAGACCAAAGTAAAAACAGCAATATCAAAAAAACATAACAGAATGAATTTATTGGGATTATAAACTTTTTATATAAAAAATACACCTTTTACCCCAAAAAAAATATGGTATAACTGTGTTTATCGTGAGCCGTTGCTCCAAATAGGAATAATGCAGTTATGAGTCGTGACACCATTAATATTCATTTTGTCAATGCAGCTCTTACAGGTGCAAAACGTATGGGATTAGATATAGATACGCTACTTTCCCATGTGGGTATTGAGGCAGAATTATTACGGCAACCTAAAGCACGCATTTCACCTGACCAATACACCCGATTTGCCAGAATGCTATGGCTCGTCACACAGGATGAACACCTAGGTTTTGATGTACAACCACGTCGGCTCGGCACATTCGCCATGATGTGCCAGCTGATTATCCATTGCAAAACGCTAGGACAAGCACTGGAACGCTCCACAGAATTTTATCGGCTCTTTGGCGATAACTGGTCGGTTATATTAGAACGTGACAAACATGAAGCACGACTGATTCCACTCATTCCTTCCGAACATGATCCCGATCATTTTCTTACTGAAAGTATGTTAATGATTTGGCATGGTCTAGCGTCATGGTTGATTGAACGTCGCATTCCTCTGGAACGTGTGCAATTTGGGTATAGTCGTCCACAACATGCAGATGAATATGATGCGTTATTTTTTGCCCCTGTGATGCAATTTAATGCACAGCGTACCGAAGTCACTTTTGCCGCCGACTATCTGGACTTACCGATCCGTCAAACCGAAGAAACCCTCACTGAATTTCTCAAAACCGCACCTGCACAACTTTTAGTTAAATTTAAAAATACCAATTCTCTCACCAATCGTATTCGTGAAGTATTAAAAAGCCAGATTGGTGAAGATATGCCAACACTCAATGATGTCGCAGCCATGCTTTACCTCTCTCCACAAACTTTACGCCGCCGTCTAGCCACCGAAGGTAAAAGCTATCAGGGGGTAAAAGATGCACTACGTCGTGATGCGGCAATTCATTTATTACTCAATCCCGAATTAAATTTGGAAGATGTGGCACAACATGTCGGTTTTAGTGAAACCAGCACTTTTCATCGTGCCTTTAAAAAGTGGACAGGCGTTACACCTGGGTTATATCGGCAACTCCACAGCAACCTACCAGCCGCTGAAAATACTTAATACAAAAATTTGCGATATGCGATAAAACGCCGTATAATTCGCACTCCTTTTCGTTTGGGAATGTATGATTTCCAAACCAACTATAATAGGTAGTAGTGAATGAAAACTCTCAGTGCAAAGCCTGCTGAGGTGCAACACGACTGGTACGTTGTGGATGCATCGGGTAAAACACTTGGTCGTTTAGCGACTGAAATTGCTCGCCGTTTACGTGGTAAGCACAAAACAACTTATACTCCGCATGTCGATACGGGTGATTACATCGTCGTTATCAATGTTGAGCAAGTTCAAGTGACTGGTAACAAAGCGTTAGATAAAAAATACTATCGCCACACAGGTTATCCAGGTGGTTTAAGAGAAACCAACTTTGAAAAGCTAATCGCTCATAAACCAACAGAAGTTTTGGAACGTGCAGTTAAAGGCATGTTACCAAAAGGTCCGCTTGGCTATGCAATGATCAAGAAAATGAAAGTGTATGCAGGTAGTGAACATCCACACACTGCACAACAGCCACAAGTTCTGGACATCTAAGGGATAAAGCACATGGCACAAAATTATGGTACTGGTCGTCGTAAGACCGCAACTGCACGTGTATTTTTATCACCTGGTTCAGGTAAATTGGTGATTAATAACCGTACTTTAGAACAATACTTTGGTCGTGAGACTGCTCGTATGGTGGTACGTCAGCCACTTGAGCTTTTAGACGTGACGACAAAGTATGACTTATACATCACTGTAAAAGGTGGCGGTATCGGCGGTCAAGCTGGTGCAATTCGTCACGGTATTACACGTGCATTAATCGCTTCTGATGAAACATTAAAGCCTGCACTACGCCAAGCTGGTTTCGTTACTCGTGATGCTCGTGAAGTTGAACGTAAGAAACTTGGTTTACGTAAAGCACGTAAACGCCCACAATTCTCTAAACGTTAATTCGTTTTTCGAGTTGTGCAAAAGGCTGCCTTTGGGCAGCTTTTTTTATGGCATACATTTTGAAAATTGGCGATTCCAATACATGCCTTAAATTTTAAGATTCACTCATACAAAAAATGAGCGTATTTTCATACACTCATTTTTACAACATTTCTTGATTTTTTGCCTAACGAACTCGCATAGCATCACACGAAATGTTTTTTCACTTTTAACGCAAGATTATTTTAGCATATCCGCAATTGCTGCACGCTCTTCTTCAAGTTCGTTTAACGTGAAGTTGATACGCTCACGGCTGAACTCATCAATTTCCAAACCTTGAACAATGGTGTATTCGCCATTTTCGCAAGTTACAGGGAAACCAAACATTACGCCTTCTGGAATACCATAAGAACCGTCAGATGGAATACCCATAGTGACCCATTGACCATTTGTACCTAATGCCCAATCACGCATATGATCGATAGCAGCATTGGCAGCAGAGGCCGCTGAAGACAAACCACGTGCTTCGATAATTGCCGCACCACGTTTACCAACGGTCGGAAGGAATACGTCTTTGTTCCATGCTGCATCGTTGATTTTATCTTTTAAGCTTTCACCGTTGGCAGTTGCAAAACGGTAGTCCGCATACATAGTTGGAGAGTGGTTACCCCAAACGGTCATGGTTTCGATGTCAGAAACTGCAACACCTGCTTTTTGTGCAAGTTGCGTCAAGGCACGATTGTGGTCAAGACGTAACATTGCAGTAAAGTTTTTCGCTGGAAGATCGGCAGCAGATTTCATTGCGATGTACGCATTGGTGTTTGCAGGGTTACCCACAACCAATACTTTCACGTCACGGCTTGCAACTTCGTTGAGTGCTTGACCTTGACCGATGAAGATTTCACCGTTTACTTTAAGAAGGTCAGCACGTTCCATACCAGGACCACGTGGACGTGAACCAACCAATAACGCATAGTCAGCATCTTTAAATGCTACTTTTGGATCATCAGTCCCGATCATGCCTGCCAATAATGGGAAAGCACAGTCATCAAGTTCCATCATTACGCCTTTAAGCGCTTGTTGAGCTTTCTCAAAAGGAACTTCAAGCAATTGTAAAATGACAGGCTGATCTTTACCTAACATTTCACCGCTTGCGATACGGAATAATAAGCTATAACCAATTTGACCTGCAGCGCCTGTAACGGCAACACGAACGGGTTGCTTCATGTAATTTTCTCCAATTGAGAGCTTCATCGTACACGGATTAAGAAAATGATTCTTAATCTGACATTTTAATCAACGGACAGAATTGTACTCTATTCATCACGAGCTTGCATCTAAAAGACAATGATTTACAACAAAAGTTGAAAGAAAAATATGCAGTAAAATGACTAAAATTAATAAGAACCTTGAATCGCAAACTGTTGCGGACAACTACTCGCAACCTGCTCAACACGACAGGTTTTATATTGTCCATTGGCTTGATAACAGACTTGTATATTGGTGAGCAACGGCTGCGTATTACGATGAATACTATCGCAACTCAACTGCAATGCGGACGCTGGCATCCCGACATTGAGTTGCAAAAATTTATGTTGTAAACCTTCACGACTGATACGAATTGTGGTGGGAGTAGTGACTTCTGATGGCATATCCAGTCGTTCCGCATAATTCACCATCAAGCGGAAATATTGACTGGCATTCATCGATACACAACCACCGACATTACGCCAAAGCCGTGCCTGCACATTTTCATCAGGCATAATACGCATCAAGACTTTTTTTTGCACAGGGGTTAGGGCTGGTGTACTTGAAGTCTCACAGGTTTTATCATTTACACCTTCTGGCATCAAACCTGAAACAGTGAGTGAATAACCTTCCAGACATTGACGTGTTCTTTTTTGTGAAGCATCAATCTTACACACTGCAGGAGATAGCTCAATTCGCAGCACAAACCCAGTGGGTGCAGCCCAGACTGTATGAACCAGCAGATAGCATAACCCTGCCAATAGCATTTTTACAGTCTGTTTTAACCCAAAGTATTGCATCATCAAATCACTCTACTCGCTAACTTATCTCAAAATTGCTGCGGTACAACATACATAAACCGCCCAATGGATTGGGGCTTTTGCTCTAACACCACACCGTAATGCACGGCATTGGTCAGGACATGCTTGACATAATCTCGTGTTTCCAAAATAGGAATTGCCTCGGTATATTGGTCTGCCGCCAAACCTTGGCTGTCTGGCTGCCAGCGTTTGGCACGATTCGGCCCCGCATTATAACCAGCAGTTGCCAAGACAGGATGACCACTTAACTGGCTTTGAATCATTCCCAGATAATATGTACCATAACGAATATTGGTATTCATGCTGGTTAGGGCATTACTGTTATACGGTTCACCGAGTTGCTTTGCCACAAGCTGTGCTGTTGTTGGCATCACCTGCATCAAACCACCTGCCCCCACACCCGAACGTGCGTTTACATTAAAGCGACTTTCCTGACGCATGAGACCATACGCCCATGCAGGGTGAATATTGGCAGATTGGCTATGACGTACGACATCATTTTTGTATGGCGTTGGATAGCGTAATGTATAATTGTGTTTTTCAACTGTTTTATCTGCTGCATAAATTGCTCGATCATACCACTGCATATCGGTTGCTCGCTTGGCAGCAGCGAGAATCACAGCATCATCTTTTTTCAATACAGCCTGACGTACCGCCCAATTCCATTCCCGATTGATATACGGTACTGGTGCATTAATCGCTCTTAGGGTAAATGCTCGTTTAAAATGAATATCTTGACTTAATCGAATAAAATCTTCGGTAGTCGGTTCATAGTTTTTGGGAAAGATCGCATAACCTTCGTTTAAACGTGTTTTTGCCAATAGACCATGATAATCATCGGATTGTGCTAATATTTGATAAATGGACTGTGCCTGTTTTTTACTCTGGGCATCACTACGCTGCTCAATCGCACGTGCCTGCCAATATTGCCAGCGATCTTCTTGCTTCTGAGTGACAGACATGGCATCAATGGCACGTATCAAGCCTTCCCACTGACCAAAACGAATGGTTTGACGTGCATAAATTTCTGCTTCTTCTGGGCTAAAGGGATAACCATAACTTTTATCAAACAGTTGTGGCAAAGTCATATTAAAATTATTTTTTAACACGGTTGTGCCACCAATATAAGCGACGGTACGGTATAAATATTTTTGTACGTTTTCGGGTGTACCCTGTGCCAGCTTGTCCACCATCGCAATGGCATTGTTTAAATCATTATCCGCCAAACGACCCAATGCCAGAATAAGATAAGCATGGTCTTGTGCTGTGGCTTTCGGTGCAGTCCATAAATAATTTAACGGATTGGCCTGAATCTGGTTCATTTGAGCGAAAGACAACGACAATCCCATATTGGTTGCCATTGCAAAGGCTAAACCCGTTTTCCCAGCACGCAGCAGTTGATATAAACGCTGTTCTTTATCCTGTGCCGACATCAATGGGCTATTCATCATCATCCGTGCCAATCCCATACAGGATTCAGGTTGCTCATTGGTGCTCAGCCAAACATCCTTAAATTCCGCCAATACCAGCACATCACCTGTACCAGCACGCACTTGTGCCACAGCACAGGCTTCGGCAGAATCAGGATTACTGACATAAGGTAAAACTGAGACAGCTTCGGCGAATGCCCCAGCCTTGACTTTTTCTTCGACATAATCGGCAGCCAGTTTTTCCGCCATAGCCGAATTGGGATAACGTTTAGCAAATGCCACAATACTGGCAGCAGGCTGCAATACCAGATTACTATTGAGTTTCCAGTATTCTGGATAATAGTGTAATACACTATCTTGCATCGCATATTGATATTGATCGAGTAATGCCGCATTACCACTACTACTCACCCGATAGGCTTCATGAAACACTTCATCGGCAGCCTCGCTTGGCTGTGAGGAACAGGCACTCAACACCATAAGGCTCAAAGCGTAGCCTGACAATTTCAATGGCAAATGTCGCAAAAGCTGGTCATGCCATACTGTCATACTTGCTCGCAACATAGCTAAAATCCTTCACAAATAAAAAGCCTTTCTCACATCATGTCCGCATTTTAAACAGCTTGATATATCTTGTTTGTATTGTTATGTAACATGCAAAACCCCATCAAAATACAGTGTTTTTTGTCACAAAGTAACCAAAAATGACGCTGCATTTTCACCATTCCACATCCTGATACAGCCAAATAAACCAGCGTCCTTAGCAATAACCTGCTAAAATATTCCGCTTTCTATTTTTACTCTTTTTAGGTACTGACAACATGACGGTTCAAACCTTCATTCCCAATGCTTTAGCTGCCTCAGACAAAACTGCTCACCAGCCATCGCACATCCCTACCCATCAAGGTACAGTCAAGAAGCTGTATATTGAAACGCAGGGATGTCAGATGAATGAATATGACAGTCATCGTATGGCAGACTTACTCGGTGACTCGCACGGGTACATCTTAACCACCGATCCCAAAGAAGCCGATATTTTACTCATGAACACCTGTTCGATTCGGGAAAAAGCTCAAGAAAAAGTCTTTAGTGAATTGGGGCGTTGGCGTAAACTCAAGCAGCAAAACCCAGATTTAATTATTGGGGTGGGTGGATGCGTCGCTTCGCAAGAGGGTGATAGCATTCAAAAACGCGCACCTTATGTGGATATGATTTTTGGCCCGCAAACCCTGCATCGTTTACCGCAAATGCTGGATCAACACCATGCACAGCTGGACAAACCCAAACAAGATAAAATCAAACTGGTCGATATTTCTTTCCCTGATATTGAAAAATTCGACTTCTTACCTGAACCTCGTGTAGAAGGTCATAAAGCCTTTGTCTCCATTATGGAAGGTTGTTCCAAATATTGTTCATTCTGTGTTGTGCCTTATACACGGGGCGAAGAAGTGTCTCGTCCTTTAGATGATGTATTAGCCGAAATTGCTACACTGGCAGAAAAGGGCGTACGTGAAGTCAATTTATTGGGACAAAATGTCAATGGTTATCGTGGTGAAACCTTTGAAGGTGGTATTTGTACGTTCGCCGAGTTGATTCGCTTGGTAGCAGAAATTTCTGGTATTGGACGGATTCGCTATACCACATCACATCCACTAGAATTTTCCGATGACTTAATTGAATGTTATCGTGACTTGCCACAAATGGTCTCACATTTACATCTGCCCGTACAAAGTGGCTCAAATGATGTCCTTAAAGCTATGAAGCGTAACCACACGATTGATGTCTATATTGATAAAATTGCCAGATTACGCAAAATTCGCCCCGATATGCATTTATCTAGCGACTTCATTATTGGCTTCCCAGGCGAAACTGACGAACATTTTGCCGAAACACTACAATTTATCCAAGATTTGGATTTTGACCATTCTTACAGCTTTGTCTATTCCAAACGCCCTGGTACACCTGCGGCAGAACTGCCTGATGAGACCCCTGAAGCAGTCAAAAAAGCTCGCTTAGCTCAGGTGCAAAAAGTCATCAAACAATCCAGTATTGCGAAAACTGATGCTATGCTTGGGCAAGTTGTACGTGTATTGATTGAAAAAATATCTGACCATGACTCAAATCTATTACTCGGTACAGCAGATAACACCCGTCTGGTCACCTTTGTCGGCGATGCCAGTTGGATAGGTCGCTTTGCAGAAATCGAAATCACCGAAATAAAAACTTTAAATTTAGTTTATGGTGAACTCTTGAATCTTGAACCCGACGTGGCGTAATATCAAAATCATGTTGTCATATTGAGTGGGTATAATAGCTCAATATTTTCAGAAGCTGTTTTAAAAGTCATACCCCTCTCTAACTCCCTTCACAGGGGAAGAACGACCCAATAAAATCAGATGGTTGGAAGCCCTTCCCCTGATAAGAGGAGGTTGGGAGGGGTATACTAGTTCCACTCCAAACCAAATTTTAAAGGATTCTTCTTTGACTGCTACTATTCGTCGAACAGTACAATTTGCAAACATCCCCCTTGAACAATTAAAAAGCATGTTGGGTGCATACAACACCCACTTGCGACAAATTGAACAACGCCTCCACATCACCATTACCCAGCGTGGTGATAGTTTTTTCCTCGAAGGCGACATATCACTGGTGGAACGTGCCGAAGCCATTTTGCAGCGACTATTTGAAGAATCTGAGCATCAACACCATATGAGTGCAGATCAACTCCATCTCATCATTCAGGGCAGTCAAACTGAACGTGACTTTGAACCCCTGAGTGAAGACATGCAAGAAGCTCCTTTAGAGGTTTATTTGCAAACCCGCAAAGGACGCATCAATCCTCGTGGAGCAAATCAGCGTCGTTATGTACAACGGATTTTGCAAAGTGATATTTCTTTTGGGGTCGGGCCAGCAGGTACAGGAAAAACTTATCTTGCTGTAGCTGCTGCGGTGGATATGCTCGAACGTAATGAAATCCAACGGATTTTACTGGTACGTCCTGCAGTGGAAGCAGGTGAAAAACTCGGATTTTTACCAGGCGATTTAACCCAAAAAATCGACCCATACTTACGTCCGCTTTATGATGCCCTGTATGAAATGTTAGGCTTTGAAAAAGTTGCCAAATTAATTGAACGGCAAGTGATTGAAGTTGCTCCCCTTGCCTATATGCGTGGACGTACCCTCAATCATTCTTTCGTCATTCTGGATGAAGCCCAAAACACCACACCCGAACAAATGAAAATGTTTTTAACTCGTTTAGGTTTTGGTTCTCGTGCCGTGATTACAGGTGATATTACTCAAGTCGATTTACCTCGTGGTCAGCAATCAGGTCTAGCTCATACTTTACGAGTACTAGAAAATATTAAAGAAATCCATATCACCCGCTTTCATTCCCGTGATGTGGTACGTCATCAGCTGGTACAAAAAATCGTCGAAGCCTATGAAGAATTTGACGATGAAGAACGCCGTATCAGTGCAGAAAAACGTGCCGAACGCAAAGCTTTACAAGAGGCGTTAATGAATGCTCATAATCAGGCCGCCGATGATCAACATGCAGATCAGGAACATCGTTCCACAAGCGATGAAAATTAAAATATGAAAATTAGTTTATCTATACGACAAAATTTTAAAACCTCGGCGCTAAACCTAAAACGTGCAGAGTTAAAAAAAATCATCCAGACCACTTTACAACATCTCGAAATTAGCGATCACTGTGAAGTTGGTCTGGCCTGTGTGGATCATGCTGAAAGTCAGCAGCTCAATTTAAACTATCGACAAAAAGATAAACCAACCAATGTGCTGTCGTTTCCTGCGGACATTCCAGCAGACATTCTCCCGATGCTCGATGCCCGACCTTTAGGTGATTTGGTCATCTGTATCCCTGTGGTATTACAAGAAGCTGAGCAACAACAAAAAACCTCACAAAACCACTTTGCCCATCTTTTGGTACATGGGATTTTACATTTACTCGGCTATGACCATGAACTTGGTGAGGAGGAGGCTGAAGAAATGGAAGCGCTGGAAATTGAAATTCTAGCCAAGTTGGGGATTGGGAATCCATACTTGGAGAAATTAATTGATGAATAATCATTCAAAAGAAGATTTATTTGCCAAATCACTGGATATGATTAACGAACTTAATTATGAATTAGAGAATAGTGAATTCATAAATATTGGGTTACGCTTGGAATTAGTTTCCCAATGTATTCAAATTTCTTTTGAGCATAGTATCGGTGTCAATCATTTATTATCTTCAGA
>SSHE01000001.1 GCA_008017315.1 Acinetobacter sp.
AGTGAGCGAGGAAGTAAGTCGTGTAAAAACAGCGATAGAAACTCTTAAAGATAGTTTACCTGATACTATTTTTATCAATGATACCAATTTGGAAGGTTTGCCTCATGCGGATTTGTTAAAGCAACAACGTAGCATTTTAGAGACGTTAAAAACTGGTTTGACTCAACAATTGGGACAGTTGGAACAGCTTGTTCAGACTACAAGCATACAGTTATTACCAATTCAACAAACATTAATTGAAAAGCAGAAAGTTGAAGAAAGACATTTAGAAAATGCTTTCAAGGAAATACCTGCTAGTCAAGGGAAGACAGGTCGACAAATTGGTGCTGAATTTCAGGCTTTATTGAAGCAAATTGAACAGATCCGTCCAAAGCAAATAACATTACAAAACCGACAGGCTCAAATTGATGAGTTATATAGTCAGCGCAAAAAACTATTGTTAGAACTAGATCAGCATACTACTGCTCGAGCAAGTAGTATGCAAAAGTCAGTGACACGATTAAATCGAAAGCTAGATCAAAAAGTTAAACTTACTTTACAACCCGAAGGGAATCGTCAGCCATTGGTTGATTTTCTAAACACATGTAGTTTAGAAGGTGTTGGACTTAAACGACTTGCTTGGGTATTAGAACAAGAATTTTCACCAGCGAACCTTGCCGCCACCATTCGTAAAGGTGAGACGGCGTTAGTAAGCAAATTCAGTATTCCTGATTCAGTTGTACGAGCTCTAATACACTTATCAGAGCAAAAATTGTTAGAAATAGAAGAGTTACTGTTGCCAGATACCATGACCATTGAACTTAATGTAACTCATGGTGAACGAGATGCTATTTTCCGACCGATTGATGATCTTTCTACAGGGCAGCAATGTACAGCGGTCTTACATTTATTGCTTTTAGATAATCAAGACCCGTTGATTCTTGATCAGCCTGAAGATAATTTGGATAACGCATTTATTGCCGAACGCATTGTTGCAGAGCTTCGTAGAGCTAAACTTAGTCGTCAATTTCTCTTTGCTACACATAATGCCAATATTCCTGTATTTGGTGATGCAGAATGGATTGGTGTGTTAAGTGTTCAAGACAACAAAGGGATGATTCTACCAGAGCAACAAGGTGCGATTGATGTACTGAAAGTTCAAGAGTTGGCGGCAGATATATTAGAGGGTGGTAAAAGTGCATTTAACCAACGTCGTGAAAAGTATGGTTTTAATTAATATTTTTAGGTTTTAGGTAGATGACAATGTTAAAAACTGAGTTGTTGGAACTTATTGCCAACGGTGAAAATTCAGGTATTGAGTTTAAACGCGATGATATTCGTCCTGAGCAACTGGCGAAAGAAGTGGTTGCTATGGCGAACTTTCAAGGTGGGCGTGTACTGCTAGGTGTGGAAGATGATGGCACGGTGAGTAGTGTACAAAGACCAGACTTAGAAGAATGGGTGATGAATATATTTCAAAATAAAATTCACCCAATGATTTTACCCTTTTACGAAGAGGTTAAACTTGATGATGGTAAAACAGTTGCTGTAGTAAGTTTTCCAATAGGTATTTCTAAGCCTTACGTGCTGCGTCATAGTGGGAAAGAGGAAATCTATATTCGTGTTGGTACAACCTCACGCTTGGCAACTCGAGAGCAGCAAATGCGTTTGTTTGAGTTAGGTGGCATGTTGCATACCGAAGTGATGCCTGTACCTCGTACTGATATGAGTTGTTTAGATGATGCTCGATTGATGAATTATATTCGAGATATTTTACGTGATCCTGATGTACCACAATCTACAGAGGCATGGCAAGCGAGATTACTTGGATTGGGTTTTCTGACCGAAGCTGCTGGCAATATTTGCTGTACGATTGCAGGTTTGATTTTATTTGGTAAAAATCCACGACGCTATTTAAAACAAGCAGGTTTAAGAATGATGGCATTTCAGGGGGATGATAAGGAATATCAAGCTGCACTTGATGAAATTATTGATGGTCCAATGGTGGGGCGTTGGGATATAAGCAACGGTGATAAACAGTTGGTCGATGGTGGTATAATTGAACGCTTTATGGAGGCAATGACTCCTTTTATATCGCAACAATCGGCTGATGTGAATACTGAATTAAGACGAGAAATACAATGGCTTTATGCTCTTGAAGCGGTTCGTGAAGCATTGGTGAATGCACTTGCACACCGTGATTGGACACGTTTTGTAGAAATTGAGGTTTCTGCTTATTCAAATCGGCTTGAGATTATTAGCCCAGGTACATTACCCAATTCAATGACGATAGAAAAGATGAAAGCAGGTCAGCGTTCACCTCGTAATACTATTGTGATGGAGGTCTTGCGTGATTATGGTTATGTTGATTCTCGTGGTATGGGCGTAAGAACAAAAATTGTACCTTTGACCAAAGCCTTAACAGGTAAAGAACCTGAATTTGAACTTACAGAAGATTATTTAAAAACTGTTTTGTATCGCTAGAGTGTATCGTCATGAGATTTTCAGCCACATCATAAACCGTATCTGTAATGCGGCTTTAAAGGAATTAGTTTTTTATGCTCAAAGATGATGCAATCATCCATATCGACGGTTGGACAGCAAGCCTGAATCGTACGTTGCAAACCTATAAAAATGAGCAAGTGAAGATTGTATTTTAAACAAAGGTCAATGAATAATGTATATCGCAGGTGTGGATGAAGCAGGACGAGGGCCTTTGATTGGTTCGGTGGTGGCGGCAGCGGTGATTCTCGATCCCGATAATCCAATCCAAGGTCTGAATGATTCAAAAAAACTCACCGCCAAAAAACGTGAGCAACTGTTGATTGAAATCCAACAAAAAGCCCTTGCATGGTCAATCGCCGAAGCCACACATGTAGAAATTGACCAGCTCAATATTTTGCAAGCGACCATGTTAGCCATGCAAAGAGCGGTTGCAGGCTTAAAGCAAACGCCTGATTTGGTGCGTATCGATGGCAATCGTTGCCCAGCATTGGCGGTTGCCTGTGAAGCGGTGATAGGCGGCGATGCCTTACATGCCGAAATCAGTGCTGCCAGTATTTTGGCAAAAGTCACACGAGATAGACAAATGCAAGAAATGGACAAAGATTACCCACAATATGGCTTTGCCAAGCACAATGGCTATCCAACCAAAGCCCATATTGCTGCAATCCAACAATACGGTGTCTTAGCTGAACATCGTAGAAGTTATAAACCGATTAAACTTGTGCTTGGCTGATGTTCGGTGATGTTGATTTAAAGCTGTTGTTTCAGCTGATATAAAGCATCTAACGCCTGACGAGGGGTGAGATTGTCCACATCTAATTGGCGTAAGGCATCCTCAATGACAGAAGATGGAACTTCTGCAATCGGTGCAATCTCTTCAATCGGATCCTCAAGCTGGGCAAATAAATCGGCTTGGGCGGCGTGTGGTTGTTGCTGCTGATGGTGTTCTAATTGTGCTAATTTTTTCTGGGCAGTTTTAATCACATTCGCAGGGATGCCTGCCAATTTGGCCACTTGTAAACCATGACTTTGGCTGGCTGCTCCATGCTGTACTTTATGTAATAAAATCAGTTGCCCATTCACTTCCTTGGCGACCACATGATAATTATCAATACCAGTTTCATGCTCAAGTTCGGTGAGTTCGAAATAATGTGTGGCAAACATACACAGGCATTTAATCCGCTTGGTTAAATCCAATACACACGCCCAAGCCAAGGATAAACCATCATAAGTGCTGGTACCACGTCCAACCTCATCCATGAGTACCAGTGATTGGCTGGTGGCATGGTGTAGGATTTGTGCGGTTTCGGTCATTTCAACCATAAAGGTGGATTTGCCCGAAGATAAATCATCGGCTGAACCAATGCGGGTAAAAATACGGTCAATACTCCCCAGTTTGGCGACTTGTGCAGGTACAAAACTGCCACAATGTGCCAATAGGACAATCAAAGCCGTCTGCCGCATATAGGTCGATTTTCCACCCATATTGGGGCCTGTGATAATGGCGAGACGATGCTGATGCTCAAGATGGGTGTCGTTGTGTGTATATGGGGTTTTAATCAGAGCTTCAACCACAGGATGCCGACCTGCCTGAATGTGAATCCCTGTTTCGAGTTGAAATTCAGGACGTTGCCAATAGCGTAAGCGTGCCTGTGCTGACCAATTACTATACACATCCAGCTCGGCAATGGCACGACTCATGACTTGTAAGGCGGCAATATCTTGGCGTAATTCTTCTAGTAGCATCTCATACAAGGCTTTTTCACGTTGTAAGGCACGTGATTCGCTAGACAACACTTTATCTTCAAAACTTTTTAATTCTGGTGTGATATAACGCTCGGCATTTTTTAGCGTTTGCCTACGGATAAAATGTGCTGGGGCTTGTGCAGATTGGGCTTTGGTGAGTTCGATAAAATAGCCACTGACTCGATTGTAGCCAATTTTTAAGGTATTAATCCCTGTGAGTTCACGCTCACGGATTTCCAAATCTAGTAAGAATTGTCCTGCATGGTCACGGATTTTGCGTAATTCATCCAGTTCATCATCAAAACCTTCGGCAATCACACCACCTTCACGCAGCAATACGGGCGGCAATTCCACAATGGCATGGGTTAAACGCTCATAAATAGACTGGAATTGCCCCAGTTCCTCTGCAATGTGTTGTAATGCAGTTGGATGCTGTGCCAAAGCTGGTTTTAACGCATGATGTAAAAAGGGTAATTGCCCACAGGCCTGACGTAATTGCACCAAATCCCGAGGGCGTGCCGTGCCCAGTGCAATACGGGATAGCACACGTTCAATATCACCCATCTCTTTTAAAACCAAGCGGATCGGTTCTTCATGAAAACCTTGTAATAAAGTCTGTACTGCATTTAAGCGTTGTTCCAGTAGGGCAGTATCTCGAATCGGTTGCGTGAGATGACGTGCCAATAAGCGTGCACCCATGGCAGTTTTACAATCATTGATCAAACCATATAACGATGTGCCATGCTCAAATAATGGCTCGATAATTTCCAAATTGCGTCGTGTGATGGGATCAAGTGCAATAAATTGTTCAGATTGTTCAACTTTAATACTGGTTAAATGTGGTAGGGCGGTTTTTTGGGTTTCTCTAGCATAATGAATCAGTGCAGCAGCAGCAGCCTGTGCCAGTGTGAGATGCTCAATCCCAAAGCCTGCCAATGATTGCACAGCGAACTGATCACATAGAGTTTTGTAGGCATTTTTGGTATTAAAATCGACGTTTGGACGAGTGGTAATCGGGCACTCAATACTGTGTTGAATAAAATCAATAATATTTTTATCAATTAAATCCTCATCAATAATCAGCTCGCTTGGGGCAATACGTGCCATTTCTAGCCCAATATGCGTAGGTTT
This sequence comes from Acinetobacter sp., assembly GCA_008017315.1. Classification (GTDB taxonomy): domain Bacteria; phylum Pseudomonadota; class Gammaproteobacteria; order Pseudomonadales; family Moraxellaceae; genus Acinetobacter. Next base: position 5,362 of record SSHE01000001.1, read on the forward strand.
AAATTCCTGCTGTTGTACCCGAAATAAACCCGCACTTAAATCTAAAATCGCAATACCAATTTGATTGTGTTGAATGGCTAAAGCAACCAGATGAATATTTTGGGTACGACCCAGTAGCGCATCATCGGTTAAAGTGCCAGGTGTTAAAATCCGCACAACTTTACGCTGCATGGGTGCCTTAGCACGAGAGCCAGCACTCTCGCCCTCGCCCACTTGTTCACAAATCGCAACGGTACAACCTGCCTTAACCAATCGTGCCAAATAACCTTCGGCAGCATGATAAGGCACACCAGCCATGGGAATTGGTTCACCGCCTGATTTGCCCCGATGGGTCAGGGTAATGCCTAGAATTTTGACCGCTTTGTGTGCATCATCAAAAAATAGCTCATAAAAATCGCCCATACGATAGAACAATAAGGCATGAGGATATTCAGTTTTGGTGTTGAGGTACTGCTGCATCATAGGAGTGTGGTTGGAAAAGTCTGCGATGTTATTATTCATTATTGCAAAAATCCTTTATTTTCAATGTATTTAAAATTGTACAACATAAAATGAATATCCGAGGGTATGGGATGAAAACGCAGTAAATACAGCCTAAGCCAAAACATGAGTGCAGGCCGTTTTAGTTTAAACCAGCCATCAGTGCTTATCAATAAAAGAAAAACCCTGCAATGAACACAGGGTTTTAACTTCGGGAGGATAGGCGTTAGACTAGTCTTTAAATCGCTAATGGTATTACACCATTGATTATAAAGTTTTTAGACGTTTTAAGTTTCGATCGAGTAATATTTCATAGCCTCGGGTATTATCCACCTGATATGTCGCATTCTTAATCGAATCCAGATACACCCACTTAGACTGTACTTGCGTGTCATTGAACTCAACCAACAAATAACCACGCTGATTTAAATTGCAATAATTCAATTCATCAATCAGACCAGTAAATGCACCTTCAAAGCTTTGCAGTTGCTGCAATGGAATTTGTAGGTATTTTTCCAAACCTGGTGAAGACACCGAACTGGTCGCCAGCTCGACACCCACAAATACACCATCCTTACTCTTCAGCTCTGAAGACCACGCATTATGGGTATCGCCTGCCAAGACCACCACTTTTTTGTTTAATTGTGCCAACGTGCCGTACAGCATTTCACGTTCTACAAAATAACCATCCCACGCATCTAGGTTATAAGGGGCAACTGTACTGAGTCTTGCTTTTTCCCCTGCGGTTACGCTTGGGTCACCTGCGGCAATACGTGCTTTAATCGTCAATAATTCAGCAATCTGCTTGGTCATTTTATTGAGCGTTTCGGCACTCGGATTGCCTGCGGTAATTTCTGCCAGTGACAATAACAGTTCAGCAGGCACCAACATTTTGGTCATTAAAATTTGCTGACCCAACACATTCCATGTAGCAGTTGATTGTTGCAATTTAGCTAATAGCCAATTACGTTGTTCCAAACCCATAAGCGTGCGGTTTGGACTCAATAGATCCGTTTGAAATTTTGCGATATCCAAGCCTGCTGCGGTCATATAATTGGCATACTCCAGCTGCTCATCACGCGCAATAATTCGTGTATCGAGCATCGTGAGTTGTACCAATTGACCAAAATCAAACTGGCGGTAAATTTTTAAATGTTCATCTTTGGCCACAGGGCGAATGGGCATCCATTCAAAATAAGCTTGTAACGCTGCAAATTTGCGTTCTAGGAACGTGCCTTCTTTCTCTGGTTGATGGTTTTCTGCACCGTCTTTCCATGTATCATTGGCCAACTCATGGTCATCCCAAATCACAATAAACGGATGACGATGATGCAAGGCTTGTAAATCTTTATCCGTGCGGTACAGTGCATAGCGTTTGCGATAATCTTCTAATTTGATAATTTCTTTATTATTATCCGCAGGAAGCAGTCGCCCTAATTTTGCTGCATCTTCCGTGGCATAACCATCGGCACCATATTCATAAATATAGTCCCCGAGATGAATGACCACATCGACATTCTGCTTGGCCATTTCACGGTATACATAAAAATGCCCTGCGGGATAATTCGAACAAGAACACACTGCAAAACTGACGTTGCTGGCACTGGTTGGCAAGGTTTTAGTCTGCCCCACTGGCGAAGTTTTGTCGCCAAATTTAAATCGATAGAAATAACGTTGATCAGGTTTCAGTCCTGTTGCATCGACTTTCACGGTAAAATCTTGTGCTGCTGAAGTTTGTACTTTATCTGTCTTAACTATTTGCGTAAACTGTTGATCTAAAGCAATTTCCCAGCTTACATCCAAGCGTGCTGTAGTATCACTAGGCGTCACCCGTGTCCACAAAATCACCCGGTCTTGTAATGGATCACCACTGGCCACGCCGTGTTCAAAATTGACTTGTAGGGTAGCGGTTTCTTGATCTGAACCATCATCACAGCCCGTAAAACCCACAGATAAAGATAAAGCCCCAAAGCCAAATAGACTCTTTTGAATGAGTTCACGGCGTGAAAGTTTGGCTGTCATTACATTACTTCCTTAATAAAGGTCTATTGAGATAGATGCGTTAGATTAGAGTGTAAAAGTGAAGCTTTAATGACGCTTAAATGACAAAATAAATCTTGAGGACTTACGCATTGATAGGCAGTGGGAAATAAGAAAGAAATAGTATAAATGATCCATGATGAGATGAACTAAACATGGAGGATATTACTCTAAATTTTAGCCAAAAAAAAACCAGCATAAGCTGATTCTTTATCATTAACACCATTTTAAAATGGTGCCCGAGGCCAGACTCGAACTGGCACGCTTTGTGGGCGGGGGATTTTAAATCCCCTGTGTCTACCGATTTCACCACTCGGGCTTACCAAGTTGGAGGCGGAGGTCGGAATCGAACCGGCGTCCACGGAGTTGCAGTCCGCTGCATGACCACTCTGCCACCCCGCCTACTTGGTGAAGCACATATTAACAATGTTTATGAAAAAAACAAGACTACAAGTCGATAATATGTGCAGAAAAACAACATATAACCGCAAAACAAGCCCAAGATAATGTATCATTTGCAAAATTAAATGTTGAGTTCGTTTGGAGGTGGGTTGTGGCATTGGTATTAGATGGTCGTGCATTGGCAAACCAGATTGAAGCAGATTTATGCACTCGTGTAGAAAAATTGAAGGCAAAAACTGGACGTACGCCAATTTTGGCAACGATTTTAGTTGGAGATGATGGTGCATCGGCAACTTATGTACGTATGAAGGGTAATGCTTGCCGTCGTGTTGGTATGGACTCTTTAAAAATTGAATTGCCACAAACAACGACAACCGAACAACTCTTGGCAGAAATTGAAAAATTAAATGCCAATCCTGATGTGCATGGTATTTTATTGCAGCATCCAGTACCAGAACAGATTGATGAACGTGCCTGTTTTGATGCTATTGCATTGGCGAAAGATGTAGATGGCGTGACTTGTCTAGGTTTTGGGCGTATGGCAATGGGTGAGGCGGCTTATGGTTCGGCAACGCCACAAGGGATTATGACGATTTTGCAAGAATATGGGATTGAAATTGCAGCGAAACATGCGGTTGTCGTAGGACGTTCGGCCATTTTGGGTAAACCAATGGCGATGATGTTATTACAAGCCAATGCGACAGTAACCATTTGCCATTCACGTACTCAAAATCTAGCGGAATTGGTCAAACAAGCAGATATTATTGTCGGTGCAGTGGGTAAAGCTGAGTTGATTCAACAAGACTGGATTAAGTCAGGTGCGGTGGTTGTGGATGCAGGTTTCCATCCACGTGATGGCGGCGGTGTGGGAGATATTCAATTGCAAGGCATTGAAAATATTGCATCAGCTTATACGCCTGTACCTGGGGGAGTTGGGCCAATGACCATTACCACTCTCATTCGCCAAACGGTTGAGGCTGCCGAAAAAGCATGCGTTTAAGATGAGTTGTACTTTTCAAATGTTAAAAGCACCACAACATTTACTTGATGCTTTGCATCAGATTATTCCCAATGGTGAACTTGTGGCACAACAGTTGCCACAAACATCAATTTCACTATGGTTGATTCCGCCTGTTTTTTCCAATGATAGGCTGGATGATGAGGTGATACGCCGCATCTGGAATGATACCCCATACTGGATTTTCTGCTGGGCTTCGGGTTTGGCGATGGCACAGTGGCTGATGGCTGAACCACATCATGTACGAGATAAAGTTGTGCTGGATTTTGGTGCAGGGTCGGGCGTGGTGGCAATTGCAGCAAAATTAGCAGGGGCAAAACGAGTCATTTGCTGTGATATAGATCCAATCAGTTTGGATGCCTGTCGGGAAAATGCCTTGCTGAATGATGTTGAACTGGAATATTTAGACGACTTATACAAGACGGAACAGGTGGATGTCTTATTGGCTGCCGATGTGTTGTATGACCAGTGCAATCGTTTTTTTCTGGATGAATTTTTAAAATTTTCGCCAACGGTTTGGGTGGCAGATAGTCGGGTGAAAAATTTTACTCATCCTAAATACATCAAGGTGGATGAGCGTAGTGCGACCACACACCCAGACCTCGATGAAGCCAATGAATTTCGTAATGTTAGCTTTTATAAAACACTGTAAAGTCGTGTTTTAACTACAGCTATAACGAATGACTTTGAGCATACGTGGGCGAGTTTCCAGTGCTTGATGTGTTGCATAGTCATCTGCACCATGATTTAACCGTGGTGTTTGGGACAAACCAAAAGATGTTGAGGTTTGTCCAAGCGTAATGCCTTGCTGTGATGTTTCGGCTACTGGTGCAACGATTTCCTGTTGGTTGAAAATCGTGATTTTATAGCGTTTATGTTTGCCAAGTACATGCTGGCAGGCAGCTTGTAATTTCGCCTGTTGTTTTTCAGGGTGGCTATTATTGGCAAGCGTGTAGTTGAGTGTTGCGGTACTGCTGGTTTGGTTCTCAATCTGATAGCCTGAATAACCGTTATACGATTTTGCTGTGCTTTGGCAAGCAGTGAGTGCAAGAACGCATGTCATGGAAATTAAAGTCGAAAAAAAGTTCATTGATGTTATTTCCTTCATTTTTTTTAGTATCGCATAAAGCTGCGATATTATGAATAAGTGAATGGTATTCTATACAGATACTTTTGATGAGATAATTTGTGTAGTCATTTGCATTTTTCTTCTTTGATATTCAGTGTCTAAGTATCAATTTATTTGCATATTTTTATAGCAAACCCAATGGGGAATCGCATGAGAATTGTAAATTTATGGCAAAAAATGAAAAAAGTTGATGTATTTGTGTCGAAAACAGGGTATCGTGTAACAGATTAGGGATAGTACACTGTTAATCTAGTGTGCATAAACACAGGGCTTTGGTGACAATGGTTACCTAAAACAAAAAAAAGAGTTTCTATGTTTCTTATTACGCTTGGATCAGCACTTATTTATCATTTTGCTACGGAATCTCTTGAGATTGCGGATCAGCCTGCAGGTACAGTGTACTATACAGAGGTTGGTGATAGCAGAAATAATAGTTTTGCTCGTAATCATCGTGAGCCAGTTCAAATTACGCCAGCAGCTGTAGATCAGTTTAGAGGAATTGTGCGTCAGGCGTACGATTATAGTTGTGGTTCTGCAGCTTTGACGACCATGTTAAATGGCTACGTCGGTATGCAACTGTCTGAAAAAGAAACCATGGATGGCCTACTACGTTACGGCGAGTACAATCGTATCGTTGAACGTCGTAGCTTTTCATTACTGGATATGAAGCGTTTTGTGACCGCTTTGGGGTATTCAAGTGGTGGCTACCGTGGTGAATTAAAAGATTTGATTGCACTAAAAAAACCAGCCATTGTGCCTATTGCTTATGCAGGTTTTAAACATTTTGTTGTGTATAAGGGTTATCACGACGGACGTATTTATGTTGCTGATCCTGCTTTAGGGAACATTAGCTTCAATGCGGATCGTTTTGCTGAAGTTTGGGATAACAATACATTGTTTATTATTGATTTGGCAGATTATCAAAAACCAGCCGATGTATTGACATTGACGGAAAATGATATGCGTCATGTGGATGATGCAACCGTCAATAAATTCGCATTTGTCAATATACAATATCCTGAACGCAGAATGGAACAGCTTGCAGATCGTGCTTCGACGATGCGTCGTGTGCTGGATGCAGATCCAAAGTCTGAAAATTATGGTAAGCCGATTGATACATATATGCGTATGTATTACAAACGCAAATAATCATCTGATATAAAAAATTGAGATAGGGTAATCGAAAATGATTGAAATGAAATGGATGAATCGTACAGTTTTGGCATTAAGCATCGGATTGGCTTTTGCTGGGCAGGTTTACGCAGAAGAGCAGGCGAATACTGCTGAAACTGAACAAGTACAGGCAGCCGAAGATTCGACTGCAGCAACTGTTTCAACAGAAGTGGAACAGCCAACAGCACAAAATGCACCTGTATCAGCAGAACAGAGTGCATCACAAGCATTGCAGCAACAAGCTGGTGATGCGACACAAAAAGATAATCTTGAAGAAGTATTTACTGCATCAGAGCGTCAATATTCGTTGTTAAAAAAAGGTTCATACTCTGGTAGTTACGATTTTGACTATAGTTATTATCGTGATACGCAGTTGGATTTGGCACTGGATGATGGTAGTTCAAGCCTGACACGTTTGCGTATCGAAGATAATGCTAGTCATAACATGACCAACACCTTTACTGTGCAATATGGGGTGTTGGATAACTTAACTGTGACCGCATCTTTGCCGCTTGTTGCAAAGTCAGATACCGTTAAAGATACGACGACAGCAGGTTTGGGTGATGTCTCCTTTGGTGCACGTTGGGAACCATTTCCATTAAAACAAGGACGTTTACCACTGATTTTATTTGGTAGTTTATCGACCAAAACAGGTGATAGCCCTTATGAGGTCAATGCTAACCGTGATTTATCCACAGGTAAGGGTTATTATTCTGTAGGTGGTGGTGCGAGTACACGTAAGTATATTGACCCTGTTGTGTTGTTTGCTTCTGTGTCAGCCAACTATGGCTTTGAAGAGTCGCATATCAATCAGGTGCGTGGTAGTCGTATTCTGGATACTTTTGTGCCAGGGATTAGTGGTGGCTTCTCCTTTGGTTTTGCATACTCATTTAACTATGATGTATCGATGACCATGTCGTATCAACAAAGCTTCAGTATGGGTTCTGAATTTCGCTTTACCTCGGGTGAGGTGTCCAAGCCAACAGATTCAAGCAGTGGTTCTTTAGGTATTTCGCTTGGAGTGCGTGTGTCACCACAGACCATTGTTAATGGTTCAGTCGGTATTGGTCTAACTGAGGATGCACCAGATATTAGTTTAGGTTTGTCATTCCCATTGGATATTATCGGTTTTGGGCGTGATGTACGCTAAGGAGTGAATGATGAAAACACTCCATCTACAGCCATTGGTGGCTGCCTTAATACTGGTTGGGTTATCAACGACCACGCAGGCGCGTTTGGGGCAAAACTTATCCATTGATATGAAAACACTGAGTATGGGGAATGCTGTGACAGCAGACCCACCGGGTGTAAACTCTATTCACTTTAACCCTGCTGGTTTAACCAAAATTGATGGTTTGCAAACTGATGTGCAGGGGATTATGGCTCAGTTTAACGTGAAGCGTGAATGGTCAGCACCAGCAGGCTATAATGTTTTTGGCTATTCTGATGACCCGATTGTCTGTAATGATGAACCAACCAATCCCTCACCTTTGTGTACCGACTTTAAAGGGATTGTAAATGGTGATGTGGAATATCCAACCTTATATGTGCCGATTCTGAAAAAAATGGTTGATTTAGCACCTGGGATGCCCGTTGCAGCACCTACGGCAGGGGTGGCATATCGACCACCAGGTTCAAAAATTACTTATGCAACAGCAATTTATGCACCTATGATTGCAGGTTTTGGTGCGGAAGATGGTAACCCTGGTAATTTTATGGGGCAGCAAGTTGCAATGGAACGTGTGACGTTCCTTTCGCCATCAGCAGCATATAAAGTCAATGATGAATTGTCGCTTGGGGCTTCGATTGGATTGTCTTATCAAGCGATTGCCATGAAAACAGACATGCGTGTACCAAACGAACTGGTTGGGGTATTACGTTTAATTCATGAAGATGTGTGTGCTCCATTTAAAGAAAATGGCAATATTGTGACCGATTTGCTGTTATTTGGTATGTGTAATGCGGAGAAATCTTTAGGACCATTTGATAATTTGGCGAGTTTGGAAGTCGCATTAGAGCAGTCAGTTGCACCAAGTTATAACCTCGGAATCCTGTGGGAACCGACAGATGACTTTGGCTTTGGTATGGTTTATCAGAGCGAAAGTAAAATGCGGATGAAAGGGAAGTATAATATTCAGACGGGGCAAGGTGCACGAGATATGATTTCTGCCCTAAATTCCTCTGTGACAGGGCAAATTTTATCGGCAATTTTAGGTTTCCCTGGTTATATTCCTGCACAGGAAAGCGGTTTAGTGTCAATGAATTTGAGCTACCCACAGCACTTTCAGGCAGGGATAAAGTATAAGGTTATGCCTGATGTGCAGGTGAATTTTGATGTGAGTTGGACTGATTTTAAGAAGTGGGAAAAATTCCAAATGGAATTTGACCGTTCTATCGGTGCACTCAAAATTGCAAAATTATTGACCAACCATGTGACTGAGAGTAGTGTGACCTTTCCGCTAGAATTTGTATCATCATGGCGTTGGGGGGTTGGTGTACAGTATGATGCAACAGATCGATTACAATTGAGAATGGGATATGAACCACGTTCGTCAGCAATTCCCGAACATAAGCGAAATACAATGGTGCCAATTAACAATGCACAATTGTTTGGTGTGGGTTTGACTTACCGCTTTGATCCTGATACAGAAATTGATTTAACTGCAGCACATGTACGTAGTAAGGATGATATTCCTGCCAATAGTAGTGACCTTGCGAATAAAACAGGGGTAAATAACCTGATTTATAACCCATATGCAGGGTTAAATATCAGTACCAATACGACTGTAAATCTCATGGGTATTGTTTATCGTACACGTTGGTAATCCAGAAATGAGCTATCCAAAAGTTGCATTAAGCACTTTATTATTGAGCATGTTCTTTATCAACTCGGGTAATGCAGGTGAAGGCGGTTTTGTAACAATCATTGGCCCAGACGGGCATCCAATGGTTGTTCCTCATCCTGAACCGAAAAAGTTGAAAAATACCCAGTCGGCAGCTGAGCTAAAATCAGAGAAGATATTGCAACAAAGTACAGCACCTCAAGTGGTTGCTGTGCCTACCGCTACACAGGCACAGGTGGATGCGTCACAAAGTGGTACAAAGCAGGTAAAAGTAGAGCCTAAGACGACTGTATCGGTACAGGATGTTAAAAAAGCAGCATCAGTAGAAAAAAATGCGGCAGTAGAACAGTCCATAGTACAGCAACAAACGATACCAGCAGAACAGGCTGCGTCGGAGCATTCTTATCAAATGATTGATGGGGAAAAGTATTATGAGGCCGAGTATTTGGAATCTAAAGAGTTTAATTTAGAGCAAAAGAAACGTTTTTATCAAATTCCCAATACTGTGGGTGGTGGTGCAAACTGGGATGTGGTGGAGCGTGAAAAAGGCGTAGATATGTCATGGTTTCGCTCATCACAACAGCATAAACCAAAACAGGAAAGTGTTGCCTTGGGGAAAGATTACAAGATTTTGTCGAAAGAATTGTTATTAGAAGCACTACCAATACAGTGTATAGATGACAAGGCAAAACGTAAGGCAAAGGAATTTGGCATAGAAAAACCTTTATCACTTTGGTCACGTACACCAATGGATGATCGCTTTGATTATCAATTGGTCAAATTGGATCAAACGATTGAAAATTTTAGACTGACATCGTATGCCAATAGTGTCAATGCACCAACATATTATTGGCCGATGATTATCTTTTTAGATGAGCAGGGATGTGTGTTAGAAGGTGTAAGTGCATTCTATTCACAATCTTATCCCATGACGATGTTACAAAATGAATCTATAGAAGGTATTGTACATATACCGCAGTATAGTAAATTTATGATGCTAGCTGCACTTGAACAAGCAGTGGATTTGCCTACACTGAAGCTTAGTCACCAAGGACAGATAAAACTCACAGTTTTACGCTAATTAGGATGAGCGCAGAAAATGAATAAATTGATACTTCCTTTTTCAATCTCAACATTATGTTTGATGATGACAGCATGTGGTGGTGGTTCGAATCTGATTTTTGAAGATCCAACCAAAAAACCACAGGATACTACGGCAACAGGTTGTACAATTTCCGATACCAATGAAAACTGTTTTCAGTTTACGATGGAATATCCAATTGCAGGCATCCAATATACGTGTAGCAGTGATAAGGTGAATGTTTTTAGAACGCAAATAGATCAGAACATTGTTTCTGGCGGATGTGATAAAAAAGATACCGCTACATTTTTCTTGAATGCAAATGGTAAAGCACGTATAGAACTTGGAAGTGTGAAGATTGAAGATTTAGGTAAAGTAAGTACGGCAAGTAGTCCTGTACATTTATCTGTTCTGGATATGGCCAGAGGTTTGACGGGCAAAGCAGTGGCGACGTTGGATCAAAATGATGAAACCGTCAAAATGGCGATGCAGTTGATTAAAATTTTTCAGGCTGTGGGTAGTCAGAAGAGTGATGACAACATCATTGGTGATATTCAACCAATTGATATGGATGTGAAAATTCTTGAAGGTCTGTCAGATATTACAACATCCATCAATACCACTGAATATCAAAATGGTCAATATGCAGCAATTTTGAAGCCTTGGGTAGATGTGAGCCAAATTTCGGATGATGAAGCATTCTCTGTGCTCAAAAAGGCATTAAATATTTCAGCAGGTGCAATCTATCAGGCCGATCCGCCATTTTTAACCTCGGTGGTGGATGGAATGATTGGTTATAGTGGTGCAGATGCGAACAAAAAAACTTTTATGGGAACATTTTTTGTGATGTCTGACCGTCAAGGCTTTAGCCATGGCTATGGTTTGCATTGGCGTGGGAAACCAAGCCAGTCATCTGAAACTTCGGCAGGCTCAATCTATTTGATTACTGAAGTGCCACCGATGATGATGTATGCAAATACACAAAATGGCTTAATTAATCCAGTCAATAAATATATTGCAGCAACAGACAAATTTTTGTTTAAGACATCAAATAATGAAAATTTATATCTCAATAGTGGTCGCTTAATTAACGATTATGCAGTTGCAGGTACGGATATTTTTTATAAATATTTGACTGATATAGCGAAGGCACCAGAGAACGATTTAGCCAAATGGAGCATGGTAGCAGGTGAAGATAATTATACGGGTCATGTCGATTTTGTAAAAGCTTATCCAATCTCTTATTTAGATCGTCGAGTATTTAAATCCATAAGCAATGTGAAAGCAGGAGAAAAGTATTATTTCCCATTGTATGCGACTTTAACCTTTAATTATGGTAGTAAAGACTTCGAACCAGTGAAATTGGGTATCGTGATTGATGAAAATGGTGATATTCGTACTGATGTGAAAGAGTGGAATAATACGGCGGATTTGTCAGGGCAATGTGGTCAGGCTGATGCAACACTAGCAGAGCCAAAAGACAATTTTGGTGTACAACAGTATCGTATTGGTACAATTGGTGGGGCAAATTATCAGCGACAACAGTCTGATATGGGGATTTCACCACGTATTATTTTATCAGGTACTCAGTTTGGTGCATTGGATGGTACATTTGTTGGTGTAGATAATACTGTACTGGATTCAAATGGTACAGCGGCAGTCAATTCCAATGGTGCTAGAATTAACCTGTATAGCTTGCTAACTGCAGCTGATGCGAGTATTGGTACGATTAATATCAGTAGCTATAGTGGTGGTGTGGCTTCTTGGGCGAATCCTTATAATCAGTATAAGTCTATCTATGTGAATAATGATAAGACTGCGACTGACGCTGATAAAACGAAGTTGAAAAATAGTATTTATGGTACATTGTCCATTCAGTTGGCAAGTTGTTATAAGCCAATGGTGAAATAGTTTTCATCTTGGTATAAAAAAACCTTTGTTCTCGAACAAAGGTTTTTTTATGGAAAAGGGTTGGATTATCTTTGTCCCATGATACCACGAATGGTATTGAGTACATCGGCAGGTAAGACTACAGTTTTGGCATTATTTGATTTTGCCATATCCTGCATGGCCTTGACGTATTGCTCACCGAGTAGATAAGCGACGGGGATTTCTTTGTCACCGACAGCAGAAGATACCATGGAGATAGCCTCCTGTGATGCTTTAGCTAGTACGACTTGAGCTTCTGCATCACGGCGAGATGCTTCCAAGCGACCATCCGCTTCTAAAATAGCCGCTTGCTTTTCACCGTCGGCTTTGGTGACTGTTGCACGACGCTGGCGTTCTGCTGCAGCTTGGGCTTCCATGGCTGCCTGCATGGTTGATGATGGTTTAATATCTTGAATTTCTACAGTTTTGAGGGTGATTCCCCAGTCTGCAATATCATCGGAGATTTCAGCTTTTAGTTTTGCCTTGATATGATCACGAGAAGACAAGGCATCATCAAGGCTCATTTCACCAGCGATAGAACGTAGAGATGTTTGTACCAAATTTTGGATTGCCCAAATGTAATCTTCAATACCATATACGGCTTTTTCAGGGGTGGTAATATTGATATAGGCGACTGCATTCATGACGAGTACAGCATTATCACGCGTAATCACTTCTTGAGATGGAATGTCTAGTACAATATCTTTGGTGGTGACTTTGTAAGCCACTTTATCCATAAAAGGAATTATGAAGTTAATCCCAGGCGTAAGCGAGGTATAGTATTTGCCAAATCGTTGTACGATAAATTTATAGCCTTGTGGCACAAGGATGACTGTGCTATAGAGTGCAACAATGACCAAAATAGCAAGAATAATCATAAAGCTCATGTGTTGAGCCCTCCGTTTTTGTTGTGAGATTGTTGTGAAATAACAAGGAGTTGATTGCCTAAAATATCTGTCACAATGACCTTGTCACCAATATTGATGGTTTCTAGGCAGCGACACGTCCATTCATCCGTACCCAAAATTGGCATGGGGAAACGAACAATCACTTCGTTATGTTCTGGTATGGTTCGAATCACCATGCCGACTTGACCGATGGTGGCTTCACGAGATAACCCAGCTTTGGTGCGGTCTTTTGACAATGGTTTGATATATTTAAACCAGCCAATGGTGATGATAATGGAAAGAATCAGCCAAATCAGGATTTGTATCGGTTCTGGAATATTGGGTAATAGCCAGACTAAACCACTGACGATAATGGCAGCAAGACCAAACCAGAAAATAGTAAAACTGGGAATGAAAATTTCAAATACAGCAAGTGCAATACCGAAAAGAAACCAGTTTGAAGGATCTAAATTAAAACTCATATCATTATCCTCATTTTTATATCCTTAGATTTTTGCTTTTGGTGGAGGGAGGCGTGCCTGTGGTGATTTGGCAAAAGCCGCAAGTACTTTTTTCAGTTCGGGGATTTGTGCCTGAGCGGCTTGCTCACCTTCTAAAATAGATTCATTGCGTGCTTTTAAGTCCAGTACACCAAGATGCCCAACCGCAGGTTTAATGACAACGTCAGCTTGTTTTAATTCGTAATTGATGCTGGATTGCCCCATAATATTGATGGTTTGATCAAGTAATCCCCACATATTCAATGCTTTTCCAGCCTGTGGGCGTGCAGAAATATCAACTGCAATCACAATATCTGCACCCATATGACGTGCTGTTTCTACAGGAATTGGGCTGACTAAGCCACCATCAATATATTTTTTCCCAGCGATGATTGCAGGTACAAATACATTGGGAATACTGCATGAAGCACGTACAGCTTGTCCTGCATTGCCTCGCACAAATTCCACTTTTTTGCCAGTTGCAAGATCGGTTGCAACGGCAGCAAAACGTTTGGGGAAGCGTTGTATTGCGGTATTATTGACCTGAGTATTGACATAATCCTGTAATTTTTGCCCCAAGATAATACCTTGGCTGTTGAGCGTGAGGTCACGTAATTGAGATTCTTCGAGCTTTAGGGCGATTTCTTGCAATTGATAAGGGGTTTTACCAGAGGCGTAGATACTACCAACAAAACTCCCTGCACTCGTTCCCGTCACAATGTGCGGTTTAATACCGTGAGATTCGAGTACTTTAAGCACGCCAATATGGGCAAAACCTTTTGCACCGCCGCCGCCGAGAGCAATGGCGATAATGGGTTGTCGTACTTGGACGGTGGGTGTGGTGCTAATTGGTGTTTTTTGTGTGGAATTACACGCTGCCAAAGCCAGCATGAGTGTTGTACTAAGAGAGATTTTGAGTACATTTTTCATCATATTAGATTGTACGGTTAAGACGACAGTAGCGTTATATTAACTGTTTTTTAAGCATTTCTCTAATCAAGTTTGTTAAACATTGTGGAACAATAAAATACACGCTGAAATGATCATCATATTGATCACAGTATGGCATAAATATTGCATTTTTATGACACAGAGTCAAAGTGGACTTTTTTATGGTCAAAGATGCCCAATTCCTACTGTAATTGATATTTGAGGCTTGTATGGAACTTAAAGGAAATTTAATGCTGGTTATGGGGGTGTTCTTTACCTCTGTAAGTTCGTCAGTTTTTGCCGCACCAACCTTATACGGTGTGTTGGATGGTTCTGTGAATTTTGCCAGTAAAGATATTGGGCATAACCAGTTAAGTACTATTCATGATGGTGCATCGGTAACATCCAATAATTCTTATCTTGGGGTTAAGGGGAATGAGAAACTCTCAGACACACTGAGTATCGTTTATGATGCACAATGGACGATCAATATAGATGGCGACGGTAGTGATTTCGGTCAGCGTGATCGTTATCTTGGATTGAAACATGAGCAGTTGGGTACATTATCGATCGGTAAATTGAATACGTTTTTAAAGCGTTTGGGAAGTATTGATTTGTTTGATAATTATGCTGCCAATCAGCTTGATATTGCAAATACATTTACAGGTGAAAATCGTATCAATGATGGCATACAATACCAATCGCCAGCAATAAAGGTGGCTCGTGGTAAAATCAATGCAAACCTACAATTATTTCAGGGTGAAGGCGGTGTTGCGACCAATAGTGGTAATGCAGTGGGTGATGGTTTTGGTGATGCGATTTCTGCATCTATACTGTATGACAATAAAGCTGCAGGGGTAAATTTTGCTTTGGCTTATGATAGTGCAGTGCCAAGTCGCTGGATTGGTGCAGGGAATGCTTGGGCAGAAACCAATACTGTTCGTGCAGTAGCCAATATGCAAGCGGAAAACTTATCCCTGAGTGCATTGCTGCAACATGCGGAAGTTGCAGAGCGTAGAACGGCAAGCAATGTTGCTGTAGCAGATATTGAGAGTGAATTAGGTTTTGCTTTGGGGGTATTGTATAAGGTTGGTCAGACCCCATGGTCAGTTAAAGGACAATTCCAGCAAGGTACAACGACGTTTAAAACAGCTCACGATATCAAGGCACAGCAAATGGCTGTGGGGGTGGATTATCAATATAACAGTAATGCAAAAGCGTATTTTTATCTCGCACAACATAAGCTAAAGGACGATGATAATCGAGTAGGTGGTTTGGGTTTGCAATATAAATTCTAAGGTGCATGATGTAAACCAGCCACTTCATCATGCAAGTGGTTGGTTTTAAACTCGCATCAAGATAATTTCCAACACAAATTTACTGCCAATAAAACCTAGTACCAACAGGGAAAATCCGAACAGTGTAAAGAGGGTGGCTTTTTTGCCACGCCAGCCAAATTTCCAGTGACCGAGTAGTAAGCTGCCGTAAATCAACCAAGAAATGACACTCAAGACGGTTTTGTGAGCAAGGTGTTGGGCAAAAAAATCATCAATGGTACAAAAACCAAAGGTCAGAGCAGCACTCAGCAGTACAAAACCAATCAAAATTAAATCAAAGAGTAATGATTCCATCGTCTGCAATGAAGGGAGTAAATTGACCCAAATACGGTGACGTTGTTTTTTCTTTAATTCACGATTTTGTAACCAAATGAGGATGGCATGGATGGTTGCCATGAACAGTATTGCATACGCAGAGAGTGAAAGGATGATATGTATATCCATGGCAATATTTTGCTCACGAATCACATGATTGGGTGTGTTTAATACGTCACCAACGAGTAAGCCTAACATCGCCATTGGTGTGGCCAAAAGATTAAGTATCAATACAGGGCGATACATACTAAAAATAATGCTGAGTAACAGCATCAATCCAGAAGTAAAGGAGATGAGATTGAACACATCATAGTTGATGCCTATTGGTGTAATCATGTCCAAACCAAGCGTGAATGCATGTAGGATAAGCCCAGTGAGTAAAGATGCCCAGACGAGAAAGGGGTTACTGTGGGATTTATCCATAAAGTGTTTGAGTAGGTATAAAAAACCTGTCAAATATGCAATAAATGCGAGAATTGTCAAAATGATGGACAGACTTAACATGCCAAACCTTTAATACGTGTTAGAATCTTCATAAGATAAAGATATAAATTCTTGTGGAACTCACGTATCCTATAGCATCTTATGTAAAATTTATCTAGGATTTTATGGCAACGAATGGAAAGTTGTCACAAAACACTGGAACTGGAAAAATTGTTTGTAATAGAAAGCGTATTACGCCTCGTATTTTAATCGGAATTTGCAATGTTTGATACATTAACCGACCGACTCACGCAGAGTTTAAGAAATGTAGCTGGTACAGGACAGCTCACCGAAGATAACATCAAGGATACTTTACGTGAAGTGCGTATGGCACTACTTGAGGCCGATGTTGCCTTACCTGTGACACGTGACTTTATTGCCAAAGTAAAGGAACAAGCTTTGGGGCAAGAGGTTTTACAACAACTTTCGCCAGGGCAAGCCTTTGTCAAAATCGTACATGATGAATTGACCACCATGATGGGCGAGGCGAATGAATCACTAGATTTGGCGGCAAAGCCACCTGTGGTCATTCTATTGGCAGGCTTGCAAGGTGCGGGTAAAACCACTACCGCAGCCAAACTAGCACGTTTTTTAAAAGAACGTCAGAAGAAAAAAGTCATGACGGTTTCTGCCGACGTGTATCGCCCTGCAGCGATTAAACAATTACAAACGGTATCGCAAGAAGTCGGTGCAGAATGGATTGCGTCCGATGCGTCAGAACAACCTATTGTCATTGTGAAACGTGCAATCGAACAGGCAAAGATTAAATTTGCCGATGTATTAATTGTTGATACAGCAGGTCGTTTGCATATTGATGATGACATGATGGATGAAATCAAAGCCTTACATGCCGAGATTCAACCGACTGAAACCTTATTCGTGGTCGATGCCATGACGGGGCAGGATGCTGCCAATACTGCCAAGGCCTTTAATGATGCTCTACCTCTAACAGGTGTGATTTTGACCAAGACAGATGGTGATGCACGTGGTGGTGCAGCATTATCGGTACGTGCGATTACAGGTAAGCCGATTAAGTTCCTCGGTATGGGCGAGAAGCTGGATGCACTTGAACCATTCCATCCCGAACGTGTGGCACAGCGTATTTTGGGCATGGGTGATGTATTGTCACTGGTTGAAGAAGTCGAACGTAAAATCGATCGTGAAAAAGCCGAAAAGATGGCGAAAAAGCTGCAAAAAGGCGGCTCATTCACATTGGAGGATATGCTTACCCAGTTTGAACAAATGAATAAAATGGGGGGGATGTTGGGTTTTATCGACAAATTGCCTGGTATGAGTGATTCGGGGATTAAAACTGCGATTGAACAAGCAAATCCAGAGAAGCAAGTGAAAAGAATGGAAGCGATTATCCATTCTATGACCATTAAAGAACGCCGCAATCCCGATATTATCAATACCAGTCGTAAAAAACGGATTGCAGCAGGCTGTGGCATGGATATTCAGGAGATTAACCGCTTGCTGAAACAACATGCACAAATGGCGAAAATGATGAAGAAATTTTCCTCCCCAACGGGTATCAGCAAAATGTTGCGTGGCATTCAAAGTATGCAGAATAAAATGGGGGGGGGGCTTCAGGCGGTGGCATGGGACCATTATTTGGTGGTAAGTGATGTTGGATAAAATCAAAAAGGGATAAGCCTAACAGCTCTCCTTCTTGCAGAAGAACCTCTCAATAGAGGTTCTTCTTGTTTTGATGTGAATTTGATGGGCGGTAAAAGCAACAGTATCCATTGATTTTTTTGAGGAATTACTGTTCAATTTCCCCGATACCAAAACTACTGCGTAATAAAATGGCTAATTGTTCACGAGCCTTAATAAAACCATCAATACCACCTTGTAAGAGCTGAGATGCCATTAAATCATGTTCAAGTTGTGTTTTAAATAGGGCTTCATTCAGTGGTGCTAAAGTGATTTGTTCAGCATTTTGTGCCTGAGTGACCGAAAGTTGAGGTTGTATCACATCATGCTGCTGTGAAAGCTGCTCCAGTAAAGCAGGGGAAATCGTCAGCAAATCGCAACCTGCGAGTGCCAACACTTGCTCGGTACTGCGAAAACTTGCACCCATCACTTGTGTTTGAATCGCATTTTGTTTGTAATAATGATAAATCATTTTGACTGAAACCACGCCTGGGTCTTGTGTAATCGGATAGCTATCTTTATTTTCAGCTTTTTTATACCAGTCCAAAATACGCCCGACAAAAGGTGAAATTAACGTCACTTTGGCATCAGCACAGGCTTGTGCTTGATGTAAACCAAATAATAACGTTAAATTACAATGAATCCCATCTTGCTCTAGTTTTTTTGCGGCTTGAATGCCTTCCCACGTTGAAGCAATTTTAATGAGAATACGTTGGCTATCTATGCCAAATTTTTGATATAAGTTGATTAAATCGTAGGCTTTTTGGATGGTTGCTTCGGTATCATAAGACAAGCTGGCATCAACTTCCGTCGATACTCGTCCATCAATATATTTTAGAATTTCTACACCAAACTTAACAGTAAGAATATCAATGGTTCTTTCGATTAAAGCATCATACTGATAATTTTCGGCTTTTGCCTGTGCAAAGGCATCTTCAATCAAGCCTCGATTTTGGCTCTGACTTGCTGCGGCAGTAATCAGTGAAGGGTTGGTGGTTGCATCAATTGGACGGAATTTTTCTACTGCTTCCAAATCACTACTATCAACGACGATGGTAGTATGTTGTTGCAGTTGTTCAAGGTTAGATAAGGTCATGATATAAATTACTATTACAAAAAAAGAGAATTTCCCCTTATATATAGCATATTTTGCTTTTTTAGCGACAAGATGTTTGTAGATATCGATAATTTTTTTGCCCAATAGACTTTATTTTTAACTTTAAATAATAGACAATAATTATTGTCAAAATTTTAGAAATTGTAAAATAATAAGGATGTCGTATGAAACTCTTTTCAACCAATACTATTTCTGTACCGACGGATTTAATGCCCATTATGGATATTGCAGAAGAAGCGGCGGCAGAAGCTGGCGGTATGCTGCCGAAGCAAGTGCAACAGATCTGGTCGGCAGTAGAACAATTATATCGTACAGGCAATCATCCACAGATTTCATTTTGTTTGCGTCGTCAAGGGCAGGTATTGCTGAACCGAAGTATAGGGTTTGCACGTGGTCATGGGCCAGATGATACACCTGATACCACAAGGCTGGCAGCAAAAACCACTACGCCAATTTGTCTATTTTCTGCTTCAAAATTGATTACGGCAATGTTGGTACATATTTTGGATGAAGAAGGTAGTTTGAACTTACTTGATCCGATTAGCTATTACATTCCAGAGTATGCTCAAAAAGGCAAACGCCACACCACGATTTTCCATTTATTGTCTCATCGTGGGGGTATTCCACGTCTGGAAGGAGATATAGATCCTGAGTTTTTATTTGATAAGGATGAAATCTTAAGACGTTTATATACTGCTAGGGCAATGTCGGCTTCAGGTTCACAGTTGGCATATCATGCCATTACTGCAGGTTATATTTTGGGTGAAGTCATTGAGCGGGTCACTCAGAAGCCACTCAGTGACTTTTTACAGGAAAGAGTTGCTATTCCAATGGGAATGCGTTGTTTTAACTATGGCGTGGCTGAACAGTTTCGTCCAGAAGTTGCACTCAATTATAAAACAGGCTTTTATTCTAAAGTAGGGACAGACCAATATTTAAAGCACGTGCTTGGGGGGAATTTGGATACTGCGGTCAAGATTACCAATGATTCACGTTTTATGGATGGTATTTGTCCTGCTGCTAATATTTACACCAGTGCAGAAGAAATAGGGCGTTTCTTTGAAATGTTATTGAATGGCGGTGAATATCAAGGGCAGCGTATTATGACCCCTGAGACTGTATTTCGCTCGACTTTACCAACTTCTGGGCTGACATTTGACCGTTCTTTGTTAGCACCGATGCGTTATGCACTCGGCCCAATGCTAGGTAATAACCCTTTTGGTTTATTTGGCCCAATGACAGGGCAAGCCTTTGGGCATTTGGGGTTCTCGAATAATATTTGTTGGGCTGATCCAGAGCGTGATATTAGTGTGGCACTACTCACCACAGGTAAGTCGGTGGTCGGTACGCATTTACCAGCATTGTTGAATGTGTTATTCCAAACTTCTGGGCAATGTCCAAAAATTGAGCGTAGTCAGCGTCGTGCTTTGTTTGGCTCTGACCCAACTGTGAGTGAAATGATTTAAGGATGGTTTTATGGTTCACCAGACACATCATGATGGTGATTCATTGTATGTTTCGCATACTTTCAAGCAAAAGGATAGAACGTATCCGTAAAAGGGCATGGATAAAATGTCGAAAATATCGAGGCGTAATTTATGGATGAATTTGTCCCATCATTGGATCGTTATCATAAAGTGGCTGTAGGAGCTGCATCTTGGTATTTTCATCCGATATTTCTCAATTCTGAAAGACTCAATTTCTCCAAACCTGCCTTATTTGTGGGGAATCATACCATTTATGGTGTTATGGATGTGCCTTTGATGCTGACACATCTTTATCAGAAGCATGGTGTGTATGTACGCTCATTAGGAGATCGGGTGCATTTTCAAGTTCCAATTTGGAGAAATATACTCAAGAAGCATGGGGTGTTATTGGGTTCACCAGAAAATTGTCATCAATTGATGGCATCAGGTCAATCCATTTTGGTTTTTCCTGGTGGTGCACGAGAAGTTATGCGTAGAAAAGGGGAAAAATATCAACTTATTTGGAAAAATAGGGCTGGCTTTGCTCGTCTTGCCATTGAGCATGGTTACGATATTATTCCTTTTGCTTCGTTGGGTGCAGATGATTGTTATGATATTTTGTACGATGCCAATGATCTGCAAGCCAATGCTATGGCACAAAAGATATTGGATACATTAGATTTAACCGAAAAATTACGAGGTGGTGATATTATTCCATCTCTTGCAAAAGGTTTGGCTTATCTACCCATTCCAAAGCCTCAGCGGTTTTATTTTAGTTTTGGGGATCGTATTTCCACAACTGAGATGGGTTGTCATCAAGAACATGCGTGGGCATTGCGTGAACAAGTTGCACAATCCATTGAACAACAATTGGTGCAATTAAAAGATTACCGAAATCATGATAAACAAAACTGGAGTTGGTTACGTCAAAAACTTGCGGGAAATACGGAGGCGTGAGGTCATGGCTCTGCTCGTACCACTAGCATCTATCATATCGTGAGTTTAGCGTAGCAACCGTTTTGGACGTTGGGTTAAACGGCATAAGAGTTCATAACCAATCGTACCATTGGCTGTGGCGACATCATCGACCAGTCGGGTTTCGCCCCAAAGTTCGACAGGTGTATCGAGTGTAACCTCAGTTGCGATGTCACTGATATCAATGGTCATCATATCCATACTGACACGTCCGACCACAGGCACCAGTTTGCCGTGTATGGCGACAAAATTTTCTTGTACAAACGCTCGTGGATAACCATCACCATAACCTATAGATACCACTGCAATCGTCATATTTTTGCTTGCGGTAAACGTTGAGCCATAGCCGATATGTTCACCCATTTTTACGGTGTTGATGGCGATAATCGCAGCTTCAAACTGCATGACTGATTTTAAGCCCAGCTCACTGGCGGAATGTGTCGCAAAAGGGGATGCACCATATAGCATAATCCCAGGACGTACATAATCAAAATGCAAATCTGCCCAGTTCAAAATAGCGGCTGAATTACAGCAGGAGATTTCGATAGGTGAGCAAGCCTGTTTGACCTGCAATAATTGGTCGATTTGCTGCCGATTGAGTGGATGATTGGGTTCATCTGCATTGGCAAAGTGCATGGTGAGTACACAATGAAAACCGAGTGCTTTGAGTTGCTGGATAACAGCAATAATGTCATTCTGTTTGAAACCTAAACGGTTCATACCACTATTGAGTTTGACCCAGACTTTGAGTCCAGCTTGCAGGTAGGCGGCTTGATGTTCTAATAACCAGTCGAGTTGCTGTTGGTGATGAATAACACATTCACATTGATGGGCAATTGCAATTGACATTTCATCTTGAGAGAAAATGCCTTCAATCAAAGTAATGGGTTTATTGGAACAAAATTGGCGAATTTCTAATGCTTCTTGTAAGCAGGCAACACCAAACGCATCGGCATGGCTGAAACTTTGTACCGCATGTTGTACACCAATACCATAAGCATTGGCTTTGACCATACACACTACTTTGGATTTAGGTGCAAGTTGTTTGACACGCTCAAGATTATGCTGCAATGCTGCTGCACGAATATGGATAGTGACCTGACGCACCAGTAAACTCCTTACAAAGGAAAGGTTTAATCTTCCTGTTCCTGAAAATTGTTATAAAATTCAGGAGATAGGTTACTAAAGCGAGTATAGTGTCCTTCGAAAGCTAAACGTACCGTACCAATCGGGCCATTACGCTGTTTACCAATGATGATTTCAGCCGTACCTGCTTCTTTGGACTCTTTATTATAGACCTCATCTCGATAAATAAACATAATTAAATCGGCATCTTGTTCAATTGCCCCTGATTCACGTAAGTCTGACATCACAGGGCGTTTGTTCGGACGTTGCTCCAGACTACGGTTAAGCTGTGATAAGGCAATTACAGGGCAGTTCATTTCTTTGGCAAGGGCTTTTAAGCTACGAGAAATTTCAGAAATCTCACCGACACGATTGTCTCCCATACCAGGGACTTTCATCAGTTGCAGGTAATCGACCATGATACAGCCGAGTTTCCCACCATGTTGCTTGGCAATTCGCCGTGCTCGTGCTCGAAGTTCAGTCGGTGGTAGGGCAGAAGAGTCGTCAATATATAGATTTTTGGATTGCAGATGAACAATGGTACTGGTGACTTTTGACCATTCATCTTCATCCATTTTCCCAGCTCGTAAATGTCCCTGATGTACTCGACCAAAGGCAGAGATTAAACGCATGGCGATTGAATCAGACGGCATTTCCATGGAGAAAACGAGGGCAGGCAGGTCACAGTTAAACAGTACGCTTTCTACCAAATTCATAGCGAAAGTGGTTTTTCCCATCGATGGACGGGCAGCGACGATAATCAAATCACCTGCCTGCATGCCATAGGTTTTATTATCGAGTTCAACAAATCCAGTGGTTAATCCTGTGATATTGCCATCCATTTGGGATAATTCATCAAGTTTATTGACGACGGAAGTGACGACTTCACTAATCGGCTGTGGGCCTGCTTTACTTTGTCGGTTATTGTGTTGTTCGGCGATAGAAAAAATTTGCGTTTCGGCATGGTCTAACAGATCGGAAATAGCCTGACCTTTGGGTTCATAGGCATTTTGTAAAATGTGATTGCCAACACTGATCATATTGCGTAGCGTTGAAGATTCTTTCACCTTTTCCGCATAGCTGGGTAAATTAAATAAAGATGTTGGTGATTCTGATAACAGTTGCATCAAATATGCTTCACCACCAGCCGCTTCCAGTAGCTTTTGGTTGGCAAGCCAGTCATTGACCAATACAGCATCATAGGGTTGTCCAGAATTTGCCAATTTTTCAATGGCTTGAAAAATATAACGGTGTCTTGTGGCATAAAAATCTTGTTCTGACAAAATATCAGCCACACTTTCCCATGATTCGGCAACGGTCATCAGTGCCGCCAGCACAGCCTGTTCCATGGTGAGATTGTGCGGTGGTGTACGGAAGTTTTTGTTTTGTTCAGTGGCGGCATTGTCTTTGGGAGTTGTAGATAAGGGTAAGGTCGTATCTGTAACAGACATAGAAGAACCACGATATAGAGTGAGCAGAAAAGAAAGTCTATTAAAGCAAAAAAATACAGAAAATGGGAGTTTATCGCATTTTTTTATGTGTCATTGCAGAAAATTTATGAAAAATGCACTGGGTTTATATAAGAGATTTCATATAAAAAACCGAGTATATTCACTCGGTTTTTACTGTCATCCTCAAGGGATGATGCAGATTATTGTGCAGCAGGAGCAGAAGCTTCTTCAGCAGGAGCAGCAGCATCAACTGGAGCTTCTTCTGAAGCAGCAGCATCAACTGGAGCTTCTTCTGAAGCAGCAGCATCAACAGCAGCATCAACAGGAGCTTCTACTGGAGCTTCAACAGGAGCAGAAGCTTCTTCAGCAGGAGCAGCAGGAGCTTCTTCTTTCTTAGCACAACCAACAAAAGCAACAGTTGAAGCTAAACCTAAAGCGATAAGTAACTTGTTCATTTTAAAATCCTCTAAATGGCATCTAATGTTTGTTAAACTTCGTGGCACATGATAAATAGAACAATTTAGAAAAAATAGTGCTTGGTTAGACAATGTGCAATTTTTTTTGTAAAATATTGATAAATAAATGATTATAGTTTTATGTAAAATGGTTTGCGGTGTATTTTTAACCACAAACCATGCTTTTAACTATACGTTAAAGCGGAAATGCATGACATCGCCATCTTGTACAATATAGGTTTTACCTTCTAATCGCCATTTTCCAGCTTCTTTTGCACCATTTTCACCTTGATGGCTAATGAAGTCATCATAAGCGATGACTTCAGCACGAATAAAGCCTTTTTCAAAGTCGGTATGTATCACACCAGCCGCTTGTGGTGCGGTTGCCCCAACTTTTACGGTCCATGCACGTACTTCTTGTACGCCTGCTGTGAAATAGGTTTGTAAACCAAGTAGTGCATAACCTGCACGAATCACAAGATTGAGTCCTGGTTCTTGCATGCCCATGGCTTCTAAAAATTCAGCACGTTCATCATCTTCAAGTAGGGAAATTTCGGCTTCAATCTGATTGCAAAGTGCGACAACCACGGCATTTTCTGAGGCTGCGAGTTGTTGAACTGCTTCAAGGTGAGGGTTGTTTTCAAAACCATCTTCAGCCACATTGGCAATGTACATGGTGGGTTTTAAGGTGAGTAAACCAAAACCCCGTAATAGTTTTCTTTCATCATCATTGAGTTCGGCAGCACGAGCTGGGCGACCTTCATCCAAAAATGGTTGCAATTTTTCCAGTACAGCTTTGGTTGCAACGGCCTCTTTGTCGCCACTTTTTGCGATTTTGGTGAGTCGTGTAACTGCTTTACTCACTGTATCTAAATCTGCCAGTGCTAGTTCGGTGTTGATGGTGGCAATATCATCTAAAGGGTCAATTTTACCATTGACGTGAATGACATTTTCATCCTCAAAACAACGTACGACATGTGCAATCGCATCTGTTTCACGGATATTAGCAAGGAACTGATTGCCCAATCCTTCGCCTTTGGATGCCCCTGCAACCAATCCAGCAATATCGACAAATTCCATCGTCGTTGGTAGGATACGTTGCGGTTTGACAATCGCAGCTAATTGATCCAGACGAGCGTCAGGGACAGGGACAATCCCTGTATTGGGTTCAATCGTGCAAAATGGGAAATTTTCCGCAGCAATGGCTGCTTTGGTTAAAGCATTAAATAAGGTTGATTTTCCAACGTTTGGTAATCCGACAATACCGCAATTAAAGCCCATGAAATTACTCACAAAGATGTTGTGTAAAAATTGTCGCTGATTTTACCTCAAAGTGGCCTTAAAGTCAGGTTATCCTTGAAATAGCTGTTCAACCAAAGCAATATTGGTTGGGTGCATGGACATTGCAACATAAAATGATGAAGAAAGGTGATTGTTTTCGTTAAGGTTTACTTTTAAAGTATTTAAGTTTCGATGTCGTCCTGTAAACATAAATTTGGAGCTATCATGCGTGTATTGTATCAATTTCCTTTGTCACATTATTGTGAAAAGGCACGTTGGCTGCTCGACCATAAAGAATTGGATTATGTTGCAAAAAATTTGCTGCCTGGATTTCATCGTACCTTTACCTATTTGAAATCAGGGCAATATTTATTACCCATGTTAAATGATGATAAAAATTGGGTGGCAGATTCTCGTCAGATTGCGCTGTATTTGGATGATATGTATCCTGAGCAGGCGTTATTAAGGCGAGATGAGACGTTGCGTCAAGACGCCTTGGCTATTGATGATTTAGCAGGTGAATTGGGTTTTCATGTGCGTCGTTGGACATTGGCATTGATGTTACAAAAAAATGATCGACCTTTAGACATTATGTTGGGTGAGCAGGGTTATTTGCGATTATTTTCAGTTTTTTCCAAGCCAATTGTACGCAAAATGGTGGTATTCAATTATCAACTTCATCCAGCTAAAGTGGCACAGTCCAAAGTTTGTATGGATGTGTTAATTGCACAACTCAATCGACGTTTAATAGAGCAGCAGGGTAATTATTTGGTCGGTGATCGTTTGGGGTTGGCAGATATTGCCGTGTGTTCAATGCTTGCACCGATTTTGATGATAAAAGGAACACCGTGGGAGTTGGAGCATGAGGAGTTTGAACAACTCACAGATGAGTTGAAAGATTATTATTATGCGTTATTAGATTTGCCTTTGGGGCAGTATGTGAGGCGTATTTATCACCATGAACGTCATGCACGAGTGGACTGGCGAGGGGTGTAATCGCTACTTTAGGTTTAAAATAGCGATTCAAGAAGCATTTATTTGAAGAAATAGCCTGTTTCTGGCGAACTGGCATTTGCCATGCGTTTACGTGGCATACGACCTGCCAAAAAGGCTTCTCGACCTGCTTCCACCGCTTTTTTCATTGCACTTGCCATTAAAATGGGATGTTGTGCTGCGGCAATTGCAGTATTCATCAATACACCATCGCAACCGAGTTCCATAGCAATCGCTGCATCACTGGCAGTGCCCACACCTGCATCGACCAAAACAGGGACTTTAGCATTCTCAATAATAATGGAAAGCGTATGCGGATTTAAAATCCCTAAACCTGAACCAATTAAACTGCCCAAAGGCATAATCGCTACACAGCCCATAGACTCTAATTCTTGTGCCACAATCGGGTCATCTGATGTATAAACCATCACATCAAAACCATCATCAATCAAGGTTCGTGCGGCTTTTACCGTTTCGATGACGTTTGGATAAAGGGTTTCTTGATTGCCCAAGACTTCGAGTTTAACCAAATTGTGCCCATCGAGTAATTCACGTGCGAGCTGGCAAGTACGAATGGCACTATCCGCATCAAAACAACCTGCGGTATTGGGGAGAATGGTATATTGTTCAGGTGAAATGACCGAAAGCAGATTGGGTTGATTGGGGTCTTGTCCGATATTAACCCGACGAATGGCGACGGTCACAATTTCCGCACCACTGGCGGCAATTGCTGCACCTGTTTCATTTAAGTCTTTATATTTACCTGTGCCGACTAAAAGGCGAGAGCTAAATTCACGTTGTCCGATTTTGAAATTTGAGTCTTGCATGGTTTGACTTGAGAACCTCTATTGGGATGAAGATGATGGCGAACAGAATTTTAGCCACCACCGACCGCATGGATAATTTCGATACGGTCATTGGGTTGAATAGGCATTTCGGTCAAGCGACTTTTGGGAATAATCTGTTGATTGACTTCGACTGCAAAGCGTTTACCGATTAAATCAAGTTGCTGCACCAAATCCCATAAGGTTTGGCAAGAGGTGATGAGTTGTTCACCGTTTAAATAAATGGTCATCTGTAGCATTTGTATTACCTAAGCATATTTAAACGCCTGCCAAGCCAAAGCGAGCCAGCCTAAAATCATCAATACACCACCTATGGGGGTGATTGCTCCGAGTATTTTTGGGGAACCTAATGCCATGAGATATAAAGAACCACAAAATAAAATAATGCCGCATTGTAACAGCCCAAAAGGGACTTTAATGGAAAATTGCGATAGGGTTTTGGCTAAAATCCCCAGTAATAATAAACCAAGTGCATGATAGAAAAAATAATCAGTTGCGGTTTGCCACCATGCGAGTTGTTCGGGAGAGGCAATTTTTTTTAGACCATGAGCACCAAATGCACCCAACATTACCGCAAGAGCGAGATTAATCGCAGCAATTCCAATCCACATGGGCGAATCCTAATGTAAGCGTGTACTTAAAAAGAGGGTCATTTTTTCATAATGAATGCTTTTATGCAAACCCGTTTGATTTGATTTTTGGCTGCTACCAATCTGATGCAAGGCAATATGCCTCCACCAAATTTACATGCGTACAATATAAAAAACCTGCTCAAATGTTCTGAACAGGTTTTTGGGGATTTTGACATTTAATGTCGTGCAATTTGACCGTCTTCAATTGCCTTGACGATGGGTATTTTGACAACAGATTTTGGCATTTCAACCAAAGCTAATGGCAAAATGTCATCAATGGTTTTTACGGCTTTGATGTCCAGACCTTCTTTTACATTGTCTGGAACTTCTTTTAAATCACGGACATTATCTTGAGGGATAAAGACCGTTTGAATGCCACCACGATGTGCTGCCAATAATTTCTCTTTTAAACCGCCAATGCGTAAAGCATGTCCACGCAAAGAGGTTTCACCTGTCATGGCAATATCTGCACGAATCGGAATCCCTGTAAAGGCGGATACAAGGGCAGTCGTTAATGCTAAACCTGCCGATGGCCCATCTTTAGGCGTTGCACCTTCGGGTAGATGCACATGTACATCGGTTTCCTCGAAACGAGTAGCTTCAATACCCAAATCATCCGCACGAGTACGCAAGACAGTCATGGCTGCGGTGATGGATTCCTTCATCACATCACCAAGTGAACCAGTGGTGATAAATTTGCCTTTACCTTTCATAGTGGCAACTTCGATGGTGAGTAATTCCCCCCCAACGGAAGTCCATGCGAGTCCATTGACTCGTCCGACTTGTGCTTCGGTTTCGGCAATACCATAGTCAAACTTATGCACACCTAGATATTCAGGTAGATTGTCCTGTGTGACTTCGATTTGCAGATTTTTGGTTTTATGACCAACGGCTTGTTTTACTACTTTACGGGCAATCTTTGATACTTCACGTTGCAGATTGCGTACACCTGCCTCACGTGTATAGTGTCGTACGATGTCACGAATTGCTGCTTCGTGTACACTGAGTTCTTTGGCACGCAAACCATTGTCCTTCACGGCTTTTGGAACAAGATAGCGTTCGGCAATGTTTACTTTTTCATCTTCGGTATAACCTGGCAAACGAATCACTTCCATCCGATCAAGTAGTGCTTCAGGAATATTCATACTATTGGCAGTACAGATAAACATCACTTCTGATAAGTCTAAATCCAAATCCAAATAATGGTCGTTGAATTTATTATTTTGTGATGGATCAAGTACTTCAAGCAAGGCTGATGCTGGATCACCACGGTAATCTTGTGCCATTTTGTCAATTTCATCTAGCAAGAAGAGCGGGTTTTTGACCCCAACCTTACTCAGAGATTGTACAATTTTACCAGGCATCGCACCAATATAGGTACGGCGATGTCCTCGAATTTCAGCTTCGTCACGTACGCCACCTAGTGCCATGCGGACAAATTCACGCCCTGTGGCCTTGGCAACCGATTCACCTAGTGAAGTTTTACCAACACCTGGAGGCCCAACCAGACAGAGGATAGGCCCTTTTAATTTTTTGACACGAGCTTGTACCGCAAGATATTCAACGATACGTTCTTTGACTTCGTCCAATCCATAATGGTCTGTGTCGAGGATTTCCTGTGCTTTATTGAGGTTGATGCTGACTTTGCTGGCAGTATTCCACGGTGTATCTAAGATCACTTCGATATAGTTACGTACCACAGCGGCTTCGCTAGATGCAGATGGCATAGCTTTGAGTTTGCGGAATTCAGTTTCGGCTTTTTTACGTACATGTTCTGGTAAATCCGCTTCTTCCAAACGTTTGGCTATCTCGGCTAAATCATCCTCACCATTGTCATTCATATCGGAAAGCTCACGCTGAATGACTTTCATTTTTTCATTTAAAAAGTATTCACGTTGATTTTTTTCCATTTGACGTTTGGTGCTTTCATGCAAATTTTGCTCAAGCTGTTGTTCTTCTGATTGTTGCAACAAATAAGTCATTAATTCCTGCAAATGTTGCTCAAAAGCATCCAGTTCAAGGAATTTTTGTTTGATGTCAATATTGAGAGGTATGCGTGTTGCGACAAAGAATAACAGTTGATTGAGATTTTCAATTTTACTTGCCGCAGCAATGAGTTCACGTGCATTGCGTAATTTTGCCTCGGCATATTGTGCAAACAAGGCTTGCAATTCTTGTACTCGTGCTTGCTGTGTTTCCGCATCAAGCTGGACATTCATCGGGCTAAGCTGATGTTCGGCCGACAAGTAATCTGGATGTTCGATAATGTGTTGCAGTTTTGAGCGGTATAATCCTTCAATCAGCACTTTAATACAATTATCATCATTTTCATGATTCACGACCTGTACGATACGTGCCACCGTACCGTATTGGTACAGATTGTGATGATCGATATCTTCGGTAAGTGAATCTTTTTGTGCGACAACAAAAACCAGATTATCCTGATTGCGTGCGACTTCGACGGCTTGAATGGATTTTTCACGACCCACAAACAGGGCAATCTGCATGTGTGGATAAACCACCACATCACGTAGTGCCAATAAAGGTAAAGTAGAGGGGATGTGTTCGCCCTCGTTTGTTGTTAATTGAGTCATGGACACTCCTTAGGTCAGAGTGACAAGTGATTTTGTCATGTTTTTATTAGTGATGGATTTATTTCAAAATACAAGGGCAGTATGAAAAAAATATCGTATTTTAGTCAAGATGTGTGCATGTATGTTGAAAAAATAATCTATGTGATTATTCTTTGGTTTCCCAAACGAGTTGGGCGAGATGTTCAGGTTCAATACGTTCAATTTTTTGCCCAAAGCCACGTAGCCACCACACCAGTTGTGAGTTAAGGGGTACGGTTGCACTGATCTGCACACGTTCATCATCTAGTGGGATGATGTTCTGGTTTTTGGCAAGTTTGGATTCAAAAAATGTAGTGGCATGTTGATTGTGCATGGTGAGTGTTAATTCAACATCCGTGGTTGGGCTGTTTAAATCAATTCTAAAACCTAATACTCCTGAATCTATAAAATGGTCAATATCAAAATCAACAGGATGTAAAGCACGTTGCTCCAAAACCGTAGCAGATTTAAAACGATGTAAGGCAAAAGTTTGAATCTCGCTTTTATCCAGACGAGTACATACTAGATAAATAATTGCACCACGCTGTACCAGTGCTAAGGGATTGAGGGTATAGGTTGTATCTTCTTTTTGCTTGGAGCGACTGCTATACACACATTCCAATTGTTTGTCTTGTAGCAATGCTTCGTAAATGGCAGTTTGTGCCTTACGTTCAATAATGGGCGGAATCAGCGGTTGTGTTGCAGGAATAATACGTACACGATTAATCCATTGGCGAACATTATTTTGTTGTGTCGTGAGGCTACGTCGTGCCAAATCAAACCATGGATTAATTTCGGTCAATAAACTGGGCGGTAACAGATGTTTGAGGTGCTCTTCAACCATCATAAAGGTAATGGCTTGTGAGCTATTCATGTGCGGTAAACTTTGTAATGGTGCATCACTTTTCCAACGCCATCCTTGAGGTGTTGCACCATTACTTTCAATGGGAAAACGTTCGGCGATTTGATTGAGGTCACGTTGCACTGTACGTAGGCTAATGACAATGCCTTCACGTGCAAGTTGTTCCTGCAAATCTCGAGTGCCAATCCATTTACCATTGGGCAGGCGAGATAGAATCTGCCATTGGCGATTGAGGCTATTGCCCGTTTCCTTTTCGTGACTGGTTTCTTTATTTTTTTTGTTGCTCAGTGCCATGATGATCGATTCATTAAACAGGAAATGGTAAGTTTGCCCAATTTCTACACAGATTGTCAATTCTGTTATGCGGTTTGATAGCATGGCATTTATTTTGCATATTTCTATTCGAACAGATGAAGGACTGTATAGAGAGGGCAATATGTTTAGTACGATTGACAATATGACCGATACATTTACGCCCATGAGCGATACACAACATGTGTCAATCTCGCCATTTTTTAATGAGATGCGTGATCGTCATGGGGCGATTCGTGAAGAGTTTATTCAAGCCCATCAATGGTTGTCATCGAAGTCTTTAGCTGAAATTGAACAACTGAATCACCAAGCAAAGCAACATTTTATATATGAGGGCATTACTTTTACTGTTTATAATGATATCGCTGGTACAGAGCGTACGATTCCGTTTGATATTGTACCGAGAATGATTGAAAAAAAACAATGGGATGTTGTATCAGCTGGCTGTAAGCAACGTGTGAAAGCACTCAATGCCTTTTTACATGATATTTATCATGGTCAATGTATTTTAAAAGATCATATTATGCCTGCCGAGCAGGTTCTACAGCATGAAGCCTATCAACCATGGATGCTTGATTTTGATGTTAAGGGCAATATTTATTCACATATTAGTGGTGTGGATATCGTTCGTGATGGTACTGGTGATTTTTTTGTGCTGGAGGACAATCTGCGTACACCATCAGGCGTGTCTTACATGCTGGAAAGCCGTAAGATTAGCCAAAACTTGATGCCTGATTTGTGTGAACAGTACAATATTTTGGAGGTTGGGCATTATCCGCAATTGTTAAAACAAACCCTAATAGAAAGCACCGATGTGGATAACCCCACGATTGTGGTACTCACACCAGGGCATTATAACAGTGCTTATTTTGAACATGCGTTTTTGGCACGTGAAATGGATGTGCCTCTTGTGAGTGCACAGGATTTATTTGTCGAGCATGGAAAAGTTTACCTAAAATCAATACAGGGGCGTAAACAGGTTGATGTGATTTATCGTCGTCTGGATGATGATTTTCTTGATCCTCTGGCATTTCGTCCTGATAGTGCACTTGGGGTATCGGGATTGATGTCGGCTTATCGTAATCGTGGTGTGGTCATTGCCAATGCTCCAGGTACTGGAGTTGCGGATGATAAATCTATTTATCCTTATGTGGATGACATGATTCGCTATTATCTGAATGAACAGCCTATTTTAAAAAATGTGCCGACTTATCAATGTCGTAAAGCTGAAGATTTGGATTATGTACTCAATAATATTGAAAAATTAGTGGTCAAGGAAGCTCAAGGTTCTGGTGGCTATGGTATGTTGATTGGGCCACAGGCAACACAGGAACAGATTGAGGACTTTAGACAAAAGCTGCAATTTAGACCACATTTATACATTGCACAGCCGACATTGGCATTATCTGTGACACCAATTTTAACTCAGCAGGGTTTTGCCGACAGGCATATAGATTTGCGTCCGTTTGTTCTAAGTTCACAACATGAAATTCGTGTTATCCCTGGTGGGCTCACTCGAGTGGCAATGCAACAAGGCTCTTTGGTGGTAAATTCATCGCAAGGCGGTGGTATCAAAGATACATGGGTGGTCGATAGTCATGCAATAAAAAGCAGAGTATAGGAGTAAGGCAATGATTTTACTTAATTCAGCAGCACAGCATATTTTTTGGTTAGGTCGCTATTTATCTCGGATTCAACAAATCTGTCAGGTCTTGCCTTTTCAGGACGATAAAGCGGCAGTAGCGTATGCACATCATTTTTGTTTGCCTGCATGGAATGCCAGTAGTTTAAATACCTTGTTCTTAGACCCAGAACAACCTTTTTCAATTGCCGCACAGTTCAAATTGGTACAAGATAATATTCAACAGCTTCGTGCGGTGCTTTCGCCACATGCGTATGCACAACTGAATCAATTCATTAAAGTCGTAGAAATGAAATCATTGTCGATTTGTGCGGTGGTGCATGACTGCTCTGAAATTTTGGAAGGTGAAGTTGAACAGGTTTTTTTATTTTATGCCTTAGGACGTGTCATAGAAGAACTGGATTATCAATGTCGTTTGAATGAACCATTGGATGCGACTTTACAGGAAATTGAGCACATTTTAGCGTTACTGGATGGTTATTGTTGGTCGATGAAAATGGATAGCTTACAACAACTTGCTACGGTACGGGATATGACGGCACTGTATCATTTTAGTTATGAATTGATCACAATGTTTGAGGTATGTGAATGAAACTATTGATTAATCATCAAACCTTTTATTGTTATGAGCAAGCTGTCAAAAACTCCATGCAATATATTCGTTTGTTACCGCAAAATTTAAGCCGACAAAAAGTTCTGCACTGGGGTATCAGTGTGCCAGGGGAAAAATTGCAGCAGCTGGATGGTTTTGGAAATTTATGGCTGACCAGCTCACAACGATTTAGCTACCAAAAATTGATGATTATGGCACAAGGCATGGTTGAACTTGATGAACATGCCGCTTACACCGTGGATAATCGGATTCATCCTGAAATTTATTTACAAGCGACCAAGGCAAGCCTATGTAGTCCAGAAATGATGCAATTTGCCCATATGTATGCAGATAGGCATTTTGAGCACTTGATGGATTTGGCACAGGCAGTGCTGGAACATATTCCTTATCATGCAGGGCATACGCATGTGGAAACCACGGCAGCAGAAGCTTTTGAACAGCGTAAAGGCGTGTGTCAGGATCATGCACAGGTTTTTGTGGCGTTGGCTCGTTATCTTGGCTTTCCTGCTCGTTATGTTTCAGGTTATCTTTATGTGGAAGCTGGCAATCACTTGGCAAGCCATGCTTGGGCAGAAGTCTATCATGAAGAGAAATGGCATTGTTTCGATGTGAGTAATCAGCTTTTTAGTCCAAACGTGCATGTACAGCTTGCTGTTGGACGAGATTATGCCGATGTTGCCCCAATTCGTGGTATAAGACAGCAAGGTGAAGGTGAAACTATGACCACGATTGTACAAGTCTTGGCATGTTAAAGAGGATGTTATGACCTATTGTGTTGCTTTACGTTTAAAAGAAGGATTGGTATTGATTAGCGATACTAGAACCAATGCTGGCGTGGATCATATCTCATCATTTCGCAAACTATTTAGTTTTGGTGTTGAGCATGAACGAGTGATGGTGGTGCAAACCGCAGGAAATCTTGCGACAACACAGGCTGTGATTGCACAGCTTAGGCATCAAATCGAAAGCAAAGCCGAACTGAACTTGCATACTGTGAAAACCATGTTTGAAGCTGCAGAGCTGGTTGGACAATGTTTGCGTAAGATCATTAAGCATGTTGCAGAAAGCCCAGAACAGGAGAGTCTTTATGGATGTAGCCTATTGTTAGGTGGGCAAATCACAGGGCAGGAAATGGAGTTATATAATATTTATCCACAAGGTAATTTTATTCAAGCCACCGTAGAAACACCCTACTTTCAAATTGGTGAAATAAAATATGGTAAACCCATTATGGATAGAGCACTAAAATTTGATACACCTTTAAATCAAGCATTACGTTGCTCATTGATTTCTTTTGATTCGACCATTCGTTCTAATGTATCCGTAGGAATGCCTTTGGATGTGATGGTATATCATGCAGATAGCCTCATATTACCAAAGGGTAAACGTGTTCTTGATGATGATGATTATTTTCAGACGATTAGTCGGCAATGGTCAGATACCTTAAAAAAAGGTTTACAGGACTTACCAGAACCGACACAAGATTATTTTCATTAAACCTCAAAGCACCTTTGGTCAGATAGGTCTGAACTGAAGTGCTTTGAGTGAAGCGGTATTTATGCTTGTATTTGGTGTGTTGCAGCAGGATTGCGACGTACCCATTTGCTTGAAATTTTAGCAAGATACGCATCCATACACCATGCAGGCCCAACCAAAAGGAATTGTAAATCTTTAAAGAAAGACGGTTTTTTGCCTTCGACCTTATGTCCGTAGAATTGTCCGATCCATGCAATGACGAATACAGCAAAGTAGAAACCCATGCCAACAGGTAGGATGTGTATCAGTGCCGCCATAGTAGCAATCAGTGCCGCCATGGCTACAGAGAGTACCAAATCCATCCGTGCGTAGAACACGAGTGTTAAAACCAGTAGTAAAGCAGTGAGTAGGGCGTTAAAGTGCATTAATATCCCAATAATGCTAAAAAGAATTGCAGGCACACACACCCAGTGAATCAATTTATTGGTAGGGTTGAGGTGACTTTCATTATATTCACCAAACCATTCTTGTGCAGATTTCATCCTTAAGCTCCAGATGATATTCTTTTAACTACGCTGTTTAATGTACTATATTTCGATAAAATTGACTATTTTTTTTATTGGTTATACAAAAAACCGTTGAAAATGAAGTTCAACGGTTTTTGATGTGGTTCGACTGAATTTATGAGTTCGGGCCTTCAACACGCTCAATGGTCACGCTGCCTACGCCAGTGCCTGAAATACCAATTGCTTTGGCTGCACCATAGGATAAGTCAAGTACACGATTGCCATGGAATGGCCCACGATCATTGACTTTAACAACAACACTCTTACCATTATTTTTGTTGGTGACTCGAATATAACAGTTTAATGGTAGATTGCGGTGTGCTGCCGTAAGTGCATTCATGTCAAAACGTTCACCACTTGCAGTTGGGCGACCATGAAACTGACGACCATACCAAGATGCCATCCCATTTTGGGTGAATTTTTTGACTGTATTGGATGCAACCGTATTTAAACGGTCAAGTAAACCATCTTCTTCTGGTACAGATACTTTTGCCGCAACGACTTCTTTGTTAATGATGCGATTATTAGACGTTTCGGTAATGCTTAAACCTGTGAGGGCATCCCCATTGCCTTTAAATAGGCTATCACTTAGGGCTTGAATATCTTTATCAATCACACGAGCTGCTAAACTGGTGTTGTTGTCGTTATGCCAGTTTTGTGTTGGTAGCATGTCCGCCTGAGCGTGAAGTGCTAAAGTACCTGTGGCAATCATTAGAAATCTTGTAAAAGATTTTTGCATACGTTAGCTCCTATATACGGGAGGTTGTGATGACATTTAGTGTGAAAAATTCACTTGCTGAATGACTGTCATTCACAACACGTCCGACTTAATGATGTATGTTGCAATCTTTGGATGTGGCGATAATAGTGGTAAATATTTAGTCTTGTCTATCACTAAGCAATAAATCATGGCAAAAAGTTACAAAATGAATGATTTTTTGGTTATAAAATAATCAATATTGTAACATAATGTGTATTTTGTCGATTGTTTACACTTTTTGCCATATAAAACGGTTGCATTTTTTGAAAAGCATAATATTTATATAATCTTATGCTTAAAATTTGGGCTAAAAATTGTGATTTATCGGCTACTTATTTCTTGTCCGAGTAGCCAAACTGCAGCGGCATACATCCGACTATTATTATAGCTGGTGATGACGTTGAAGTTTGGATAGACAATATAGTAAATCAAGCCATAGCTATCCTCGAGTTGAATGCCATTCACCATATCTAGTGCATCAATTTTGATGGTAGGGTTTAAGGGTTGTAAGCCGAGTTGTTGCATTTGACCATAAGGCTTGGTATTGCCTAGTTCAAATGGTTTGGCAATGATATCGGCAGGATTGTTGCCAGAATAGGAGGCGAGATAACCAATAGGTTGATTGCGTTGCCAGCCATTTTTTGCCAAATAATTGGCAATTGAGCCAATGGCATCGATAGGTGAGTTCATTAAATCGACATGTCCATTAGCATCAAAATCCACACCAAATTTATTGATATTACTCGGCATAAACTGTGGATAGCCGATTGCTCCAGCATACGAACCCACCACACTTGAAGTGGGGCGACCGTCCTGATAACTCCATGCAATGAGTGCTGCCAGTTCATCGCTAAAGTATTCTGCACGGCGAGGATAACCAAATGCGAGCGTTGCCAGTGCATCACGAGTGATAAATGAGCCTTTATTGGTACCATAGCCTGTTTCTACGCCTAAGACCCCGAGAATAATCGATTGAGGTACGCCATAGACCTGTTCCGCACGACTCAGTGCTTCGTGATACTGATGTTTGAAACGTACACCACGCTGAATGGTGCTTTCTACCAAAAAGTTCTTTTTATAGTCATACCACGGTTTGTTTTCCCCAGGACTACTCATGATGTTAATGATACGGTTGATGTGTTTGCTACCCGACATAGCACTGTCAATTTGTTCAGCAGACAGCCCATATTTCTGCATGGTATTGGCTTTAAATGCAGCATAGTTGGGATGCAGGATAAAATCATTGGCATAGGCTTGAGAGAGAAGCGTGCTACAAAGTACTGCGATGCTAAAAGGTTTAAGCAAAATGGATACTCCAAAATATGAATTAACGATGTGTATGAATGGACATAATCACGCCAAAAGTTGCCATTAGGGTAATGATGGCAGTGCCGCCATAGCTCATAAAAGGCAGAGGAACACCAACCACAGGGAGAATACCACTCACCATACCTGCATTGACGAAAACATAAACAAAAAATGACAAACCTAACGCACCTGCAACCAAACGTCCATAATTATGAAAACTGTGTAGGCTGATCTGAAAAATCCGAATAATAATAGCGAAATAAATCAGCATGAGAATCATCACGCCAATGAGCCCAAATTCTTCTGAATAAGCCGCAATGATAAAATCGGTATGACCTTCGGGTAAAAAGTGCAAATGTGATTGTGTACCTTGCAAAAAACCTTTACCTGACAGACCGCCAGAGCCAATGGCAGTTTTGGACTGGATAATATTCCAACCCGCACCAAGTGCATCGGCTTCGGGGTCAAGCAAGGTGATGACACGACGCTTTTGATAATCATGTAATAAAAAGAACCAAGCAACAGGAATGATTGCTGTAGCAATGGTAATGGCTGCCAAAATCAGTCGCCAGGATAAACCACTTAAAAATAGCACAAACATGCCACTGGCAAGTACCAGTAGCGATGTGCCCAAATCAGGCTGTTCAGCAATGAGTAGGAAGGGTACACCGATGAGAATGAGACTGATAAAAACTTGTTTAAAGCGTGGTGGCAGTGGATGACGTGATAAATACCACGCAACCATCATTGGCATACCAATTTTTAAAAATTCACTTGGTTGTACGCTGCCGAAACCAGGAATATCAATCCAGCGTTGTGCACCCATACGCACTTCACCAAAGAGCATCACCCCCAGCAATGACACCACACCAAAACTATAAAGGTAGGGGGAAAAACCCTGATACATTTTTGGTGGAATTTGTGCCATAAACAGCATGACTAAAAAACCAATGCCAAAACTCATACCTTGTTTCATCACCAAATCTGTATTTTGTGCCGATGCACTATACAGCACGGTCAGTCCAAGTATGGCATTGAAGAGTAAAAAACTTAATAGCCAAGGATCTAAATGAATGCGTTCCCAAATGGACAAAGGATAACGTACGTGTGATCCATCACGAGGTGCATAGCGAAGAAATTTATTTGGAGGTGTAAGTTGTGGCGACATAAGGCTGTCAATTCATCATCATTAAAGCTGCTTAATGCTAACATAGGCTGTATGCTGGATTAAGAGCGTTTATTTTTTTATTTCAATAAGGTGTAAAGGAATATTTTTTGATGTATTTGGTGTGGCTACCGTGACTGAGCAAATTCAGACCACGGCAGCATACGCTTTTTTATTTTTGTACCAGTAAGTTATCAAAGTGTTGAGTAAATGCCAATAATTCTTGCTGACTTAATGACGGAATAAGTTTTTTAATCACGATATGTACAGCTGTTTCGACTGCACTGGTTGCGACGCTTGCAGCTCCACGCTTAATCATGCCCAAACCTAGAGTTTTATTAAATTCAGTCATAAAATGGTGAATTAAGGCATCGGCGAATGTTTTAAAGAGATTGGTTAAATTTTCACGCTGTGCCTTGCCATTCCCAGCAGCAACTTCAACAAAACTCTTTTTCATTTCGGTGACTAAATTGTCGGGTAATACTGTCCCGATACGCTGTTTACCTTCATTGTCGGTAAATAGGCTTTTTTCCATAAAAGCAAAAGATTCAAGTACCTGTTCATTTGGTGTTTTGCTTAGAAGTTGTTTAAGCAAAGTTGCGACGATACCACGGATTTTGATTGCGAGTTCTTCAGTTGTATCACGTTTTTCACTTGGTGGAAATTTTTGAACGAGATGCACCAGCATGGTATCAATTAACTCATCGTTCAGTTGTAATGCAATTTTGTCACGCAAAGGGTATTGTGGTTCTTTGCTATCACGATTTGCCTGAGCGAGTTGCACGCCTTCACTTAAAGTCGCAGATGGGATAATCCCGAAATAGCTGGTCATGGATGAAACCTCTATATATATTTGTTTTACTGTCTTGCCAAACGAATTGGCGTGGGTAACCAGGACACATCTGATACACGACACGGGTTAATGTCTAAACCACCACGACGGGTATAAGCTGCATAGACCATCAATTGTTCTGGTTGTAGCAGTGTCCATATATCAGCAAAAATATGTTCGACACATTGTTCGTGAAACCCATTATGCTGACGGTAGGAAATGATATAGGTTAATAGTGCTTGTTCACAAGGCTTTTTACCACGATAACGAATAAAAACTGTGCCCCAGTCGGGCTGATTGGTGACAGGGCAGTTGCTTCTTAATAGATGGGAGTAATATTGCTGTTCAATCACATGTTGATGTTGTACATCTAATTTTAACAGTGCTGGATTGGGCTGATAGTCGAGAGTATGAGGTTGAAAGTCATCCAAACAAATGCCTTGAGGTTGGCTGATGGCGAGTTCATCAACTGAAAACAAAGTGATCTGTACCGTTGCCCCAGCGACACGAGTGAGATCCTGTTCAACGGTGGCAATAAACTGCTCACGACGCATACGTTCAAAATTAAAACTATTAAAATAGAGTTTTAAGGATTTGGATTCAATCAGATTGGGGGAGGATGCAGGAATCTGTAAACGTGCAATAGCAACCTGTGGCTTGCCTGTTTCATCTAGCCATGAAATTTCAAATACATGCCACCAATCAACCCCTTGCTGGATACCTGCAATATCGGCATAGTTTTGTCGTGATGCTTCACGGGCAATAGGAAACAGCACTTGTGGACAATATTGCTGCGGATACTGGGTATCCTGACCTAAAAGAGAATGTTCAACCTGATTCATTATTCACGCATTCCTGTACCACGAGCCAAGAGGGAGTAAGCAAAGCTATAAAGTGCAACACATACCACACTAATAATGGCGAGAGATAGCCAAACATTCACATCACTTTGTCCTAGAATCCCAAAGCGAAAAGCATTGACCATATAGACAATCGGGTTGATGAGCGATAAATTTTGCCAAAATGGACTTAGGCTACTCATGGCATAAAACACCCCACCCAGATAGGTTAAGGGTGTGAGTACGAAAGTTGGGATAATGGAAATATCATCAAAAGATTTGGCATACACGGCATTAATAAAACCACCCAATGAAAATAAGATCGCTGTGACCAATACCGTATATAAAGTCACAAAAATATTATGCAAAGCTAAATGGGTGAAAAATAGGCTCATGATGGTCACAATAAAGCCAACACACAAACCTCGTGCTACACCACCCATGACAAAACCCAATAAAATAATATGATTGGGAACAGGGCTACTGATGAGTTCTTCGATATTACGTTGGAATTTTGCCCCATAAAAGCTAGAACAGACATTTGAATAGCTATTGGTAATCACTGCCATCATAATCAAACCAGGGACGATAAACTGCATATAGCTAAAACCACCCATATCGCCAATTCGTGAACCCACTAGATTACCGAAAATCACAAAATATAAACTCATGGTAATCGCAGGTGGCAATAAAGTTTGTGGCCAAATACGCAAAAAACGACGAATTTCCTTGTGTAATAAGGTTATAAAGGCAATGCGTAACTGTTCGGCATTCATGCGGTTGCCCCCGTAAGATTTTTTTCCACCAAATTGACAAATAATTCTTCCAAACGGTTGGCTTTGTTACGCATACTTTTAATCCCAATCTGATGTGCATTAAAAATGGCAAAAATATCATTTAGGGAATGGGCTTTGTCCATCGTGACTTGCACGGTCATGCTATCGAGTAACTGAAATTGTACCCCGATGATATTGAGCTCAGGCAATGAGGTTGTGGGATGTTCCAAATCAAAAATAAAGGATTCCACAGTGAGTTGATTTAAAAAGCTTTTCATGCTGGTATCTTCTTTAATTTGCCCACGATCAATAATAGCAATGCGACGGCACAGCATTTCGGCTTCTTCCAAATAATGTGTGGTCAAAATAATCGATGTACCATTTTGATTGAGTTCGGTCAAAAAATCCCACATCGAACGGCGTAGCTCAATGTCCACACCTGCGGTAGGTTCATCCAGAATCATCAATTTTGGTTCGTGCATCATGGCACGAGCAATCATCAGGCGGCGTTTCATCCCCCCAGACAACAAACGAGACTGAGTGTGACGTTTTTCCCATAGTCCCAGTTTTTCCAAATAATGTTCGGCACGGGGAGCGGCGGTTTTTGCGGCAATGCCATAATAACCTGCTTGTGTGACTAGAATATCAAAAGGTTTTTCAAATTGACCAAAGTTAAATTCTTGAGGGACAACACCAAGATGCAGCTTTGCGGCAGAGGCATGTGCATCAAGGTCATGTCCAAAAATCTTGACCGCACCCGATGTTTTTTTAGTCAGCGAACTGATGATACTAATGGTTGTGGATTTACCTGCACCATTGGGGCCAAGTAGGGCATAAAATTCACCTTGAGGAACATTCAGGTCAATTCCTTTGAGTGCTTGAAAACCATTTTTATAGGTTTTGTACAAGTCTTGCAAAATCAGAGCATCTGCCATTTTTTCTACTATCATCAATAAAACGATGACATTGTACGCCAATTTAGACAGAAACCAAGTTGAACAACGTAGCGTTCTATTTTATGCCCGATGATAGGGGTGGTTATGATTGATACTCATCGCACGGTACAGTTGTTCAATCAGCATAATGCGTACCAACGGATGTGGTAAGGTCAGTTTGGATAATGACCAATGCCATGCTGCCATTTTGCGTACATCGTCAGACAAGCCATCAGGCCCACCAATCGCCAGTGCAATATCCTGTCCCTGCAATGTCCATTGTTGCATGGTTTCGGCGAGTTTTTCGGTACTGAGTTCACGTCCACCCACTTCTAATGCAATCAGCACTTCATTGGGTTTTAAGGCATTTAAAATCGTTTCACCTTCAATTTGACAATACTTTAAAATATCGGCAGGGGAATCGTTTTTGCCACGTTTTGCCATAGGTAATTCGATGAGTTGGGTACTTACAAAAGGTTGGATGCGTTTGAAATAATCTTCAAAACCAGTGATGACCCAGCTCGGCATTTTTTGTCCAATGGTTAAAAGGCGGATTTTCATAAGCATGATAAAATATAATGACAATGTGCCACACTTTAAACGGATTTACGCAAAAGACCAAGGGAATCTA
The DNA here is from genome assembly GCA_008017315.1 of Acinetobacter sp. Taxonomy (GTDB): domain Bacteria; phylum Pseudomonadota; class Gammaproteobacteria; order Pseudomonadales; family Moraxellaceae; genus Acinetobacter. The sequence continues at coordinate 49,234 of SSHE01000001.1, forward strand.
AAATCATGTGAACTATGATACTTTTTTTGGTGTGCGGATTTACTTTTATGAGAATAATTGCTATTTTTCTTTGGATTTTTACACAACAATGGGTTAAAAAATGTCGATTAAATATGTGATTGGGGGTGTTGTTGCGGTAGGTGCGACAACTTTGGTGGGTGGTAATCTGTACGCAGATCAGCAGCTCAAAAGTTTTTATCAGCAAGAAGTCAAATCGGCGGATAAAAAAATGATAAATATCAAAGTCAATCACTTAAATATGGGGGCATTGTCAGGAGAGGCGGATTATATCTTGTCCATCATGCCAGACCCATGTCAGCCTCAAGATAAGTTTGATTTACATATCAAAGATAAAATTACTCGTCAGCTAACAGGCTATAAAATTGATTCTACTGTGGTTTTGCCTGAAAATATTGAAAAGACTTTGAAACCGATTTTTTCAGGGCAAGCACCTGTAGCCATGCAATCGACTTTCTCATGGACAGGCAATATACACGTCAAAGCCAGTAGTCCAGCGATTGATTACAACAAAGACAATCAATATGTGCAAAGCAAAGGCATTGTTTTAGAATTTGATACCAACAAAAAAGACTATCAATTGATGAAAGATATTCATTTGGATATGCCATCGTTGGTCGTGCGAAATGACAGCAGTTATTTCGCCTTGGATAAGCTGAACTTTGAGGCAGATCACATTCACTATAAAAAGATTTTACCAAAATCATCCAGTGCTTTGACTTTGAATCAATTAAAGTTTAATACTTATACCGAACAGCGTCCGATAGAAGTCAATGTACAACAATTTAAGCTGTCGAATCAAAGTGAGGTTAAAAATCAAAAATTTAGCAATATGAATAAATTCGAAATTGGTAAATTTAAACTGCCTGCTAGCGAAGAATTTGGCAAACTTGCCATGAATTTCGACATCAAAGATATTGATGCGGTGAAATTACAAGCCTTGCTTGATGAACTGGATAAATCTGGACAGGAATGTCAAGCGACTGAACAAGCACAAGAAAAATTGATGCAGGCCGCTTTGCAGGTTTTGGAGCAAGGGATTAAATTTGAATCGAAAAACAATGTCATCACGCTAGGCGATAAGACTTTGACCGCCAATATCGAGGGGACATTACCACAAGGTCAATATGGTACGATGATGAACTTTATCAGTGCTGCACCGACCAAAGTCAGTGTGACAGGTCAGGCAGAAAGCTCTAAAGCTTTTGTGAAAGAATTGATGAAGTTAAACCCTGCCATGGCTGCACAAGCAGATGACCGAATGGTGGATGAAATGCTTAAACAGTTCCAAATGCAAGGTATGCTCAAAGTTGAAGGTGACAAGCTCATCAGTAAGTTTGAATATCAAGCAGGTCAGCCACGTTTTACCAATTAAGACCGTTATCTCACCACATTTAACCGATAAAGGTTAAATGTGGTCATTGCTAAAAATTCGCAATTTGAAAAATGCGTGCTTCGGGCGAAAAAATACCGACCACAAACCAAATCGTAAAACCAATCCAACATATTAACGCAAAGGCACGAATCTGCTCGGTATTGAGTTCAGTATTGCCCAACCAACCTGTGAATAAAAATCCCCACCAACTTTGCACGACAGTTGCACCACCCCAATAGATGATCCATTTCTATATTAAAGCATTGATACAATAGACAAAAATCCATAATCCCAAGCTCATAGTATGCGTTCCTAAATTGGATAATGTTGAATCCGCCACGCCCGATGGATTTTTTGATTACGCTTAAAATCTTGCCCAATCGTCCAGTGGCTAATTTCTTCAATTTTAAACATGCCCATCAGCTCGTCATCCAGCTCAAACCCTCTAAAATTATTGGAAAAATAGAGTGTTCCGTCGGTGCTTAGTCGATTCATGGCACGTTTGAGGAGAGATAAATGATCACGCTGCACATCGAATGTACCATAAAACTTTTTCGAATTGGAAAAGGTGGGTGGGTCAATAAAAATTAAATCATACTGCTCATGACCTTCTTTTAACCATTCAAAACAATCACTTTCAAAAAATTGATGTTGTTCATCCGCATGATCGACCGTTAAACCATTTAAAACAAAATTTTCTTTCGACCAATTGAGATAGGTATTGGACAAATCTACACTGGTGGTACTGGCTGCACCGCCCAATGCTGCATGGACACTTGCCGTCGAGGTATAGCTATACAGATTTAAAAAATGTTTGCCTTTGGCTTCTTTGGCAATTTGTAACCGAATCTGACGATGGTCAAGAAATAGACCTGTATCTAAATAATCGGTTAAATTCACCAAAAATTTAGCCTGTCCTTCACGTACAATAAAACGTTTGGACACACTACTTTGTTTTTCATATTGATTTTTGCCTGCCTGTTTGGCACGGGTTTTAATAAATACGTTCTCACGATTTAAACCTGTTACGGCACGAATGGCAGCCAAGGCAAGGTTAAAGCGTTTTTTGGCTTTTTCAGGATCTATTGATTTAGGTGGGGCATATTCTTGGACGTGTAAATTTTCACCATACAAGTCCACGACCAAATTAAAATCAGGCAAATCGGCATCATATAAACGCAAGCAATAAACCTGTTCTTTGCTTGCCCATTTTTTTAAGGCTTGCATATTTTTCTGTAAGCGATTGGCAAAATCCTGTGCACCTTCAATTTCTACAGGTTGTGCTTGCCATGTGCTCAAAAAGGGCTGGGCATTGCTGAAAGGTTTAACTGTGCCAAAACGTACATAAATCGGCAGATTACCATTCATCAAACGCAAAGTTTCGGGTTGATGAAAGGCGAGAACATCCGCTTGCTCAATGTGGGCAGCGATAATTGCCGCCGATTGATTGGGAAATTTTTCCTGTAATAATAAGGATAAACCTTGATACAAGGCACGATTGGACGCTTTATCACCCAAGCGTTCGCCATAAGGTGGGTTGGTCACAATAAAGGCAGTTTTTGATTGTTGTGTATTCGGGTCAGTTAAAGCAAAATCACACCAATCACCGAGTACCCGCTCTTCAATTTGAATGTCATTGATAATGGCTTCAAAACCTGCGGCAATAATGTTTTTACGTGTGGCTTGTACTGCTTCCCAATCCGCATCAAAAGCATAGAATTTGGGCAGTGGGCGTTCTAGTGCAGCATGATGACGCTCAACCGCTTGTTTTTTGATGGATTGCCAAAGTTCATGATCATGTCCATGCCAACCATTAAACCCAAAACGACGTACCATACCTGGGGCACGTTCGGTTAAAATCATCAAGGCTTCAATAATAAATGTTCCCGAACCACACATCGGGTCAAGAATGATATCAGGTTGTTTTTCCTTGAGTTTGGCTTGTTGTAAAATGGCAGCCGCAAGATTTTCTTTAATGGGTGCATCGGTCATATAGCGACGATAGCCACGTTTATGCAAACTATCGCCCGATAAGTCCAAACAGTAAGTATGTTCGGTTTTGCCTGCAAGCACATAGATGGTAATTTCAGGTTGTTTGATGTCGATACTTGGGCGACGACCCTGACTTTCCATAAAACTATCCACCACACCATCTTTTACCCGCAGTGTGGCAAACTGGCTATTGACCTTAATTTCCCGTTCGGTATGCAAACGAATGGCAAAAGTACTCTGTGGTGAAAAAATCAGTGACCAATCAAAATTAACTGCACCTTCAAACAACTCTTCGGCAACATCTCGTACATCATGACTAGGTTCAATCTCATGGCTATAAAGTGGCTGCAATACACGAGAAGCCAAACGTGACCACATACAAATCTGATAGGCAGTATCCAATGTACCTTGAATGATTAAACGCCCAGCCTTACGCTCGACGATATTTGCCCCGAGTTGTTCAATTTCTTCTTGTAATAGGTTTTCTAAACCATCGGCACAAGTAATCCAATAGGTATTTAAGCGTAAAGGGCTATTCATAAAGCGAATTTAACCAAAATCAAAGGTGTGGGTAGCGTGCAATTTTAGCTTATTTTTAGCCTGAAAACTTTTTTATTTTGAAAATAGCCAGCATGTTCCCTTGAGATTGTCGGAAACCATTTTATGTGTGGACGTATTGCAATCAAAATCCCACACGATCCTCCAAAAAATCAAGGAGCAAGAAATTTGTTTGCAGCTTGAATTTCGGTAAAGCTATCCATCAACAACTCACACCGCCAGCACGTGTCCTGATTGTCGTTATTTGACACAGTTTTTTGAATACGACTGCACTGCTTTGGCATTGAGGCGGATGCAGTCTTTCTATATAATCAGAACCCATCTGGTAACCTCAAACTTACAGTCTAAATGAACATGTACATAGATATGTACATCACGATCAATTAGAATGTTGTGATTTCTGATTAACTTATCTTATTACAATGGTTTAAGTAAAATGGCATTAATCGTACAAAAATACGGCGGTACTTCAATGGGTACGCCTGAGCGTATTTTAAATGTGGCTCGTCGTATCAAACGCTGGCATGAACACGGACATCAAGTGGTGGTAGTGGTATCGGCAATGAGTGGTGAAACCAATCGTTTGCTTGCTTTGGCAAAAGCCATTACCGATACCCCAGACCCTCGTGAACTTGACCAAATGGTCTCCACAGGCGAACAAGTCACTATTGCCATGCTATCTATGGCACTCAATTCGATTGGTGTAGAAGCCAAGTCATTGACAGGTCGCCAAGTCGGCATTAAAACCGATAGTGCTTATACCAAAGCTCGTATTGAAGCGATTGATACCGATACCATGCTCGACAATTTGAATGCAGGTCGTGTTCTTGTCGTTGCAGGCTTTCAAGGCTTTGATGAACAGGGCAATACCACGACATTGGGGCGTGGTGGTTCGGACACCACAGGCGTGGCACTGGCAGCAGCACTTAAAGCTGATGAATGTCAGATCTATACCGATGTTGATGGTGTTTATACCACAGACCCACGTGTTGCCCCAAAAGCCAAAAAAGTAGATCGTATTTCCTTTGAAGAAATGTTGGAAATGGCATCTTTAGGGTCAAAAGTATTACAAATTCGTTCTGTGGAATTTGCAGGTAAATATCAAGTACCATTGCGTGTCTTATCAAGTTTTGATAACGATAATGATGGTGCATTTGACGAAACATTTAAACAAACAGTGGGTACACTGATTACGACTGAAGCGGAAAACACTATGGAACAACCTATTATCTCTGGTATCGCATTTAACCGTGATGAAGCAAAATTAACCATTCTAGGTGTACCCGATGTACCAGGCGTAGCATCAAAAATTTTGTCACCGATTAGTCATGCCAATATCGAAGTGGATATGATTATCCAAAATGTAGAAGAAGATGGTACAACCGATTTTACCTTTACTGTCAATCGTACCGAACTGGCAAAAGCTAAAAAAATCCTGCAAGAAACCGCAGAAAATATTGGTGCTCGTGAAGTCGCAACACGTGATGATATTGTGAAAGTCTCTATCGTTGGGGTTGGGATGCGTTCACATGCAGGCGTAGCAAGCAAAATGTTTACTGCATTAGCGGATGAAGGTATCAACATTTTGATGATTTCAACTTCTGAAATCAAAATTTCAGTATTGATTGAAGAAAATTATCTGGAACTGGCAGTGCGTACCTTGCATACAACTTTCGGTTTAGATCGTGAACATGGCGAAAGCTCTGCTCGTGCTTAAAAAATATGCAATTGTGCATAATCTGTAAAAAAAATGATTTTGCCTAACAAGATGCCACTATTTTAATATAGTGGCTCTGTTATATTAGTGAACGAAATGAAAATAGACATCGTGAGTGGTTGTGCAAAAAATGAAAATGATGTTTGTGTTTCATACATTTAAAGTGAGAAATCCCGCATATTCGCAAGGAGGCAATAATGCTTATTTTAACTCGTCGTGTCGGTGAAACACTGATGATTGGCGACCAAGTGAGTGTCACAGTACTTGGTGTGAAAGGTAATCAGGTACGGATTGGTGTCAATGCACCAAAAGAAGTATCTGTACACCGTGAAGAAATTTATCAGCGTATTCAACATGAGCGTGCAATGCACGAACATTTACAACATCTTGATGAAAACTTCAATTCAGCAGGTTTTAATGATGATGACTATTCCTATTTTAACAATCGTTAAATCTAGGAAAACAGCATGAAAGAGTCAGCCCCAAGAGGCTGATTTTTTATTTTCTGCCCAATCGGTATTTTATACTTGAACTTATGTAGAAAAATTGTTACTTTGTAGCATAAATATTGGTCAGGCATGACTTATAATAATCAGGTATGGTACGCCAAAGGGATTCGCTAATGAAATATTTAAGTAGAACAATTTTAATGCTTTCCACTATGATGATCGGTGGATTACATACAGGACATGCAGTACAACCCGTATCTGATGAAGATTTAGCTCAAGCGATGAGTGAAAATTCAATTATTTTAAATGATAGTGCTACCGAAAAAAAACAATTTAAGATTGAACAAGATCTGGCACTACGTGAAACGCCTGCTTATCAGTCTTTAGATAGAATCTATAATATTTATCCAATCAATTTTGACCGTACGACTGGCGAGCAAAAAGGTAATTTTGCAACCAATTTTGGTTCGGAATTTTATAGCTATCGCTGGGAAGGCAATTTAAAAGACATTTGGGATGTGAATCAGCATTATCGGGTTTTTTATAACGACTATTTGGGTACATACGAGTTAAATAATCTACAAGGACGTGTTTGGATTGAAATGGCGATACATTGTACAAATCAACGCCAATGGCGAGGTTGCTAAGCGTTTGCAGTAAGTACAGGGTAATTGTAAATTTTATTCACACTTGAACCTGATAAAATTTCAGCATAAAACCCATGACATCACCTAGCGTGTTGGGGCGAGGTTTTGATACATCAAAGCAAAATTGGTGCAACCTGATCGCTTCACGCAGGGAAGGACTTGATGGTATGATGTCATTTTGCTTTTTGATAGAGTTGTAATGTTGGCTGAACTGATTTTTTCTCTAGGTGATGAGCAAGATACACAAAAACTTGCCAAGGTATTGGCACAAGCGATGCCTGCTGGGCTGGTATTTTTGGTGGGTGATTTGGGGGCTGGGAAAACCACACTGACACGTTATTGGTTGCAGGCACTTGGGCATCAGGGTGCAGTGAAAAGTCCGACTTATACGTTGGTTGAGCCTTATCACATTGGACAACGTATGGTGTATCATTTTGATTTATATCGTTTACATGATCCTTATGAATTGGAATTGATGGGGATTCGAGATTATTTGCAACAAGAACAAAACCTACTGATTGTGGAATGGCCATCTAAGGGTGAAGGCGTGTTACCTACGGCAGATTTAACGCTGGATATTCGGGTAGAAAATGATATTCGCCATGTACATTTTATTGCTCATCATCACATTTTACAGCAATTAAAGGATGCTGTTGATGGCATTTGAAGCAGCAACTTTAGCTGAGCGAGCCTATCGTCGGATTCAATCTTTAGCACCAGCACTTGCCAATCAGATTGCCGCTGGTGAAGTGATTGAACGTCCTGCTTCTGTAGTGAAAGAATTATTAGAAAATGCGATAGATGCAGGTGCAACACAGCTCATGGTTCGTATTGAGCAAGGTGGGACGACATTAATCGAAATCATGGATAATGGTTTTGGTATTCATGCTGATGATTTGCCATTAGCGGTATTACGTCATGCCACCAGCAAGGTGCATTCTTCCGCAGAGTTGGCCGCCATTCAAAGTCTTGGATTTCGTGGGGAAGCTTTGGCATCTATTGCTGCAGTATCTCGTTTGACCCTTGCCAGTAGCCAAACGGATGATGGGATTGGCTATCAATTGGAATTACATGGGGCAGCATTGCAACATGAGCAACCAATAGCAATTGCCATGAATCGTGGTACACATCTACGTGTACAGGATTTATTTTTTAATGTGCCTGCTCGGCGTAAATTTTTAAAACGCATTTCAACAGAATATCAGCATATCGAAGAAATTGTCAGACGTATGGCTTTGACACATTTTGATGTGCATTTTAGTCTGGAACATAATGACCAGATTAAATTAAATCTACCTATCGCCGATAGTGGCGAATTACGTTATCAACGTGTTTTACAGTTATTGGGACGACAATTTGCCGAAAATGCTTATTGGTTGGATGCCGAAGCGAACAATATGCACCTGATGGGGTGGCTTGGACATCCATCGGATGCACGTTCGCAAGCAGATATGCAATATATCTATGTGAATGGTCGGATTGTGAAGGACAAAACCATTGCTCATGCCTTGCGTATGGCGTATGAAGGGATCTTGCATGGGCATCAACATGCTGCCTATTTATTATTTTTGGATATTGACCCACATGATATTGATGTCAATGTGCATCCAACTAAGCATGAAATTCGTTTTTTAAGCCAGCGTGAAGTACATGAATTTGTCCGTCATTTTGCCAAAAATACCTTGTCACAATTTCAGACTGCATCGGCTGATTTGTCGATAGCGATTAAACCAGTAGCGGAATCTCATGAGCCGCAGCCACGTTATCAGGAAAATTTGTCTTTGCATCAACAATCGCCAGTGACAACAGGCGATAATTCTCGGGCAATTCATTATCAAAGTTCTGGGATTGGGGCGAGTTATGTTGCCAATGCTGTACAGCAATATCTCGCCCCCTTACGACACAATATTGAACCCTCTACACCCGAACAGGATGGCGTAGAAATTCAGCCCCATCCAGCCATTCAGATTGATGAATATCCTTTGGGGATTGCGATTGCACAATTACATGGTATTTATGTGCTCGCACAGAATAGCGAAGGCTTAATTATTGTAGATATGCACGCCGCACACGAACGCATTTTACTAGAACAAATGAAACAGGCATGGGATAAACCTGATTTTTGGCAATCCCAACAGCTTTTGCTCCCCAAAGTGGTTAAACTCAATAGCTTGCAAATTGACCGCTTGCAGCAATTACAAGATAAATTACAGCGTCTTGGGTTGGATGTAGATGTGTATGGTGCAGAACAAGCATTGGTGCGTGGTGTACCTGCGATTTTGCATAAAGCGAATCTGGATAAACTTATTCCAGAGTTGCTCAATGATTTAGATCCTAATGATGACCTGCGTGGACTGACGCAAAAACGTGATGAATTACTGGCAGGTATGGCATGTCATGGTGCAGTGCGGGCACATCGGCAGCTGAGTCTATCGGAAATGAATGCGTTGCTGCGACAAATGGAACAAACCGAATTTGCCAGCCAGTGTAATCATGGTCGCCCAACATGGCGTGCTTTTCCATTAGCACAGCTGGATAAACTTTTTGCTCGAGGAGAATAAACCATCGTGACCCATGTTTTACCCGTCATTAACATTATGGGGCCAACAGCCAGTGGTAAAACTGCTTTGGCGTGTGAACTCTACGATACAGGTCGTTTTGAAATTATATCGGTAGATTCGGCACTGGTGTATAGGAATATGGATATTGGTACAGCCAAACCGAGTAAAGAAGAGCAGGCACTTTATCCACATCATTTGATTGATATCATTGACCCCACACAGGTGTATTCGGCAGCGGAATTTGTGGCGGATGCCGAACGATTGATTGCTGACATTCATGCTCGTGGAAAAATCCCATTGCTCGTGGGGGGAACGATGCTGTATTTTAAAAGTCTGCTTGAAGGACTGGCAGATAATTTACCCAGTGCTGATACAGACATACGTCGTGAGATTGAAGCAATGGCACAGCAGCAGGGCTGGCAAGCGGTATATGATGAGTTAAAACGTGTAGATGCACTGGCAGGTGAAAAGTTTAAAGTCAGTGATAGGCAAAGGATTATTCGTGCACTGGAAGTTTATCGACTCACAGGCAAACCGATTACACAATTACAAGCAGAACAAACTGTACGCCATAATGAACAATATCAATTCGAAAATTATGCCTTAATGCCAGAACGCTCGATTTTGCATCAACGAATCGAACAGCGTTTGCAAAAAATGTGGGATATCGGTTTTTTAAATGAAGTGCGTTTCTTGATTGAAAATTATGATTTAAATCCAGATTTACCCTCAATGCGTTCTGTTGGTTATCGTCAGGCACTGGAGTTTTTGCAACAAGGTGATAACTGTCACATTTCTAAGTGTGAAATGCAGTTAAGAGCACTTTATGCGACACGACAACTGGCCAAACGTCAATACACTTGGTTACGTTCTTTGCAAGTACACCATAAATTTGATACATTTTCCACCCCTGAAATGGGGGTAGAGTACTTGCGAAACCGCTTCAGATAAAGCAAAATTACCATATTCACCTTTATATTATAAAGTTTAAGTGTGTGAAATACTAAGGTGAACTTTTTGCGCTGATATTTTTGGAGTTTACAATGTCTAAAGGTCAAACTTTACAAGATCCGTTTTTGAATTCACTTAGAAAAGAACGTATTCCTGTTTCTATTTTTCTCGTAAACGGTATCAAACTACAAGGTCATATTGAGTCTTTTGACCAATATGTCGTATTACTTAAAAATACTGTAAGTCAGATGGTTTATAAGCATGCGATTTCCACAGTAGTCCCTGCACGTAATCCACGTCCAGCAGGTGCACCAACAGGCGGTCAAGGCGGTTTTGGTGGTCAAGGCGGTGGCTTTGGCGGTCAAGGCGGTGGTTTTGGCGGTCAAGGTAGTGGTTTTGGCGGTCAGGGCGGTAGCTTTGGCGGTCAGGGCGGTGGCTTTGGCGGTCAGGGTGGTGGCTTTGGTGGTCAAGGTGGTTTTGGCGGTCAAGGCGGTGGCTTTGGTGGTCAAGGTGGTTTTGGCGGTCAGGGCGGTGGCTTTGGTGGTCAGGGCAGCTATGATGAGCCAAAATTTGAAGAAGGGAATGACGACGAAAATAATCGTTAATCATTAACTCGAAAAAAAGCCGAACAATCGTTTCGGCTTTTTTGTTGCATAAATAAAACAGAGTGTCTTGAAGATTGTACAATTTTTACGGCATGATTTCGCTACAATAAAAATCACCAAATGACACAATGTTGAGAGCAACAATGAACAAGATACGTACATTCGCTACGGGATTAGTTTTCGCAATGGGTTCAGGGGTAGCAATGGCTGCACCTATGGACTATAAGATTGACCCAACTCATACAGCCACGGTATTTTCATGGAACCATTTTGGTTTTTCGACACCAAGTGCCAACTTTAGTGACATTCAGGGCATGATTAAAGTGGATGAAAAGAATCCAGCACAGTCATCGGTTGAAGTCGTGATTCCTGTGAGTAGTGTGAATACCAATGTTAAGGCATTAGACAATGAATTTCAGGAAGAAGCATGGTTTAATGCAGCAAAGTTTCCTAATATTACGTTTAAAAGTACCAAAGTCGAAACCAAGGACAAAAAGCATTTTAAAATTACAGGTGATTTAACGGTGAAAGGTGTGACGAAACCTGTGGTCTTAAATGCGGTACTCAATAAAAAATCTGCACATCCAATGTCAAAATTGGAGACGATTGGCTTTAATGCAACCACATCATTTCAGCGTTCAGCATTTGGTATAGGGAATTATGTACCCAATGTTGGGGATGAAATTACTGTCAATATTACCACCGAGGCTTCTGTACAAAATAAAATTAAATAATATGAATGACTTGAGTGATTTAAATTAAAGTTACTCAAGTCTTTTTCTCAACTATGCAGCACGTAAAATAGTCGCTCCTTAATAACCGTCCACGAAAATCGTTAGGCTGGCTAATACCGAATGAGGTGATGGCTAGTTTTTATACTGTCGCACTTGCTAGTTGAATCCGCCTTTTTGTATTGCCTTTGCCACTGCTATCCGTAAGGCCTAGAGATTGGAATTGTTGTATGAGCAATATGACAAAGCGGAAGCGGTGTTATCGCAATCCATTTTGCCAGTCTAGTGTATTTGTAATCTCCATTGACAAAACCATATACGTACATTAATTTGTACTTATATAGTTTTGGAGTTTAAAAAATGGAAGTCATGACTTATTCGGCATTTAGAAAAGACTTGTCTAGTGCCTTAGATCGAGTAATCGAAGATAGAATACCTGTTTTAGTTACTCGACAAACAGGCGAGCCTGCTGTTCTCATCAGCCTAAAAGATTTTAATGCTTATGAGGAAACAGCTTATTTGCTTTCTAGTCCAAAAAATGCAGAACGACTTAGAACGTCGTTAGCGAGTGCGAGAGCAGGATGCACCTTTCAAAAAGATTTAGTTGAGTTTGACGAATGATATTGTCATGGACAGAGGAAGCGTGGGAGGACTATGAGTATTGGCAAGGCACAAATAGGCAAAATACGAAAAGAATTAATAAGTTAATTCAGTCGATTCTTAGAACGCCATTTGAGGGGCTTGGAAAGCCTGAGCCTTTAAAATACAATCTTGCTGGTTCGTGGTCTAGGCGTATTGATCAAGAAAATCGACTTGTCTATGAGGTTTTGGATGGTCAAATCATTATTTTACAGTGCCGTTACCACTATTAACCTGAGTTCGATGTAAATTTGGTATGGCGAATTCAAACAGCAAGTTCGACAGTATGAAAAACAGCCATCACTTCATTTGGTGTCAGCCGGCCCAAAGATTTTCGTGGACGATTATTTAAAGCATCCTCAATCTGTTGAAT
>SSHE01000057.1 GCA_008017315.1 Acinetobacter sp.
ATATGCAGAAGCATGGTCTGCCTGATAATGAAGATTATTTCGACCCAACTAAAGCCGAAGAACATCGGGAATGTGGCTTACATTTAGAGCATTAAGATGCGAGAAAAATGGGCTGATGAAAAACTAAGCCCATTTTTTATTTGGTGGACTGGTATAAGATATACTTTATGAGTTGCTCGAGTGCCTGTTGAATGTGTGGCGTGATTTCAAAAGAACAATTTAAACGGATATAATTTTGTGGTGTTTCTGGAATTGTAAATAATTGACTTGGTGCAATACTGATGTGTTCGTGTAATAAGCTTTGATACAGTTGCATGCTATTCATGTTTTTTGGTAATTTTATCCATAAAAAATAACTGGTTGGATAATAGTAAACTTCGCAATCCTGTGGTAAATACTGTTTTAGATACAGATAAAACTGTTTTTTATGGCGTTCTAGTGCTTGTCGTAGTTGTTTTAGATGTTTTTCATAATGATGACTTGCCAAAAACTCAACTAAAGCATGTTGTAATAATGGGCTAACTGATAAGGTGCTCATCATTTGTAAGTATTGTATTTTACTGGATAATTTTTTGTTATGTACCCAACCAATACGAAAACCAGCCCCTAAAACTTTAGAAAATGAGCAACAATGTAAGACCCAATCCTGAGTATCAAAAGCTTTAACCGAACGAGGTTTTTGAGTGCCGTAATATAGCTCTTGATAGACATCATCTTCAATGAGATGCACCTGATATTTATCTAATAATTCAGCAATTTTTTGCTTAATTTCATCGCTTACGGTAAAACCAATTGGATTATGGCTGTTGAGCATTAACCAGCACACTTTAATCGGGTAAGTTTTTAGGCAATGTTCAAATTGTGCTAAATCAAAACCATATTCTGGATGCTCGGGTAGGGTAATAACTTTTAAACCTAAACGTTCCGCAGCCTGCCAAGCACCATAGAACATTGTTTTTTGTAGCAAAATATAATCTCCATTTTGGGCGATGGCTTGTAAGGATAAATTGAGTGCATCTAAACAGCCAGAAGTAATCACAATATCTTGTGCTTCGCTTGGTATGCCTTGTAAGCTGTAACGTCTGGCAATGCTTTGTTGTAAACTGAATAATCCAGGAGGCATACTATCCAGATGAGAATAATTTTTGCGTTGTCGTGCGTATTGAGCAACGATATGTAATAGCTTGGGACAATATAATAATGCTTCGTTTGGAAAGGCTGAACCAAACGGCACAATATTGGGGCGTTGTGTCGATTTTAAATATTGAAAAACTAAAGGATTGATTTCGATATGGTTCTGCAAAGATGTGGTTTGTGAATGATCTAGTTTTGTTTCGCTAATATTTTCTTCCACATAAAAACCTGATTTTTCTTTTGCATAAATTAAACCCTGTGCTTCTAGCTCCTGATAGGCATTTAACACCGTCATTAGGCTGTAACCTGAAGTTTGAGCTTGCTCTCGTAAGGAGGGGAGTTTTTGCCCTGCTTGCCACACATCTTGTTCAATCAGTTGGCGTAAAGTGTGGCTTAATTGTGCGACTTTGGACATGAGATATTATGTTCTGATATGGATGTTGATAGTATGAGTTATCTGTTATGGTTTTAAATTGATAAATTGTATCTGTTATTGTTTGTTTGATTATTCGATAATGTCATTGTAGAAATCGCATTGATAAGGTGATACACATGAATGAAGAAAACTGTTCTCAAGCAAAGCAAAAATATGCAGATAGTATCTGAGAAAGCATTTAACAATATGATTATTTATGGCGTAATCTGCCCATTGATATTTATTGTTATATTATATTTTGCTGTTTCGACAGTGCCGTAAGTTATTTGGGGGCTTTTGCCCCCATATTATTTGAGTGTCGGTTCGATATATTTCCATGCCAGATTGAGTAATTTAGGCTGTGCCTGCACGTTGGGGTGAATACGGTCTGCCTGCATCAGATGGTTATATCCTGCAATACCCTCTAAAAAGAAGGGTAATAGTTTGATGTTATGCTGTTTTGCGACGATTTGATAATTGTTTTCAAAGGCTTGACTATAACTTGTGCCATAATTTGGTGGTATTTTCATACCAAATAATATGACTTTTGCCTGTGATTTTTGGCTAAGAGTGACCAATTGCGATAGATTACGCTGAATCAACTGCGGTGGTTGCCCACGCAAACCATCATTTCCCCCCAGCTCAATCACTACCACATCAGGTTTATGGGTGTGTAATAATTTCGGTAGTCGAGCCAGTGCACCACTGGTGGTTTCGCCGCTCATACTGGCATTGATGACAGTGTGTTGTTTGGGGTATTTTTGTTGCAAACGCTGTTGTAATAATTTTACCCAGCCTTGTTCGGGTGTCATACCATAGCTTGCACTAATACTATCGCCTACAATAAGGATGGTTTTGGCATGGGCTGAAATGCTATTCATTAGTAACAAAGCTGTTATTAATGGTAAGAAAATGATAAGTTTAGATTTCATTGCGTGTATATGTATTTTAACCTCATTCGGATTGCTTTTATCATGCCACAAAAATTAGCTGATGTTGTGATTGAAACAAAAAATCTCTCCCAAGTCATACAAATTCACGACCAAAGAATACACGTACTGAAATCGATTGATTTAACCATTCGAGCCAAAGAGCAAGTTGCGATTACAGGGCGTTCTGGTTCGGGTAAATCAACGCTGCTTGGTTTATTGGCGGCATTAGATCAGCCTTTTGATGGCGAAGTGTATCTCTGTGGGCAAGCCATTCATCGTATGACCGAAGAGCAGCGTGCTCAAGTTAGACTGGAAAATATTGGCTTTGTATTTCAATCTTTTCAATTATTACCGCATTTAACTGCTTTGGATAATGTGCTTTTGCCCATGCGATTACAATCACACTATCAATATCGTCAAGCCAAACAGCAGGCACAAGCGATGCTAGAGAGAGTAGGTTTAGTTCGCCAAATGCAACAAACGCCAAAGGTTTTATCGGGTGGCGAACAGCAAAGGGTGGCGATTGCGAGAGCTTTGGTGACACAACCCAAAGTGGTTTTTGCCGATGAACCCACAGGTAATCTGGACGGGGAAACCGCTAGAGAAATTGAACAGCTGCTCTTTCAGATGAATCGAGAACAGGGAACAACGTTGGTTTTGGTGACGCATGATGCAACATTAGCCCGTCAATGTCAGCGTCAAATCCAATTGGATGATGGGCAAATTGAAGAAATACGGTATGAGGCAATAGCATAATCATGTTGCGATTGTTTTCCAGTCTATTTACTCAAAGCCTCGCCAGTGGTGGTATTCGATTATTAATGATTGCATTATCGTTGGCGATTAGTGCGACCACCGCATTAAAATTTAGTCATCAGCAGATTCAATATGCCATTGAACAACAAGCCGCTGAATTATTGGCAGCTGATATGGTGCTGGAATCCAGCCAACCTCTGGCAGAGGAGTGGAAAACCCGAGCAAAACAAGCACAGTTTACGACCTCCGAGGTTCTGGTCTTTAGTTCAATGGCACATCACGCAGACCATTTTGCGATGGTCAATGTCAAAGCGATTGACGATGTGTTTCCACTACGTGGACAACTGGATATTCAACCAACGACGCATTCATTGCAAGCAGGGCAAATCTGGTTAAGCCCTCGGGTCTTTGATTTATTAAATGTCAAAATCGGCGATAAAGTAACGATTGCCGATGCCGAATTTACCGTAACAGGTAAAATCCAGAAAGAGAGTAATCAGGAAACAGGTTTCACAGGTTTTTCTCCCACGGTCATGATTCATCAACAGGATGTTGCCCGAACCCGAGCGATACAAGTGGGAAGCCGTATAGATTATCGCTTGTTGCTGGCTGGTATGCCTGAACAGGTTCAATCCTTTAAAGAAAAATATCAGCAAGATATTCAAGAGCCACTCAAGTTGCGATTGGCGATAGAGGGTAATTCTCGTTTGATGCGTCCGATGAATAATTTGGAAATTTATATGCAACTGGCGAATTTATTGACCCTGTTGCTTTGTGGCATTGCGATTGCTTTAACTTGTCAGCGTTATGTGGCACAGAATCAACATCATATTGCGATGTTGCGATGTCTAGGGGCATCACGTTGGCAAATTATGGGGGCATTTGTGGCATTACTGGCAGTAGTTGGTGGTATTGCTGTGTTGTTGGGTAGTGTGTTTGGGATGTTGTTTGGTTATATATTGTTGAAACTGATGTTATTGACTTTGCCAAACATCGTATTGCACTTTTCATTCTGGGCAATGCTTGCACCTTTGCCGAATGCAATTTTGACTTGTCTGATGGTATTGGCAGGTTTTGTTTTGCCAAGCATTTGGCATCTTGCCAAAGTTCCGCCAATTCGAGTGTTAAGACAGGGGCAGGTGGATGGCATTGCGATTTGGATTGTGATGGTTTCAGCATTGCTGAGCTTGACGATTTTTACGCTATATTTGACTGAAAATATGGGCTTTACCTTGATGGTGATTGGGGCGATTTTGGGTTTATGCTTGATACTTTTTGCTTTGATGTGGGGAATTTTAAAAGGTTTAAGGCGTTTACATGACCGTTTTGAACAATGGATCAGAGAGCCTGCCAAAATCAGTTTGCAAATGACTGCACTGGCTTTGGGTTTAAGTTTGATTACGGTACTCTTTCTATTACGTGGCGACTTATTTGAGCGTTGGCAGCAACAACTGCCTGCCAATACGCCGAATCAATTTATTTATGGTCTGCCAGCATTTGATAAAGAGGCACTATTGACGGTTTTGGCTGAAAAAGGCTGGCATTCAACCCCACTTTATCCCAATATTCGTGGGCGATTAATTGCGAAAAATGGCGAGAATTTTAGCCCAGAAGTGATTCGTAACAATAATAGTTTAAAGCGTGAACTAAATCTGACGCAAAGTACAGGTTTTCCAGCTGATAATAAAATTGTCGCAGGTCGTAAGGACTTTGATGCAACACATCAAGTCTCCGTTGAGCAAAACACGGCAACGAGTTTGGGGCTGCAACTGGGGGATAAATTGAGTTTTGATTTGCCAGATGGGCAGATTGAAGTGCAAGTGGTGAGTTTGCGTACTGTGGAATGGGAAAGTTTTAGCCCAAACTTTTTCTTTATTTTTTCCCCTGATACCTTAGATGAAAATATTGGTAGCTATCTAGGGAGTTTTTATGTGCCTGAACAACAAAACAAGCAATTGGCACAGTTGGTTCGGCAGTTTCCAACCACAGTCTTTATTGATATTGCTGGGATTCTTGAGCAAATCAAACGCTTGGTGGAAGTCATTACGCAGGTCATGAGTATATTGGCTTTTTTGGTTTTGAGTGCTGGCGTGTTGGTGTTATTGGCATGTTTGAATTTGATGATGGATGAACGTCGCCACGAGGTTGCGTTGTTACGTGCAATCGGCATGTCACAGCGGCAGCTTAAACGCTACCTTAGCATTGAACTGGCGGCAATTGGTGCTGGTGCTGGCATACTGTCGATAGCCTTTGCTGAAGTTGTGTCTTATCTCGTGGCGTGGAAAATGCAGATGGCGTGGGTGATCCATTGGCAATATTGGCTAATTTTACCTGTGCTGATGGCGATAGTCTGTGGTGTGATCGGGCGTTATCGTTTGGCAAAATTGTGGCAAGTTGCACCATTGTTGAGTTTAAGAGAAGTTGAGTAAAAAAAACCACAGCCTAGGCTGTGGTTCATCATTCGACTTTAAAAATTAAGCTTGACCAGTGGCATCTGCCTGTTGTTGCAAACGCTGCATATTGGCTTCAAACTCGGCATCGAAGTTGATTGGGCTAAGGAGTAGTTGAGGGAAGCTGCCTCGTACCACCAAATCATTAATGGCTTCACGCAAGAATGGGAACAGGATATTTGGGCAATATGCACCTAAAATATACGGCAAACGTTCTTGCTCAACATTTTCAATCAGGAAAATCCCTGCTTGTGTGACATCTACGATAAATGCAGTTTCACCTGCATTATTTGCAGTCACCACAACTTTTAATGACACTTCAAAATGTGTCGGGTCAAGCTGTTCAGCCGCAGAAGAGAGATTGATATTGAGTTCTGGCTGCCATTCCTGAGTAAATACTTTTGCACCAGACACTTCAAAAGAAGCATCTTTCACATAAATACGTTCAAGGGCAAGTTGTGCCTGTACTGCTTGTTGTTCTTCGCTCATTATTAAATCCTTAGTTGAATGAGTGATTTAGCTGTTTAAAAGCTCGTCTAATTGACCTTGACGCTCTAAAGCATAGAGCTGGTCAAAGCCGCCAATAAATTGTTCATTAATAAAAATTTGTGGTACGGTGCGATGATTGGTACGTTGCATGAGTTCGGTACGTACTTCAGGTGCTTCGTTGGAAAGATTAATTTCTTTGTATGCAATGCCTTTGCGTTCGAGTAATTGTTTGGCACGGATACAGTAAGGACAAACCGCAGTAGAATAAACCACAACATTGGCACTCATGATACACTCCTGTTATTTCGCTTTGATTAAAGGTAAACCCTGACCTTTCCAGTTGATAATGCCACCATCTAGGCGATAGCTGTCATCATGTCCGATTTTTTGCAAGGCTGTACCTGCCACTTGCCCCATATTACAGATAAAAATCAATGGGCGTTCGCTAGCTTTTAATTCATCGACATGCTTGTCTAACTGGCTGTAGGGAATATTGCGGCTACCACTAATATGCCCCTGTTTAAAATCTTTGCTGTCACGCAGGTCAATCAGCATGGCATTTTGTGCTTTGGTGAGAATGCCTAGTGACTGTGGGGAAATTTTACGCCCATTGCGACGACTTTCGATGACGAAGAATAGGACGATCAGCACCGCCAAAATACCAAACAAAATAGGGTGATTCCCCATAAATTCAAACCAACGTTCCACAATTCACCTTATATATTTGTAACATTCGGCACAGTATAACCCATATATGGTGCTGACTAAGCCAAGTTCAAGGGTATTTTTACAGTAAATCAGGATTTTTCTTCTGCCAGTTCGTTGAGTAGGCGAATCATACTTTCCAGTCGGCGAGTGAGGATAAGTCCCTGTTCTGCTGCACGACGTAAGGCACATTGTTTTTCATGCTGATGGGTGCAGTTGCGGAATTGGCATTGTCCATAAAATTCATTAAACTCTGGAAAACCTGCATAAATATGCTGTGCAGTTAAATGCCATAGTCCAAATTCACGAATCCCAGGAGAATCAATCAGTGCACCTTGTGTACCGAATTGAATCAGTCGGGTAGATGTGGTGGTGTGTTGTCCTAATGCCGAATTTTCAGAAATAATATTGGTTTTTTGTTCGGCATCGGGAATGATGCAGTTAATCAGTGAACTTTTACCAACACCTGACTGCCCAACAAAAACAACGGTTTGCCCCTCAAGGATTTGGGTGAGTTGGCTGATATGATATGGACTATCGACTTCGGCATGGGCTTGCGTGATACAGGTCTGATAGCCGAGTGTTTGATATTGCTTGAGTAAGTCTAAAGCAGTACTATTTTCTGCCAACAAATCGGCTTTATTGAGTACCAGTAGAGGCTGAATATTCGCACTTTCACAGGCAACCAAATAGCGGTCAAGTAAGCCTGATGATGGTTCGGGTGTTGCAGCAAAGACAATCACAATTAAGCTAACATTGGCCGCCACGGGTTTAAGTTTATGATAACGGTCTGGGCGACTGAGTAAAGATGTACGTGGATGCAGAGCTGTGATAATACCAAGCCCAGTATTGGGGTCGGCTTGCCATGTCACACGGTCGCCTGTGATCAGTGCATCCAAATTGGTACGGGTATGGCAACGCCAAATGTCACCCAGTGCAATGCTACGCCAAAATGCTTCAGGTTCACCCTCGATATGTATCGGTTGTTCAGGCATAGATTGCGGCAAAGAACAGACTTGAACCTCAAGCTGCCGTCCATAATGTTGCACCACTAGACCTTCAATATCAAAATTGTGGTCAAATTCCTGTTGGCGATGTTGCTGCTGTTTTTCAATACGGCGTTGTTGCTGTTCGGTTAAACGTCGTTTACGAATTAAAGCCATTGACCCTGATACTAGATAAAAACAAGATGGGCAAAAATAACATGAATTTACCGTGCATGATGGATTTTTTTTGCTACTATACCAGTGAAATATAGAGGATAAGTAAATTTTCATGAGCAGCACTGCCGATACACGTTTAATTTGGATTGATTTGGAAATGACTGGCCTGGATACAGATAACGACCAAATTATTGAAATTGCAACTATTATTACCGATGATGCGTTAAATATTCTGGCAGAAGGTCCGGTGCTGGCGATTCATCAGTCTGATCAAATTTTAAATGCCATGGATGAATGGAATACACGCCAACATGGGCAATCTGGTTTGGTTGAGCGTGTGCGTCGTAGTGCTTTAACTGCACGTGATGCCGAAGTACAAACCCTTGAATTTTTGAAAAAATGGGTCAATGCCAAAGTATCGCCCATGTGTGGTAATTCAATTTGCCAAGACCGCCGCTTTATGCACCGTTTAATGCCTGAATTGGAACAGTTTTTCCATTATCGAAACTTGGATGTGTCTTCGGTGAAAGAGTTGGCAAAACGCTGGCGACCAGAAATTATGAGCGGCTTAAAGAAAGAAGCATCGCATCTAGCGATGGATGATATTCGTGATTCGATTCGTGAACTCAAATATTATCGTGAATATTTTTTCCGTGTCGAACAGAAATAAACATTAATGTCTTTGGATTGCAGCAGCCTTACATCATGTTGGGCTGTTTTGTTTTTGGTCGATTTTAGCCTTTACAGCTGGATTGGAAATTAGGCATGATGTGCCATCGTGTGATAGGGAATAGGATAGATATGAGTCAGGGTCTATTAACAGGAAAACGCTTTTTAATTGCAGGTATTGCCAGTAAATTATCGATTGCTTATGGCATTGCACACGCCTTACATCGTGAGGGTGCAGAGCTGGCGTTTACTTATCCTAATGAAAGAATGAAAAAACGAGTCGATGAGTTTGCGACGCAACTTGGCTCAAATTTGGTGTTCGCTTGTGATGTGGCGGATGATGCACAGATTGAACAAACGTTTAAAGATTTGGCACAGCATTGGGATGGTTTGGATGGACTTATTCACTCCATCGGCTTTGCTCCTGCGGAGACCTTGGAGGGTGATTTTACCGAAGTCACTTGCCGTGAGGGTTTTAAAATTGCCCATGATATTAGTGCATATAGTTTTATTGCGATGGCACGAGCAGCACGCCCACTTTTGGCTGTGCGGCAGGGTTGTTTACTCACGCTCACGTATCAAGGGGCTGAACGTGTCCTGCCCAATTATAATGTGATGGGTTTAGCTAAGGCTTCACTAGAAGCAAGTGTGCGTTATTTGGCAAGTAGTCTGGGGAGTGAAGGTATTCGAGTTAATGCAATCTCTGCTGGACCTATTCGTACTTTGGCAGCCAGTGGGATTAAATCCTTCCGCAAAATGCTGGATGTGAATGCCAAAACTGCACCATTACAACGTAACGTCACGATTGAAGAAGTGGGCAATGCTGCATTATTTTTGTGCTCGCCATGGGCATCGGGTATTACAGGGGAAATCCTGTATGTCGATGCAGGCTTTAATACAGTGGGGATGAGTGCCGCCTTGCTTGAGGATGAGTAATCAGCAACAATATAGGCATAAGTTAGCCCATAAAAGTAATCATGTCATAAAATAGGTTGAACTTGTCGAAACCGAAACCAAGGTATTACATGTTTAATTTTTATGATTAACTTAGTATTGGCTATGCCTGATTTATTTTTCTTGAATATTCATATTATTGTATTAATATACAAATAGACTGAGGAAGGTTATTTTTACAACACAAGAGAGAAACTCAATGAAAGGGCAAATTCTAGATTTTTCGATACAGACCAATATCGGCATTATCTCTGGGGAAGATGGTAATCGCTATAATTTTGTTGGACAAGAATGGAAAGATGCAAGACCACCATCACGTGGTATGACTGTTGATTTCGATATTGATACAATGGGTAGTGCTGTACAGGTCTATCTCACGCAAGCACAAGGGCTAAATCAATTTGCCCAGAATGTGGAACAACAATTACACGGTGTCATTAGCAACCATGATGGTAAAAATGAAGCTGAATATAATTTGGTAGATTGGTTTATTAAATGTCTGAAGAATTATGCAAATTTTTCAGGTCGTGCTCGCCGTAAAGAATATTGGTTCTTTGTTTTAGGGTCAATGATTGTGGGTTTTATAGTGGGTTTTATTAGTGGAATTTTAGGTCTTGGCGAGACACCAAGTCTTTTACTTAACTTGGCAATATTTGTGCCTAGTTTAGCTGTAGCTGCACGCCGATTGCATGATACCAATCGCTCAGGTTGGTGGCAGTTAATTTCATTGACGATTATTGGTATTATCCCACTTATCATTTGGTTGGCAACAGAAACCAAACCAGAATCTAATCAATGGGGTAATCCAGCAAAATAAAGAATTTTCTGAGTTCTCCTGATTTTTTATTAGTCTAGTCGGTTTGCTGTGATTTTTAATGTCATCGAATTCTGATAATTTGGTCATATTATTGTCATTTTGCTCACCTAGTGTATAGGAAAACAGGAGAGCAGAATATGTTAGCAAAATTAAATCAATATCGTCAGCATTTAAGTTTACCTTTAACCAAGTCTAAAACCTCAGCATCACCATTACGTTTTGAATGGGTCGATGACCTAAAACAATTGCAACAGGTACAACATTTTCGTGCCAGACAATTTTCCGAACAGTTCGGTGTATCATTTGAACAGGGCTTGGATCAGGATGTTTATGATTTTGGCTGTGAACATGCAGTGATTCGGGAAAAATGGTCAGGGGAAATTGTCGCTTATACGCGTTTAAAATTATTACAAGGGTACGAGCTGGCACATAGTTACAGTGCAAAAGAGTTTGATGTTGTCCCCCATTTTGCCCAAATGAGTAATATTGTTGAAGTGGGGCGTACTTGTGTACATCCACAATTCCGTTCGGGCAAAGCCTTGTCGATGCTATGGCTGAATCTTGCCCCCAAAGTGCTGTGGGGTATGCGTGCCAAGTGTTTGATGGGTTGTGTCAGTGTGCGTTTGGAGGATAATCTGGCACGAGCTTATTATACCCACCAACATTTACAACGGTTAAGCCCAGAGCAAAGCATTGATATTGCATCGTTACAGACTTTTGAACCCGTACGCCCAACGCATAGCTTTGTACAGGATGAGCGTATGCCGAAGTTATTTGATGCTTATCTCAACATGCAGGCAAAGCTATCTAAACAGGCCTATTATGATAAGGATTTTAATTGTTTGGATTATTTTGTATTTTTAGAAGTCAATCAAGTGGCAAAATCTTTTGTGATGAATAAAATGATTCAAAAATAACAAAAAAATCATCTTTTTGCTGTGGATGTGCGTTGCATCACTACAAACCCTCATGCACAATGCAAAGGTATATTGAAAGTTCAATATGCTTTTTTTATTGTTAAAACAAGTGAATAGCATGTGTCAGTTATTGGGAATGAATTGTGCCACGCCAACGGATATTAATTTTTCCTTTCGTGGTTTTTCGCAACGAGCAGGGATTACTTCAGACCATTGTGATGGTTTTGGGATCGCTTTTTTTGAGGATAAAGCCTGTCGCTTATTTGTTGATCATCAATCGGCAATAGAGTCACCCATGGCAGAATTTATCCGTAATTACCCGATTAAATCTCGTAATGTGATTGCTCATATTCGTAAAGCGACACAAGGTAAAATTACTTTAGAAAATTCACATCCTTTTATGCGTGAATTATGGGGAAGGCAGTGGATTTTTGCCCATAATGGTGATTTATTGGATTTTCAACCTAAACTGATAGGACGTTATCAATCTGTTGGGGATACCGATAGTGAGCTGGCATTTTGTTATGTGCTGGAGCAATTTGCACTGCGTTTTGGCAGTGAACAACCTTCGCTGGAGGCGTTATTTGATTGTCTGGCAGACATTGCCCCACAGATTGCCGAGCATGGTACGTTTAACTTTTTTCTGTCCAATGGTCAGGTGTTGTTTAGTTATGCGACGACCAAATTGCATTGGTTGATTCGTGAATATCCATTTCAACATGCACGTTTGATTGATATGGATATAGATATTGATTTTAGTGCCGTCACCACGCCTGAAGATAGGGTGGCAGTGATTACTACTGAACCTTTGACAGAGAATGAAATTTGGCAGGCATATCAGGCAGGCGAGATGATCGTGTTTAAAGAGGGCAAGATTGAACATAGAAGATTAACCAATGTTGAGCGTTTGCAACGAGAAAAATTAGATCCCAGCTTGATTCGTAAAACGCAGGCAGATAGGTATTAATTCATGTTCCTTGTATGGTAAAAATTTTGCTTTTATAAGCGTGGAAAGGCACAATACCGACTAAGTTTTTTGTGATGACTGAGAAAAGCATAATGCAAACCCAAAATTCACCCTTTTGGACAATCCCTGTCTTGGCGTTTTGTTTATCCTTGATTTTAAGCCTTGTGCTTGCACCGACACTGGGCTTGGTTGCTTATCAGCAATATGATTTTTGGTTGTTGTGGGGCATATCCATGTTGATTTTGGCATTGCCCCTGATGATTTTGGAAATTGCTTTGGCAAAACGTGCAAAAGCTACCCCATTACAAGGCTTTATGCAACTGACTCGGGATGCCGACCGTAGCACAAAATGGCGGTTAGTGAGTTGGGGGGCGGTGCTGTTTGTACCATTTATGGTAGGGGGAATGCTGGATTTTTCCGCCCAGCAAATGCAAGACCAATTGGGCTTGTCGCTGCATTCAAGTTTAATGGTGTTGATTTTGGCGGTGGTTGCGGTTGCCTTGTCATGTGTACCACGTCTGATTTTATTGATATTGATGGTATTGGCGATGCTGGGAGTCGTAGCGACAGGTATCTTGCAAGCACCGACACAACACTGGCAATGGACTGCGATTGAATTTCACGAATGGGCAAAAGTGGTGACTTTAATCATGGTGACAGGTGGTTTGGGTCTAGGTTTATATTGGCAAAGTGCATTGCAAGCCACAAAAAATAATCGTTCGGCTGCTCCTGTTGCTTTGCCTATTTGGCTGGCACAGGTTGTTGGTTTGGGTGTATTTGCCTTTGTGAATGATATTGTATCGCCAATGCAGGCAGGGGTATTGACACTTGCTGTACTGGCATTGGCAGCGTTGTTATTGCAATTGGTACGTGCACAGTTGTTGGAGCGTCAGATTGTACTGGTTTTACAAGTCGTGGTTTTACTTGTGCCGGTATTGTTGTGGGCAATTCCACACAGTGCAGTTGTATTTTATCCTGTCTTGGTCATTTGTGGCTTGTTATTGGCTTTGCTGTATGCGGTTTTTGTGGGTTGGTTGATGAAAATTAGTCATTTACGCAAAGCGATTCAGCTCCCCAATGAAGCAATATATAACCTATGGCGGATGGTGGTGCGGATTGTGATTCCATTGTCTGTATTGTTATCGCTTGTGGGTTGGATATGGGTATGGCTGGGAGCATAACGGTGCGGCAGGTGGTATCTGTGGTGTATTGTGCAGAAGCTGCACAATATTGCATTGAATTGCCTTTTTATGCAGGTATGACGGCACAGGATGCTTTGTTACACAGCCGATTGGCGGAACAGGTCACTTTGCCCGATCCTGTACAGTTGGGAATTTTTGGTTTAAAAATTGCTGAGCCTGCACAGTATGTGTTGCGGGCAGGTGAGCGTGTAGAAATCTATCGTCCGTTAAAGATGAACCCGAAAGAAGTGCGGCGAGCACGTGCAGAACGACATCCTGTCGGGCGTTTTCAGCGTGGTAATCAATGGCGTAGGCGGCAGGAAGATGTGAATCTAGGGTCTTAGACTACAGCTATAAGTGGTATTCTACTCCCCAATAAGCATGGGAAATGCTTATTGGGGTTAAATATGACACGAAGAAAACGTCGTAACCGCTCAATGGTAAGGGGCTGTAATGCTCCAATTTGTGAGACCACATCAATACATGGTATCCACAAAATTAATTATTGCAAAGGTAAAAATAATTATGTAGAATCGGCGTCAAGTTAAGATGTTGTATTAATTATATTTAGTCTTACAGGGCCTATAGCTCAGTTGGTTAGAGCAGCGGACTCATAATCCGTTGGTCGACAGTTCAAGTCTGTCTGGGCCCACCAAATAAAAAATATCCACATTGTATATATAGATTAAAATAACTGTACTTGCGTAGTCTGTTGGCTTGTTGTGTAACATGGTGATTTTCTAATACATTATTTTAATTGCACCAATGTGTTTTTTAGGATGTTTAAAAAACATTTGGAACATACGAAAAACTAGCTTGGGAGCTAGAAGTATCACCAACATTAGTTTCAGATTGGAAGTCAAAACGCAAAAAACCAAATGCAATACAAATTATGCAAATAGCTGATTTATTAGGATTTGATAAGTACCAAACACTCTGCTTAGTCATGGAGGAAATCGACACGAAAAACGCAGAGCTATGGAAAAAATGGCGTCCCTACGGGGATTCGAACCCCGGTTACCGCCGTGAAAGGGCGATGTCCTAGGCCTCTAGACGATAGGGACGTTTTGAGGTGTGCGTATAGTATAGATTTTTACTGATAATGTCAAATAAAATAATCCACATTTTTCTTGAAAAATCAGTATCAATCTATGTTTGGACATGTTAAGCTTTGTGCGTAATTTTTAGTTCTTACTAGATGTGATTTTTGCAAAGGTAATGGGTTGAAGTTACAAATGGATGTGATATAGGTTGATGTTGAAAGTTTTCCAGAATGACAACGATACATAACAAAACAAGCTGTTTTTATCTTGTGTTTATCTGCTGTTGGCAACGCCTAAGCGTCCTTTCTTTTTTCTTAAAAATCGATGAGGAATCGTTATGTCAGCACGTGAACAAGGTGTTGTAAAGTGGTTTAATGACACTAAAGGTTTTGGTTTCATTCAACGTAGTAATGGCGAAGATGTATTTGTACACTTTCGTGCTATTCAAGCAGACGGTCACCGTTCACTACGTGATGGTCAGCGTGTAGAATTTACTGTGGCACAAGGACAAAAAGGCTTACAAGCTGAAGATGTTCGTTCTGCAGAATAATCATTATTGAAAAATGATGGTAAGAAAAACGCCTTAATGATCAATTAGGGCGTTTTTTGTATTTATAATCGAATGTTTAATATAAAGTGATACTTGAAAATGGCTGGTGATTTTAACGCTTTAAATTTACATGCACAGTTAAAACAGGCAATTGATGCGTTGGGTTATACGCAAATGACTCCGATTCAGCAAAAAGTCTTACAATTTACGCTGGCTGGGCATGATGCGATTGGGCGAGCTCAGACAGGAACGGGTAAAACCGCTGCATTTTTAATTAGTGTAATTCATGATTTACTTAACAATCCGATTGGTGGTGAGCGTTTTCGTGGTGAACCTCGTGCCTTGATTCTTGCACCTACACGAGAATTGGCGTTGCAAATTGAACAAGATGCCAAAGCCTTAACCAAATTTACCAATCTGCATTTGGTGACTTTGTTGGGTGGGGTGGATTTTGATCAACAGAAGAGGCAATTGGCAAGTCAGTTTGTGGATATTGTCGTAGCAACACCGGGACGTTTGATTGATTTTGTTGAACAAAAAGAAATTTGGTTGGATCAGCTGGAATTTTTGGTGATTGATGAGGCTGATCGTTTATTGGATATGGGTTTTATCCCAGCAGTGAAGCGTATTGTGCGTTATGCACCCGCCAAAGAATGTCGTCAGACGTTGTTTTTTTCAGCGACGTTTAATATTGATGTGTTGAATTTGGCACATCGTTGGTTGTATCAGCCAGTCATCGTAGAAATTGAGCCTGAAAAGAAAACCAATGCTGATGTAGAACAGCGGATATATATGGTTGCAAATCAGGATAAGTATCGTTTATTGAAAGATATTTTACGTGATGAGCCGATTGAAAAAGTGATGATTTTTGCCAATCGTCGTGATCAGGTGCGTAAATTATTTGACCGTTTAAAAGTGGATGGTTATCAAGTAGGTATTTTATCAGGTGAAATCACCCAAGATAAACGCTTAAAAATGCTGGATAATTTTAAAAAAGGTAAGTTAAATATCATGATTGCAACGGATGTCGCAGGTCGTGGTATTCATGTTGATGGTGTGTCACATGTGATTAATTTTACTTTGCCTGAACAGTCGGATGATTATGTGCATCGTATTGGGCGTACAGGGCGAGCTG
Source organism: Acinetobacter sp. (assembly GCA_008017315.1). Taxonomy (GTDB): domain Bacteria; phylum Pseudomonadota; class Gammaproteobacteria; order Pseudomonadales; family Moraxellaceae; genus Acinetobacter. The sequence goes on from SSHE01000057.1 coordinate 16,278, forward strand.
GTGCACAAGGCGTGAGTATTAGCTTCTTATCAGAAGATGATGCGTTTAATTTGCCGCAGATTGAAAAATCAATTGGGCAAAAGTTACCGATTACACGTATAGAGGGTTATTGTTAATATTCGAGGTTTGTATTTGATTTTAAGTTGAACTCGGGTTGAGTTGTGTTTTTGGGTTTTTCTTAATGCGGCGTGGTGTTTAGACTTAATCTTAGCTAAAAAACTGTTAGAATACCACATCGAAAAAATACTGATGAAATCTTGAGAGTTACTATGTCACTGCAAGTCTTGACCAATGAAGCACTCGTTGCCATTGCCGCAGCCGAAAATCTTGTCACACTTGACCAAGTTCGTGTGCAGTTTACAGGGAAAAAAAGCCAACTTGCTGAGCAGTCCAAAGCATTGGGTAAAATGGATGCAGAAGAACGTAAAGTTGAGGGTGCAAAAATTCATGCTGTGCGTGAAACGATTAATACTGCTCTAATCGAACGTCAGGCGGCTTTGCAGCAACAGGCTTTAGTTGAAAAATTAGCCAGTGAAACCATCGATATTACGTTACCTGCTCGTGGGCAAGCTGTGGGGAGTATTCATCCTGTCACACAAGTACGTGAACGGATTAGCCAGTTTTTTACCAAAATTGGTTTTATTGTAGCGGAAGGCCCAGAGGTTGAAGATGATTATCATAACTTTGAAGCTTTGAATATTCCAGGACATCATCCTGCACGTGCCATGCACGACACTTTTTATTTTGATGCCCAACATTTATTGCGTACCCATACTTCAGGTGTGCAGATTCGTACCATGGAAGTGAGTAAACCACCGATTCGGATTATCTGCCCAGGGCGTGTCTATCGCTGTGATTCTGACCAGACCCATTCGCCAATGTTCCATCAAATCGAAGGCTTATACGTCACCGAAAATACCAATTTTACCGAATTTAAAGGTATTATTATCAATCTATTGAATGCTTTTTTTGAAAAAGAACTCACTGTGCGTTTTCGTCCATCATATTTTCCATTTACCGAACCCAGTGCCGAAGTTGATATTATGGACGAACGTGGAAGATGGTTGGAGGTGATGGGCTGTGGTATGGTACATCCGACTGTGTTACAAAATTGTGGTATCGACCCAGAGCAATATTCAGGCTTTGCTTTTGGTTTAGGTATTGAACGCTTTGCCATGCTGCGTTATGGCGTTAATGATTTGCGTATGTTTTATCAAAATGATGTGCGTTTTTTAAGTCAATTTGCCTAAATAATCGGTTACTTTAATTGTAAAAATCCCCCCCTAGCCCCCTTTAATAAAGGGGGAAACTCTGAAATCTAATGCCATCAGTAAATCAGGGGAAAGTCCCCCTCTTTGGAAAAGAGGGGTTAGGGGAGATTCAGGAATAGAAAAGATGAAAATTAGTGAAAATTGGTTGCGTACTTGGGTTAATCCAAACGTTGATAGTGATACTTTAGCTGAACAATTGACCATGTTAGGCTTGGAAATTGATGAGAGTTCGCCAGTAGCACAAGCCTTTACAGGCGTGGTGATTGGTGAAGTCTTAACCGTAGAGCAACATCCTGATGCAGACCGTTTGCGTGTCACTACGGTGAATATTGGCGAGGCTGAACCGTTACAAATCGTGTGTGGTGCACCGAATGTCCGTGTAGGTATGAAAGTCCCAGTTGCAACTGTTGGAGCGGTATTGCCGAATGATTTTAAAATCAAAAAGGGGAAATTGCGTGGTGTAGAATCGCATGGAATGCTGTGTGGTGCATCAGAAATTGACTTAGAAGATAAAATAGATGGATTGTTAGAACTACCAAGCGATGCTCCCATCGGGGCTAATATCCGTGACTATCTGCAACTTGATGACCGAGTGATTGATATTAGTATTACGCCAAACCGTGGTGATTGCTTTAGTATTCGAGGCATTGCTCGTGAAGTAGCCGTCATCAATCAACTGAATTATCAAGCCCCCAATATCCAAGCCGTTGCTGCAACCATTTTGGATGAAAAACCTGTATTTGTCGAAACACCAGCCGCACCACGTTATCTCGGTCGAGTGATTAAAAACGTCAATACCCAAGCCATTACGCCAGAGTGGATGCAGCAGGCTTTAACACGTTCTGGGATTCGTAGTCATAGTATTTTGGTGGACATTACCAACTATGTATTGATGGAAGTGGGACAGCCTTTACATGCCTTTGATTTGGATAAAATTGCAGGTTCGGTGATTGTGCGTCAAGCCAAACAAGGTGAAAAACTGGTTTTACTTAATGAGCAGGAAGTTGAATTACAAGATGATGTCACAGTGATTGCCGATGATGAAAAAGTCTTGGCAATTGGCGGTATCATGGGTGGATTATCTTCAAGCGTCACCGATGAAACCAAAGACATTTTCGTAGAAAGTGCTTTTTTTGCACCATTAGCAATAGCAGGACGTGCAAGACGTTTTGGCTTACATACCGATGCTTCACAACGTTATGAACGTGGGGTTGATTTTGAATTACCTGAACTTGCCATGAATCGGGCATGTCAGTTGATTCAGGAATTGGCAGGAGGCGAATTTGGTTTAATTGCTAAACATGAACAAGGCGACATTTTACCAACACGTCAAGCGATTGCTTTAACTCAGGCTCAAGTGGATAAATTGCTGGGCTTTAGTATTGATGCCGCATTTATTGAAGATGTTTTCATTCGTTTGGAATGTCAAGTCGAGAAAGATGCAGCAGGCTGGCAGGTGACACCACCATCACATCGTTATGATTTGGCAATTTATCAGGATTTAATTGAAGAAATCGCTCGTATTTATGGTTATGACAATATTCCAATTACTGCACCAAGTATCGACATTACTTTAACCTCATATCAAGACCAAACCGAGATTGGACAATTACGTCAGACTTTGGTGAGTTTGGGTTATCAGGAAGCGATTAGCTTTAGTTTTGTGGATGAAAAACTGGAAAAACTGTTAAATCCTCAAATTCAACCTTTAGCATTAGCCAATCCTATTTCCAATGATTTGGCGGTGATGCGTAGCACATTATTGTCTAGCTTGATTCCTTGTGTACAGTACAATCTCAACCGCCAGCAAGATAGAGTACGTTTTTTTGAACTGGGTTTGCGTTTTGACTATCAGAATGCAAGCAATATCAAAGATTTAAAACAAATCCCAACCTTAGCCATGATTGCAGTAGGTTCACGTACAGCAGAACAATGGCATGTCAAAACCGAAGCGATGGATTTCTTTGACTTAAAAGGTGAAGTTGAAGCTATTTTGGATGTTGCCCATGTCAAAGTCGAGTATGTGCGTTCCGAGCGTGCATGGTTACATCCAGGGCAGTCGGCGGAGATTTTGTTCAATGGGCAAAGTATTGGTTATTTAGGGCGTTTGCATCCATCTTTGGAAGATGCTTTGGATTTAACTAAAACGTGGGTGGTAGAGCTGAACCAAAGTGCAGTTTTGCAACCTTATGTGTATAATTTTACAGAAATATCACGTTTTCCATCGGTTAGACGTGATATTGCGGTATTAATTAATGATAGTATTGCGTTAAGTGGTATTGAATCAACGATTCAACAAGCAGCAGGTGAGTTTTTAGCTGCAAGTTGGTTATTTGATGTATATACTGGACAAGGTGTAGAAATAGGACATCGTTCTTTAGCATTTGCCTTGCAATTTCAACATCCTACACGTACACTCGAAGATGCTGAAATCAAGCAAGCAATGGATAGCGTAATTGCAAGCCTAGAAACAACTTATAATGCAAAATTGAGGGCATCATGACAGCATTAACCAAAGCCGAGATGACAGACCATCTAAGCGAAAAAACCAGCTTAAATCGTAGGGAAGCAAAACAACTCGTGGAGCTTTTTTTTAATGAAATTAGCCAAGCCTTGATTGCAGGGGAACAAGTCAAGCTTTCAGGTTTTGGTAATTTTGAGCTAAGAGATAAACGCCAGCGTCCTGGTCGAAATCCAAAAACTGGTGAAGAAATTCCGATTACAGCACGTCGTGTGGTGACATTCCGTGCGGGTCAAAAGTTTAGACAGCGTGTAGAAAACGAACAGGCTTAAAAATGACATAAAAAAGAGAATCTGATGATTCTCTTTTTTATCTGACCCAATTTTTTAAGTGGGTAAGGAAGCATTATTTTTGTGGATTGGTCTTATTCTGCAGCAGAGGCAGCATTATTTTCGACAGCGGCAGCAGCATCCACAGCAGCCTCGGCTTGTGTTGCAGCAGCTTCTGCAGCAGCTTGTGCTTCAGTTGCAGCAGCTTGAGCATCAGCAGCATTGGTATTGGATTCTTCGGTCTTTTTTGCACAACCCAAAAAAGTCAAGGCTGTGGCAATGCTGGTGGCGATTACAATTTTTTTTAATAACATGGTATTACTCTCTTTATTGCTTCAATGTTAAAAGCGAGTTGAGTGATAAAAATATCCTATATTCAACAAAATTCGCTTGTTTTGTATGCTATCACTGCATGTTATGTATTACTACCCTAAGGGTGTTTTTTGTAACAAAAAGATAAAAATGTGATTTAAGTCAAAAAAAGTCCCTCAATGTACATTGAGGGACTTTTTAGGGCATTATTGTTTACGTTTCATTTGGTCGAAGAAGTCATCATTGGTTTTGGCTTCTTTCATACGATCGAGTAAGAATTCCATTGCTGCCAACTCATCCATTGGATGAAGTAGTTTGCGTAGAATCCATACTTTACGTAGTTTATCTTCATCCATTAGACGCTCTTCACGACGTGTACCTGATTTTTTGATGTTCATAGCAGGGAAGACACGTTTTTCTGCAATACGGCGTTCCAGAATCACTTCTTGGTTGCCTGTACCTTTAAATTCTTCGTAGATGACTTCATCCATCTTACTGCCTGTTTCGATCAGGGCAGTGGAGATAATGGTGAGTGAGCCGCCTTCTTCGATATTACGTGCTGCACCAAAGAAGCGTTTTGGACGTTCTAAGGCATGTGCATCGACACCACCCGTCAATACCTTACCAGAGGAGGGAATCACTGTGTTATAGGCACGAGCCAGACGGGTAATTGAATCGAGCAGAATCACCACATCTTTTTTATGTTCAACCAAACGCTTGGCTTTTTCAATCACCATTTCAGCGACTTGTACATGGCGAGCAGGGGATTCATCAAATGTGGAGGCAATGACTTCACCACGCACACTGCGTTCCATTTCGGTGACTTCTTCTGGGCGTTCGTCAATCAATAGGACAATCAGGAAGACTTCTGGGTTATTACGTACAATCGACTGGGCGATATTTTGTAATAACATGGTTTTACCCGCTTTTGGCGGTGCAACGATAATCGAACGCTGACCTTTACCAATCGGGGCAATTAAATCTACGACACGAGCGGTTAAATCTTCGGTCGTTCCATTACCCAGTTCCATGACCAATTGTTCAGTTGGAAACAGTGGCGTAAGGTTTTCAAACAGGATTTTATTACGTGAATTTTCAGGGGTGTCGTAGTTAATCTGATTCACTTTTAATAAGGCAAAATAACGTTCACCTTCTTTGGGTGGGCGAATTGTACCTGTGATGGTATCTCCTGTACGCAGATTAAACCGACGAATTTGTGATGGGCTAACATAAATGTCATCTGGCCCAGCGAGATAAGAACCTGCGGCGGAGCGTAAAAATCCAAAACCATCGGATAGGATTTCGAGGACACCATCACCAAAAATTTCTTCACCATTCATGGCATGATGTTTTAAAATCGCAAAAATCACGTCCTGTTTGCGATTGCGGGCCATGCCTTCGAGACCCATAAATTCAGCAATTTTAATGAGTTCGCCAATCGGTTTTTTCTTGAGTTCGGTTAAATTCATATGAGGACTATCGTAGTGAAAGGCTTTTTAATGCATAAAATGTGGATGATGAAAGTTCGCACACTCAGTCTGTTTGGAGTGATGTCTTGAGTATCTGTACCAGTAAACTTATGGATAATATAAAGGCAAAATATCGGAAGACGAGGGTTGCCGAGCGGCGATCTTATTGTAGCGTTAAATTCCTTGAAATCTTCATGGAATTTAATGTAGGCAAAATATACGGGATAATGGTCATTTTGTCAATATGAACTTGAAAAAATACCATTCATTGAGAATGGTATTTTTGATGATTTCACTGTTTAGATATTGCTATCAATAAAATCAACCAATTTGGAACGTGGTACAGCACCTACTTGTTGTGCAACCACTTCACCATTTTTAAATAGAAGTAATGCAGGAATATTACGGATATTGTAGTTCACTGCTGTGGCTTCTGCTGTAGTGACATCAACTTTAACGATTTTGAGTTTGCCGTTATATTCATTGGCCAGCTCGGCTAGAATCGGTGCAATTGCTTTACATGGTGCACACCAGCCAGCCCAAAAATCTACAAGTACAGGTGTGTCGCTTGCTAATACATCTGCTTGGAAGTTGTCATCAGTAGTATTGATGATGTTGTCTGACATGGTTTTACTCCGTTATGGTTGAATCATGGTATCTGTGATGAAGGGAGGTCATTCTACAGAGGTTAGATAAGTTATGTGGTTTTACTTGGGATTTTCAAGCCTTGTGGGCAGATTATGTCATGGATGCTTTCGATGTCAATTATCGTAAATCACAATAACAGCGGAATTTGTGTGATGAAGTACATGTGGGTAGATGTGAATTTTAGTGATTTTACTAGAATCAACGCTTTAAAAAAATAGCGGAGTGCATTACTCTAGTCGTGTTTCTGATAAGGGTATATGTACAGAATGTCTGATTTTTTAATTGATGAAGAATTATTGGCTGCAATTGATATGGGGTCAAATAGTTTTCACCTTGCGATTGCCAGAGTAGATCATGGTGAGGTGAAGAAAGTGGTATCAATGTCAGAAAAGGTACAACTTGCAGCAGGATTAGATGAAAATAATTATTTAAGCGAAGCGGCACAGCAGCGTGGATTGGCATGTCTGAGTCGTTTTGTTGGACGTTTGGGGGCTGTGCCAAGTCATCGTTTAAGAATCGTGGCAACCAATGCCTTGCGTCAAGCAGAAAATGGCGATGAATTTATCCAAAAAGCGGCCGAAATCTTACCTAAACCGATTGAAATTATTGCAGGGCGTGAGGAAGCTCGTCTGATTTATCTCGGTGTGTCGCATACCATGGTCAATGGTGAACGTCGCTTGGTGATTGATATTGGTGGTGGTTCGACTGAGTTTATTATCGGCGAAAAGTTTGAGCCGATTCATACCGAATCTTTACAAATGGGATGCGTAGCTTATACCAAAGCATTTTTCCCGATGGGTGATATTAGCAGCAAAGCTTTTGATAAAGCAGTCGTTGCAGCACGTAAAGAATTGGCAGCGATCGCAAGCACGTATAAAGTAGCAGGATGGGATGCGGTTGTTGGTTCAAGTGGTACGATTAAGGCCTGCCGCCAAATATTGGTGAATATGGGCTTAAGTGATGAGCAGCAAAATTTGACTGCGTACGGGTTGCAAAAATTAAAAGAACGATTACTTAAATTTCAGCATGTCAGTGAAATTGATTTTGAAGGTTTAAAAGATGACCGTCGGGCGGTATTGCCAGCAGGGTTGGCGATTTTGTATGCGATTTTTGATGTCTTAAAAATCGAAACGCTAAGCTATTCTGATGGTGCTTTGCGTGAGGGTGTCATGTATGATTTGCTTGGACGTTTCCGTCATGAAGATATTCGTGATCGTAGTGTACAGGCGATGATGGGGCGTTATGGTGCAGATCCAAAGCAGGCAGAGCGTGTGGTATTGACGGTACAGCAACTGTTTGAACAGGTTGCTGAACAGTTGCATTTGACTGCTGAAGATGCGGATTTATTGCGTCGGGCGGCATATTTGCATGAAATTGGTTTGGCGATTAGTCATGGTGGTTATCATCGTCATGGGGCGTATCTGTTACAGCATTCTGATGTACCAGGTTTTTCCCAAATTGATCAGAATCATTTGGCTCACTTGGTTGGACATCATCGCCGTAAATTACGTCAGGATGCACTGCTGGATGTCCAAAAGGTTGGTGCTAAGAAGCTCATTTATTTATGTTTGTTGTTGCGTTTAGCAGTGTTGTTAAATAACAGTCGTAGTGATACGGCACTGCCTACTTTTGCATTGCAAGTCAAAAATGAGCAAAGTTGGCAACTGACTATTTTTGATGATGTGAAACAGTATCCCTTGTTAATTGCTGATTTGCATGATGAGCAGATACAATTTAAACATTGGCAGATTGATTTGCAAATTCAGTCTAGTCAGTTTGTGGATGAGTCATAGGTCAAATATGAATACCAAAACAAAACATTCTAAGGCATGGCAAACGGTGCAGATTGCTCGCCATCCAGAACGTCCACAATTTTTGGATTATGTAACGGGCATATTTAGCGAATTTGATGCCTTGCATGGTGATCGCTTATTTGGTGATGATGGTGCATTAATCGGTGGTTTGGCACGTTTTGCTGGACGACCTGTGATGTTGATTGGGCAGCATAAAGGACGAAGTACCCGAGAGCGTCTGTATCATAATTTTGGCATGTGTAGTCCAGAAGGTTATCGTAAATCGCAGCGTCTATTTGAGATGGCAGAGCGTTTTAATTTACCTGTTTTGACCTTCATTGATACCATGGGGGCTTATCCTGGGGTTGGTGCAGAAGAGCGTGGACAAGCCGAGGCGATTGCCAAAAATTTAGCCCAATTATCGAGTCTAAAAGTTCCTGTCATTGCAACGGTGATTGGTGAAGGTGGTTCAGGTGGTGCATTGGCGATTGGGGTGGCAGATCGGGTGATTATGCTTTCACACAGTATTTATTCTGTGATTTCACCTGAAGGCTGTGCCTCGATTCTTTGGAAAACTGCTGAAAAAGCCGAACAAGCCAGTGAGGCATTGGCATTGACCGCAGAGAGATTGCAACAACTGGGTATTGTTGAATCGGTAGTGGATGAGGGTGAAGGTGCACATTTGCAGCCTACCCAAGTGATGCAGGTATTACAACGGGTACTTGAACGTACGTTGGATGAATTGCTGGAAATGGATGCGGAAACCCGATGCGAAGCACGTTATCAGCGTTTAATGAAGTTTGGCAGTGCCAATTTAAGCAACGCTTAATTCAGCAGCTTAATCAGTTTCAGCCACACGCCAAGATTGTTTTGGGATGTAGTGGCGGTATGGATTCCATGTTGCTTTTGCACTTACTTGCCGAGTTGATTCCAGAACGTCTATCTGTGATCTCAATTGACCATCAATTACAACGGGTGAGTGCAGCGTGGTCGCAATTTGTACATCAATGTTGCGAGCAATATTCTATCTCTTGTGTTGTGGTCAAAGTGGATGTGCAGGCTGGCAATGTCGAAGCACAGGCGAGGGCAGCACGTTATCAGGCATTTTCGCAATATTTGCAACCTTGGGATGTATTGGTACTTGCCCATCATCAGCAGGATCAGGCGGAAACTGTGATGTTACGGTTATTGCAGGGCAGTGGTGTGCGTGGTTTGGCTGCCATGTGTGAAGTGGAAAATAGGTCGTATTATACGCTTTGGCGACCCTTATTATCCTTGTCCAAACAGCATATTCAGCTTTGGGTTCAGCAGCTGAATATTTGCTATGTTGATGATCCTATGAATCATGATATGGCGTACGATAGAGTATGGTGTCGTGATACATTATGGGCGGTATTACAGCAACGTTTTCCGAAAATGCAGGACAGTATTGCCCGTTGTGCCATGTTGATGCAGGATGCTGATGATATTTTGCAAGATGTATTGCAACAGGATTTTATCTTTTGCATGGATGCACAACAGCGTATTGAACTGGACAAATTAGCACAATTATCCAATGCCAGACAGCGACAAGTGTTATCGGCATGGATGCAGGCAGCACAGCCATATCGTCCACCGTTGGCAATGGTGCAACGCTTGCAGCAGGAAGTCATCGCTGCACGTGAGGATGCACAAAGTATATTGCATTATGCGGATTATTATTTTGTACGTTTTGCCAATCAATTGTATCGTTATAGCGAACAAGACTGGTTAAATTTTCAAACTATCCCACAAATGCAGCAGATCCGCTTTCGCTTGGGGCAGCACGCACAGACTGCTTTGGGGCAAGTATTGATTCAGCGTACACAAGATATGGGATTGGACGCAGCATTATTGGCACAACCTTTAAGTTTATTCCCTCGTCAGGGGGGTGAAAAAATCCAGTTTTATGCTCGTGCAGGGCATCGGGTACTGAAAAAAGAGTTACAAACTGCAAAAATAGCACCATGGATGCGTCATCAAATTCAAATATTGATGTACCATAATGTCGTGCTTGGTGTGTTTACACCGCAAGGTTTTTGGTTGGCAGCTAGTCCTTATTGTCAGGCTCAAGGTTGGCTGCCATATTTACAATGATATGAATACGGATTGATCGAATATTATGGCGAATACTTTAGATTGCAATATTGCGTTTATTGGCGGTGGCAATATGGCACAGGCACTGATTGGCGGTCTGATTGCACGAGGTTTACCAAGCACACGTATCACAGTATCTGACCCTGTCCCACAGATTCAGGATATTTTGCGTCAGCAGGATATTCAGGTGTGTGATGATAATGTCATGGCCATTGCACAAGCCGATGTGATTGTTTTGGCAGTCAAACCACAGGTTTTGGCACAAGTATTACAACCACTGGCAGATAAAATCAGCAATCAATTGGTGATTTCGATTATTGCGGGTGCACCAATAGCATTAATATCAAATGTATTGAATGGTTATCAGCGTATCGTGCGTGTCATGCCCAATACACCTGCTTTGGTACAATGTGGTGCATCAGGTCTATATGCCAGTGAGCATGTGGGGCAGCTAGATCGTGAACGAGCTACACAGATTTTATCGGCAACAGGATTAGCAATCTGGGTGAATCAGGAAAAACAAATTGATGCAGTCACGGCTTTGTCTGGTTCAGGGCCTGCTTATTTTTTCTATTTAATGGAAGCCATGATTCAAGCTGGAAAAAATCTTGGTTTGGATGAAAAAACCGCATCAGCTTTAACGCTGCAAACTGCACTCGGTGCTGCACAAATGGCGATTACCAGTGAAAATACGCCAGCACAATTGCGTCGCAATGTGACTTCCCCTAATGGTACCACACAGGCAGCCATTGAAAGTCTTGAGCAATTTCAGGTGTCACAGCATATTCAAACGGCTTTGGCAGCCGCAGAAAAACGTAGTGAAGCACTGGCACATGAACTTGCAGCACAGATTGAAACCGCTTAAAGTCATTAGCATATAGAAAAGTGAGTAATACTTTGGTCATTATTTTTCATGTCGTTATTAATGTTGCAATTTTATTGGTATTTTTACGTTTTTTGATGCAACTTGCAGCCATTAATATGTTTAATCCAGTGGTTGCATCTACCATCAAAGCAACCAAAGTGATTGATATTCTGAATCGTACTTTACCCGTGATTGCCAAAGGGCGAGTGAATCTTGCTGCTCTGATTCTACTGATTATTCTGTATTTGTTAAAGGTATGGGGCTTGAGTCATTTGCAGGTTGGTTTAGATATCTTTGATGTACATTATAAAAATCTAGCGGCCAGTGTAGATGGGTTGTTGTTGGGGACGTTGATGGCAATCACCGATGGGGTAGTGACATTTTGTCGATATTTGATTTTTGCGGCGATTATTATGAGTTGGGTGGTGATGTTTACGCAAAGTCGAGGACCTTATACTGAAGCCATTCAGGATTTGGCTGAACCATTATTTGCCCCCTTTAGACGAATTGTACCGAATATGGGGATGATGGATTTATCGCCGTTGTTTGCAATTCTCACTTTATTAATTATTGATATTGTCATGACAGAAGCGATTGCTCCTGTGGTCTTGAGTGGGTTGCGTTAGTCTGTATCATTATAAAAAACCTGTTATGCTATGCAATAACAGGTTTTTTTACGTTTAAATGTAATGGGTTAATGTGCCTCATCCCAATTTTTACCTTGACCGATATCCACAATTAACGGTACAGACAAAGTCATGACATTTTGCATGGTATCTTTGATGATGGGTACGATTTCATTGATATAATCGGTATCGACTTCAAATACCAATTCGTCATGTACTTGTAACAGTAATAACCCACGCTTTGGGTCAATTTTTTGTTCGATTGCAATCATGGCAAGTTTGATAATGTCGGCAGCACTGCCTTGGAGTGGTGCATTAATGGCAGCACGTTCGGCGGCTTTTCTGAGCATGACATTACGTGCATCAATATCAGGGGTATAAAGACGACGACCTAATAAGGTTTGTACAAAACCTTGCTCGTGTGCAAGCTGCCGTGTGCGTTGCATATAGTCATAAATGCCAGGATAGCGGTGGAAATATTGTTTGATATAGCTTTGTGATTCTTCACGCGTAAAACCAAGCTGACGAATCAAGCCAAATTCTGACATGCCATAGAGTAAACCAAAGTTTACCGCTTTGGCTTGACGGCGTTGGTCTGATGTAACATCTTCAAGAGCAATGCCTAATACTTCTGCTGCTGTGGCTTGGTGAATATCTTTCCCTTCGAGGAAGGCTTGGGTTAATGCCTCATCCTGTGAAAAATGTGCCATCAAGCGTAATTCAATCTGTGAATAGTCGGCAGCGAGCAGTACCCGACCTTCAGGGGCGATAAAGGCTTGACGGATTTGTCGCCCGATAGCCCCACGAATGGGAATATTTTGCAGATTTGGATCGGAGGAGGAGAGTCGTCCTGTGGTGGTGACCGCCTGATGGTAGCTGGTATGCACTCGGCAGGTTGCGGTATCTGCCTGTTCGACTAGACGGTCGGTATAGGTACTTTTGAGCTTTGCCAGTGTGCGGTAGTCCAGAATCAGTTGCGTAATAGGATGGTCAATTTTTTCCAGTACCGACTCGCTGGTACTATATTGCCCCGTAGCGGTTTTTTTACCGCCTTTGATGGCGAGTTTATCAAACAAGATTTCGCCGACTTGTTTTGGTGAAGCGATATTAAATGGCTGTCCTGCCATTGCAATGGCTTGTTGCTCAAACTTTTGCATATCTTGGTCAAATTCGGTACTTAACTGATGTAGAAAAGCTGGATTGAGTTGAATGCCTCGTGTTTCCATACTGGTGAGGACTTGGGCAGCATGAAGTTCAACACGTTCTAATAATCGTTTGAGTTCTGGTGTTTCTGTTAGTTTCGTCGATAACACTTCATATAGGCGATAGGTAATATGAGCATCTTCACAGGCATAAGGTGCAGCAATATCTAAAGAAATTTGGTAAAAGCTCAGTTGTTTTACACCTTTACCTGCAATTTGTTCAAATGTGGTGGTCATGTGACCAAGATAAACACGTGCCACATCATCCATATTATGTCGGGTTGCCGATGGGTTGAGTACATAAGAGGCCAGCATGCTATCAAATAGCCAGCCTTTGAGCTGAATGCCATGATTGGCAAAGATATGGGCATCATATTTTAGGTGATGTCCAATTTTTCCAACCGTAGGATTTTCCAAAATTGGTTTGAGTTGTGCCAGAATCTGTTCACGATTGAGTTGCTGTGGTGCATCCATATAATCGTGGGTAAATGGCACATAATAGGCATCTTTAGCATCAAAAGCGACCGATAAACCGACCATTTCGGCAATACGATAGTCCAGACTGGTGGTTTCGGTATCAATGGCAAAATGACTGGCATTTTGCAAGCGTGTCCATAATTGTTCCCAATGGCTCGTGGTGAGCACCGTGTGAAACAGAGGTTGCTGAGATACATTTTCTGACGGATTGAGTGCTGTATGTTCATGGCTTGCCATTTCAACCGATGGCGATTGGGCAAGACTATGATTCGCTTGGTGATTATTGCTGTTGTTCGGATTGTTGGGGTGTTCTAATGATTGTAATTGGGTTCGAAATTCCAACTCGGTATAGAGTCGCTTCAACTCATGGACATTGGGATCGCTGAGTTTTAAATCATCCCATGTCAGGCTTAAATCTAGTCCTGTGATGATGGTTGCCAATTGGTGATCGACTTTAATATTATCCTGATGGTTTTTTAGATTTTGCCCAACTTTACCTTTAATATTGTCGGCATTGGCAAGAATATTTTGCAATGAACCATATTCATTGAGCAGTTTGGCGGCGGTTTTTGCTCCTACACCGGGTACGCCCATAATCCCATCGGAAGCATCCCCCATAAGGGTGAGATAATCGACAATTTGATGCGGATGTACCCCAAATTTTTCAAATACGCCTGCCTCGTCTAAGGTACGCTCTTTAAAACTATCTTCCAGCGTGACATGCGGATTGACTAATTGTGCCATGTCTTTGTCACCTGTGGAAATCAGCACTTGATGCCCTTCGGCCAAAGCCCGATGGGTGAGTGTACCGATAATATCATCGGCTTCTACCCCTGCAAGGCTATACAGTGGAATCCCCAAAGCTCGAATCAGGGCGTGCAAGTAGGGGATTTGCTCCGCCAATTCCTCGGGCATACTTGGGCGGTCACCTTTGTAAATTGGTGAAAGTTCATGGCGAAAGGTGGGTTCTGGTGTATCAAAAATCACTGCCATGTGGGTGGGTTGAACTCGACGCATGAGTTTCTGAATGGCAGCACTTGCACCACGAACTGCATTGGTATGTAAACCTTGTGAGGTCGTAAGCGGGGGAATCGCATGAAATGCCCGAAATAAAAAATAAGACCCATCAACCAATACAAATGGTGGCATGATATGTTTCCAGTACAGCAATTTATCTTGTGCATAGTGTACTGATGGATGGCACAACTGTAAAACGATACCGCATATTATAAAAATGCAAGACGTGGTAAATTGATGTCAGGAAAAATTAGAATTGTGAACATCATGCAACAACATCATAGATCTTTAGTGAGGATGCCACAGTCTTTATGGGCAAGGGTCATACTGGTTTTATTGGGATTGGGCTTGTTATGGCAGGTGATTATCGGTCAGCAGGTCGATATGTGGGGATTCGTTGTGGGTATGATGGCCACGATAGCGATTGCCAATAGTTTTGAAAATCAGCAACAGCAAATTTATCGACTACATCAGCAAATTTTTGACCTTGAACAACAAATCAAGCAGGGTGAAATTCAGACAACGCATACGCCACAAGTACCAGTCCAACCCATATTTGTACCCAATATCGCAGCACAAGAACCTTATATAGTACAGGGTAGTGCATCAGTGCCAGTATCAGAGCCAGAATTGAACTGTCCAGAACCTCAGCCTGAACAGCACAAAGAACTTCAGGTCATGACTTCGCTTTGGGATGCAGCACTGAATTGGTTTAAGGGTGGCAATAGCATTGTGCGTATTGCGGTGGTGATTCTGCTGATAGGCGTGATTTTATTGTTACGGTTTGCCAGTGAATATTGGCAACTGACACTGTCTGCAAAAATGGCAGGGGTAGCATTGGGTGGTTTTGCCTTAATAGGACTAGGTTATGTACTACGGCAAAAACGCTTTGATTATGCGATCAGCCTGCAAGGGGCAGGTCTGGGCATTGTGTTTTTAGTCTTATTTAGTAGCTACCATCTTGGTGTAATCCAGTCGATTGGGCTGAGTTATGCAGGATTGATGGCACTGCTTGCTGGGACATTGTTACTCGCTTTACGACAAAATGCCCTGATTTTGGCATTTATTGCTTTGGGCAGTGGTTTTATTGCCCCATTTATTTTAAATACAGGTAGCAATGATATTCCTGCATTGATGGCATATTATTTTGCCTTAAATACTGCATTGGCCGTGATTGCATGGTTTAAACCGTGGCGGATTTTAAATACCATTGCATTGCTCATGACCTTTGGGATTGGTGGGTTTGCGATTTGGTTGAATGCCGAACCTGCACAGTATTTGCAATTAAGTTGCTGGGTTTGGGCGATTTTTACTTTATATCTGTTTATCTCGATTCGTTATAGTCAAATCATTGCCCAATTGGGGATGTCATTTAAAGATATTCCCGTGATTGATAGCACATTGATTTTTGCGACACCATTTATGGCATTTAGCTTATATGCAGGGTTGGTGGATTCGGATGGTTATGCTTTAAGTATTGCCAGTGGTGTTTTAGCGGTGGTCTATGTGGTGATGGGTTATGTACTGCATCAAAAATCGCAACAGCTTTCGATTTTAGCCCAGTGTTTTTATGGTCTGGGTTTGGTTTTTACTGCACTTATTCTACCGTTTGCTTTTGATGCCTATTGGACAAGTGTTGGCTGGGCCATTCATGGTGTGGTGATGATATGGTTAGGCTGGCGGTATGCGATGGCAAATGCACGCTATTTTGGTGTGGTGTTATTATTGGCAAGTGGTGTGGCAACGTTTATTAGTGCAGTATTTCATCATCAACAGGTTCTCTTTGCCAATACGGTTTTGATGTGTACGTATGCCATAGCAGCCTATTGTTTGTATTATCCTTATCGAGAACAATCCCAGCCATTGCGTATGGCAAAGTCAATAGAAAAGATCATGGCTTATCTCTTGATAGGTTTATCCTTTGCAGTTCTTGCACCGTATCAATACGGTGAAATCGTTCGAAGTATTTTTGATAGGATACAATATAATTTTGGCTTGGCTACATTATTATGGTATCTCATTTTAACTTTAGCTTATTGGCTGAAAGAAAAAACCTTTCATAAAGAATGGGGTTTTATTAGTGCAATCATATTATTTTTAACCGCAATCGGTGCAAAAGGTATTTTATTATCTACACAAGGATTGGGGGATTTTTATCTTCATGCAATCGAGCTGGATGCTGCAAAGAAATTAGCTTTGGTTTGGGATAGTACAGTATGGTGTTTCTCATTTTGGCTGTATATACGCTATATTCAATCCGCCACAACAGAAATATATAAACTCGTCCAGCAGGTTTTAATGGTTTTAGCAATAGGTATGCTGGCAATGTTAGGCAGTATTTGGTCGGCTGCCCCTGTATCTTTAGTTTTATTGGTGGTCTTACCTTTAGTGGTGTTCATTGCCAGTTTAAGAATCGAACCATTCAAAATTTTACAACCACTGTGGATAGGCAATCTGGGGGTGATGGTTTTAGGTTTAAGCTGGTTGTGGGTGACATCTATGACCGATGCTGGTGATGGGAAAATGGCGTATGTGATGCTGGTTAGCCCAGTCGATATGGGCAGTATTCTGGTTTTTATTCTATTATTGGCGACGATAAAACCTTATTTACTCAGTACTCAACGTGAAATTCAAATCTTTAGTGCAATCACCGTATTAACCACAGGATTATTATGCGTCAGTAGTATCATGTTGCGGATGTTACATCATTATGCCGACCTGCCGTATTGGTCAGGGCAGGCATGGGAAAATAGTACCGTACAGATGAGTTTAACCATTTTATGGGCAAGTATTGCGTTGGTGCTGACCACACTTGCCAGCCGTAAAGCATGGCGTTATATCTGGATGGTGGGGATTGCGGTATTGGCAGTTGTGATTGCCAAACTGATTTTCCTTGACCTATCGCATAGTCATACTTTAACTCGGATTATTTCTTTTATTGGTAGTGGTTTGATTATGTTGGTGATTGGTTACTTTGCACCCTTACCCCCTGCACAGCGAATTGAAGATGAAACGCAAGCATAAAATTGAGCTTGCGTTTGGGCTGCTGCTGCTTCTGCTGGTACTTTATATGTTGATGTGGGTATTTCATGGCTTCCCGACAGGGCAGTCGTCGCATGTGGCTGAATTGGCTGCATCATCAGTTCAGCCACAATGTCAGGTACGACATGAACAGGAAGTATGTAGCTAGATTTATTTCATTTCCCGTTTGATTTCTGCTTTATTGGCATAGCCATCAACATCATCATCGGTCATGGCTAAATCCACAGGCTGATGACGCTCAACAAAACCCATTTGGGGAATCGGAATTTCGATACCATTTTCAATAAAGCCATTACGCACACGTTCCTGCATTTCATCATGCACCTGAATATAATGCTTTTGTAATGTCCAAACGGTAAATTGTAGCTCAATGGTTGATTCACGAAAGGCGGTGACGGTCACATTCGGGCGAGGTTCATCCAGCACGAGAGAATAACTATCGGCAACATGAATCAGCACCTGTCGGACT
The DNA here is from genome assembly GCA_008017315.1 of Acinetobacter sp. GTDB lineage: Bacteria > Pseudomonadota > Gammaproteobacteria > Pseudomonadales > Moraxellaceae > Acinetobacter. Next base: position 34,374 of record SSHE01000057.1, read on the forward strand.
TTAACAATGTCTTCATGAAAATTGATAAATAGGGTAATCGGAATCCGCCGAATCGGAAAACGGGTCAGGTTATAAACAGGTGCACGAATCAGTTGTTCATTGGGGACACGGATAAAAGTATTATCCATGGTCTGTAATTTGACCGAAAGTAAATCAATAGATAATACTTTCCCTTCAATAGTTTGCCCACGAATCAAGGTCAGCTGAATGGTATCACCCACTTCAAATGAACCTTCACCAATTAAAAACAAACCGCTAATCAGATTGGATGCCGAAGTCTGCGAAGCAAAACCGAGAGCTACGGTTAAAATCCCAGCTGCACCTAGAAAGACACTGAGTTTAAAACCGGCTTCTCTTAGACTGGCAATCAAAAACAGGATAAAAATAAAATAAAAAATCCCTCGCCGCCAAATCAAACGCTGATGTAAATTTAAACGTGAACCAATCGTCGCACTAAAAGTATTGCTTAATAATCGGGCAATAAAAAAACCAAAGACTGCGAAAAAGACCGCAACCAAAATTTCTTGAAAACGCTCGGTATGCAGGCTAATCCCCATACTTTTAAACGTTTCGGTGAATTGCTGGACAAAGGATGATTCAGCCATATTGCCCCCTCAAAATAAAGATTCAAACATATTGGTAATAAAACCTGCACTTTCAATACGGGCAGGTTGCACAAAAGTCACTTGACCTGCCATGGGTGGGGTGCGAGTTTCAATACGAATACGAGGTGGGCGACCAAGGGTTTCCTGAAAGACGTTAATTTCCGATGTCCATAAACGCCCAGTATCTTCGCTATGAAACAAAGGTAAAGAAGGTACAGGGACATTTATTCGTTCCAGCCGCATTTGCTGATGACTGTCATTATAAAAATGAATCGGTGTAATGGCTCGAAAGGCACGAGGGCGTAACAGGTTTAATTCCGTACGTCCATCGACAGGCGTGGCATAACAGACTTGTCCCATCATACGGTCAATCCCGAACCAAGTATCTTTGGGCTGAATCACAGGAAAATCAAATAAAGGCGTGCGTTGATTATCAATAAATCCACAAATCCATAATGGCGTACTAATAAATAACGACGTGCGTTGTCCAGCAGGAATATAAATCGGCTGCACAGGTTTAATCACCACACTACGGTCAGCCAAACGAGGCATAAGAAAAAATTGTTCCCCAGTCTGATTAAACATATAACGCTCAAACTTACTGGGTTGTGGAAATGCCATTGCATTATCCAGTATTTTCCAATCCTGTTGCCCTTCGTGCTGATGTAAAGGGCGATGATATTCAATCCGCCATTCTTTTGCATTGCGGATCAGACGAAAATACAATGAACCAAATTGCCACGAATAAGCTTGATTTAAGGAAAAGTGTAATTCACCCCACCATTTTAAAGGGGCTTTGCTGTGTTCGATAGAATCTTGTCGGTCTAACATGGGACTTGCTAAATATACGCTAATTTTATCTTCACCTTATAGCATAGTTCCAATATACTCAAGCTAGCTTAATTCTTATTTTTTGCCTATTGTTATGTTTAGACCAATACAAATTCCATATAGTTTTGCCAAGCGTCATGGCGTGTTATTGCAGTTCGATGGCGATAACACCACAATTTTGCGTTGTCAGGACACACCGTTTGAAGCCTTGCAGGAAGCTCGCCGTTTTCTCGGACGTACAGCAGATTACCAAATGGTTAGTGAACAAGATTTCCAGAAAATGCTCAGTGCTGCATTTGCAGGCGATACAGGCGAATCGCAACAGGTTGCCGCAGGTTTGGAAGACCATCCTGATTTACTCAGCCTTGCCGATCAAGTGCCTGAAACCGAAGATTTAATGGATCAAGAAGATGATGCTCCGATTGTACGTTTAATCAATGCTTTATTGTCCGAAGCCATTCGAGTCGGGGCATCGGATATTCATGTCGAAGTGTTTGAAAAACGGTTATCCGTGCGTTTACGTGTGGATGGGCAGCTACGGGAGATTGTCCAGCCACGTCGAGAGCTTGCACCGCTGCTGGTTTCTCGTATCAAAGTCATGGCAAAACTGGATATTGCCGAAAAACGTATCCCACAAGATGGGCGTATTTCCTTACGTTTGGCAGGGCGTGAAGTCGATGTGCGTGTGTCCACTTTGCCATCATCGCATGGCGAACGTGTGGTGATGCGTTTGTTAGATAAACAAGCAGGGCGTTTAAATATGAGTCATCTCGGTTTGATGGCGGATGATTATGAACGCCTAAAATATCTAGTACATCGCCCACACGGCATTATTTTGGTCACAGGGCCAACAGGTTCAGGGAAAACCACCACGCTGTACGCTGCACTTTCCGACCTCAATGACAATACTCGTAATATCCTCACTGCCGAAGACCCGATTGAATATCAATTGGAAGGGATTGGACAAACACAAGTCAATACCAAAGTGGATATGACCTTTGCTCGTGCCTTAAAAGCCATGCTACGCCAAGATCCTGATGTGGTGATGGTCGGGGAAATTCGTGATTTGGAAACCGCAGAAATTGCGGTACAGGCTTCTTTAACTGGTCACTTGGTGTTGTCCACACTACATACCAATACAGCGATTGGGGCAGTCACACGTTTAAAAGATATGGGGATTGAACCATTTCTGTTATCCAGTTCGTTGATTGGTGTGGTGGCACAGCGTCTGGTGCGGACATTGTGTCAAAAATGTGTGACATGGCAGGATGCAGATGAGTTTGAGCAGCAGCTTTTTACCCAGATACATACAGAGAAGACTTTCAAATTACCACATCCTATGGGTTGTGAACACTGCAATCAGACAGGTTTTACAGGGCGTACAGCGATTTATGAAGTTGTGCCGATTGATGAGCAAATGCGGCGTTTGATTCATGGTAATGCGGCCGAGTATGAGCTGGAAACCTATGCTCGTAAACAATCGCCCTCGATTCGATTGGATGGCCTAAGAAAAGTTTTGGCAGGAAAAACTACACTGGAAGAAGTGCTACGAGTGACCAATCAGGAAGATGTGGTTTAGTTGTTGTATTTTTACCCAATTCAATATAGCAACTCATTTGAGTTGCTATATTTTTAGAATAACTAAAATGAGTTGTATAGATGTTTAGGTATCATAATGGTTCAGTCTATGTAGTGGTCTAATTTTTTTGACCACTACAGAATAACCAACTGAACGATTTAAGCGACGGCTTTTTCTAAGGCAGCAATGCTTTCTGAGCCGACATTCATGGCATTTGCAATAAATGGCTGTTGTTGCTGCAATTGCTCAAAGAAAAAGTCTGCACTCATGACGGTATTGGCAAGTAAAAATAATTGCTCAGCAGTTAAAATCTTGTTTTGAGCGATAATCTGCTCAAGTACCCGAGTTGCTTTTTGCAAAATATTGTAGCCTTGCTCAGATTCCATAAACAATAAAGCACCAGATACTTCAGTTAAAATTTCAGGCAAAGGCTGTAGTAATGTAAAGTCTTCGGTATTCTGTGCATATTGTAGAATCTGCTCACAGACTTTTTGTAAGGCAATGCGAGATTCATCCCAAATGACTTTTTGAGCTTCTTCAACTTTGGTTAAGGTGATCCGAGTATTGTTAAACTTTAATTTTAAGCGACTTGGCGTATAATTACGCTGCAAAATCTGTAGTGAATTGGTTGCAAAGAGCAGTGCATTCATTAGATTTTCAGCATTTCTTGCATCTGTGAGATTCTGATTTTCAATGATTATTTTTGATTGCTCACGTAATTGTTGGGCTGCATCATTCAAATTGATAACGTCAAAAATTTTACTGGCTTCGGTTAAGGTTGCATAAATGCTGTCACGTACTTCTGCTTTTTGAATATGCTGACCTGTTTCGAGTTGTAGCGAGACTGTGGAGATTTGTTCACTGAGTAAGGCGACAACGGTTTGGATGGTCTCTAAATCAGGGCCATACAGCTGACGGCTTAAAATTTCCAGTTGATTGTCACTTAATACCTCATCATTAATACTGAGTTGGTCACGGATTTCATGTGCCAATGGTGAATCCTGACTCAAACATAAGGTCATGACATCTGCATAATCTTGCTGCCCTACAACAAAATGCTGCGGTGCGTTGGTAAAACTGATACTCTGGCGTTCGAGTGCAATCAGAACACGCAAGCGTGGTTCAGTTAAAATCATCTGTTCCAGATTTTTTAGGGCAGTATAAGCAAATCCCCAATACTGTGCTGATGGTGTATTCTCTGCCAAAGATGCCAGATAATTACCACATAATGCTAAGGCACGAAAATTCAACTCGCTTGGTTTGCCTTGCAATACACGCAATATACTGAGTTTCAGCAAACGAACAACGTACTGGCTAGTAGGGAGCTGGTCGGGACTTTCCAAAGTCACGCTGGGTAGCATGGTGGAAATAAAAGGGATCAGAAAAGTTCCTTCACGCGTGAGAGGTAAACCAAGAACTTGTTCTAGGCTATTGATAATTGGTGTTAAAAATTGTGGTGCACGGATTTCACGCACACATAAAAAATCCAAGTAGCGTTTGATGATACTTGTTGCTTCACTCATGATACCTACGTCGGTAGGTTGTATCGCTGAACTTTGTGCATCTTGCATGACTTTGTGCATGACTTCGGCAACAAGTTCGATGACTCTGGCAATATTAGGTTGTTCAATCAATACTAATACTTGAGCACATTGTTTCAGGTTGGTAAGTGCATCATCAATCCCAAAAGGCAAAGAGCCGTCTTCGATTAAACTGCTGACCGCATTTTCAACATTTTTAATGCTGTTATCTATTTCTGTTTTAACAATTAACAGTGTGGTTGAATCAAAATGTGCAGAAGATTGGAACGACATCGGCTTACACCTTTCCTTAGTTTATTAAGCATATTGATGAGCCATTCTAGTCTTAAATAGAATGTGCTATCGTCAAACTTACGATAGCATTGTATCTAAAGAAGATAAAGAGCATATCACAACTATTTTGCGACTTGTTCAAACAAACTGGCATGGTTGTTTTTGGTTTTGTATTTTTCCATCCATTTATGATGTGCCTGAAGCTCATGTTCGTGTGGGAGAATTAAGGGAATATCAAGGGGGGCTATAGATGTATCGGTTTGCATGTGTGTATGCGTGGCTGATGATTGCATAGAGTCGATATCTAGGCTCACCTGACCACCTGTCATGACCAGATAAACATCCGCTAGAATCTCGGCATCTAGTAATGCACCGTGAAAGGTACGGTCGCGAGGGGGGATTTCATAGCGTTTGACCAACATATCCAAGGAATTTTTTTGCCCAGGGTGTTTACGTTTGGCAATGGCAAGGGTATCAGTGACATTACAGACTTCGGATAGTTTGCCCAAGCCTGCACGTTCAAACTCCATATCAAGGAAGTTCATATCGAATGTGGCGTTATGTGCGACAATTTCCGCACCTTTTAAATAATCATGTAAGACTTGAGCAATATCGTTAAATACAGGTTTATCTGCTAAAAAAGCATTACTTAAACCGTGAATATTTTCTGAATCTCCGACATCTTTTTCTGGGTTGATATAGATGTGAATAGAACTACCTGTCAAACGACGGTTAATCATTTCAATGGCACCGATTTCGATGATGCGGTCGCTATCTTGATAATAGAATCCTGTGGTTTCGGTATCTAAAATGAGTAATCGTTCACCATTTTGTGGGTGAGTGGTTGGGGTGATGTTGATGTGTGGATGTTTCGTTGTGGTTGGATAGGCATCGGTATCTGTATCGGTGCTTTCGGATGCGAGTGTGTCTATATCGGCATATTGTTCCTCTTCAGCAGTATCATTCAAACCAAAAGGATCATCTAATAACCAGTCTTCTTTTGTGGTGTGTGGTTCAGGCTGTTGGTTTTTTTTTTCGGTCACGCTATCTGCTCCTAAATTTGCCAGTTGATCAGCACGTTCATTGCCTGCATGTCCAGCATGTCCTTTGACCCAATGCCAACTGATTTGACGATGTGTGGAAATGTCGTCCAGTTTTTGCCATAAATCTGGATTTTTAACGCCTTTCCAGTTTTTGGCTTTCCAGCCTTTCATCCATTCGGTCATACCTTTTTGTACATAGGTAGAGTCGGTGTGAATACTCAATGTGGCATCGGCAGGACAAGCTCGAATCCCTTCTAATGCTGCGGTCAATTCCATGCGGTTGTTGGTGGTATCGGCTTCACCACCAAATAACTCTTGTTCAGTGCCATGTTGATTGATGATGAGTGCCCCCCAGCCACCAATCCCTGGATTGCCTCGACATGCACCATCAACATAAAGGGTGAAGTTCTGTATAGAATTGTCCATCATCAATATCAACACTCGTTACAAAATAGGAAAAATGATAGAGCGTGTTGAGATTTCATCAACACACCCTTGGCTATTGTAAACATATTTGAAGAATTTATGTAATTGGCGAATTTGGCTATTGTACTTGGATATTTACAACCTAAAATCCTCTGTATGAAGCAAATTGAAGGAATTGTCATGTCAGGTTTAGCCCTTATAAAAACCATTACGCAAGGTCAGCAATCGAATTATCGTGGACAATGTGATGAGCGTTTTTTGCCTTTGGCACAGGTTTTGAGTCAGATTCAACCTGAACCGATATCTGGCGGTGCTGCGGTGAGTGTGTATTTTCGAGGGCAGCCTGTCGCAGAGCTTTATACAGGTGAAGCCAGCCCCAATGTAACATGGTCGGCGGAACATATGGCACTCAGTTACTCTACAGGTAAAGCGGTACTGGTAACTTTGACTCATATTTTAGCCAGTCAGGGGTTTTTGGATTATGATACGCCGATTGCACAGTATTGGGCGGAGTTTGCTCAAAACGGTAAGGAGAAAATCACGCTACGCCATGTATTAAGCCATCAAAGTGGTTTATACGATATTCGTCATACTATTGACAGTGCAGCACAAATGCTGAATTGGCAAGACATGTTACAGGCGTATGAACAGGCAGCACCACGTTTTGCAGAGGGGACTGCTACAGCTTATCAGGCCTTGAGTTTTGGCTGGTTGGTGGGTGGAGTCATTGAAAAAGTCATGCAAAAATCTTTGGCTGAAGTGATGCAGCGGTATTTAGTTGAACCTTTACAGCTAGATGGTGCATATTTTGGTGTGCCAGATGAGCAACTCTATCGGGTGGCACGACCATTTCCACAAAAAGTCAGACCAAAACAAACCACAACGCCAGCAAAACCTCGGCAGCCTTTAACTACGGATGGTCTTCGTCCACTCAGTTTGACAGAACGTGTCATGCGTTTGAGTGGCATGAATCCCTATGATGCCGAAGATGCACTCGTTCCACGCAAGATGGGTAAATTTGATTTTTTTAGTGATGAAACATTGCAAGCGGTGATTCCATCTGCCAATGGTGTGTTTACAGCCAATAGTCTGGCAAAAATGTATGCCATGCTTGCCAATAAAGGTATATGGCAAGGTCAAACGTTGATTCAACCGCATATCTTTGAGGATTTAAGCTGCATTCAAACCTATGCACGAGATAAAGTCATGCCTGTACCGATGCACTGGCGATTAGGCTATCATCGGGTGTTTACACTAGGTAAACGTGTTCCGAATGCTTTTGGGCATATTGGTTATAATGGTTCTGGTGCATGGTGTGATCCCACACGAGAGTTAAGTTTTTCCTATATTCATAATATCAAAGCTGGCAGTATGACAGGCGATTATCGCTTATGGTGGCTGACGCAAACGGCTTTACGATGTGCCGATGAAATTTTGACTGGGCGTAAAGGTTGGTTTTAATTTAAGCTCATCAATTAAAATACCCATGTCATAAAATGGCTTCAACAAGCTTAGCCAATAGAGTGGGTTGAGCCTGTTGAAACCAACGTATAAAATCACATGATTTAACAGTTTTGTATTTGAGAAAAATGAACGGTGATGCTTTACTCAGTTTTATTTTTCTCTCTATTTTGAAACCTTGAAACGATTTTATCTATTGCTCTGTTGTGCTGCCGCCTTGACACAAAGCCCATCCACATGGTCACAAGATGCTGTGGATTGGACACACGCCACAGCAGAAAAAAATCAATATATTGATGTCCCTAATATTGGTAGTGGTCAAGTGGGATTGCTGAGCCGCCAGACCGAGCGAGAAATTGGTGAAAAAGTATTACGTCAAGTACGCCAACAACTACCAGAAATTCAAGATGCGTGGTTAGAAGATGAAATTTATCAAATTTTTGCCAGTATTTATAGCCAAACCACTATGGGTAAACCGATTGCATTGATTTTGCTGCGAGAGCCTCAAATCAATGCGTTTGCTGTTCCAGGGGGGCTATTTGCCATCAATGCAGGAACGATTACTTCAGTCAAAAGCCTCGATGAAATTGCAGGTGTCATGGCACACGAAATCGCACATGTCACACAACGTCATTACAGCCGTAGTAAAGAAAGTTTTAAAGGGCAAGGGTTGCTGAGTTTGGTGGGATTGTTGGCAGGAATTGCGATTTCTTCGCAATCGCCCGATGCAGGTGCAGCGGTGATGTTGGGTACACAAGCGGTATTGTTGGATAAACAATTGGCATATAGTCGTGAGCAGGAGCGTGAAGCTGACCGTGTTGGTATGCAATATCTGGCGATTGCAGGCTATAATCCTGAAAGTATGGCAGATTTTTTTGAAACCATGCAGCGTTCGACCAGTCGCTTGAGTTATTTGCCTGATTTTTGGCTCACCCATCCTTTGACCAGTGAGCGTATGAGTGAAGCACGTTTGCGCGCGAGGCAATATCCTGTACAGTCGTATCAATCTATACAAAAACAGCAACTGTTTGACTTGATTCGTTGGCGAACGGCTGTTTTGGCAGGCTCTGCCGATCTAGCACAGTTAAAGGCACTTGCACCACGTCATCCAGCCGTAGCACTGGCATTGGCGAGTTATTATATCCAGCAAGCACAATATGTGGAAGCGAAACAGATTTTGGATAAATTTCAACCTAATAGTTTGCAAAAAAATCTTTATACCTTGATACAAACTGATTTGGCAATTGGACAACAACACTATGAAGGTGCTTTAAATCATATTTTGCCTGCCTATCGTATTGCCCCAGAAAATCGAGCCATGACGTTAAAACTGGCAGAAGTGTATATTCTCAAGCAACAACCGCAAGAAGCGATTCGCTTATTAAATGATTTGACCCTACGTTTCCCTAGTGATGTACACATGTGGCAACTTCTGCAACAGGCAGAAAGTTTAAGTGATAGTCCTGTGCGTGCAATCAATGTGTTACGTTATCGTGCCGAAGTGCAATTCTGGAATGGTCATGAAGAGGAGGCGATAAAAAGCCTACTACATGCTCAGCGGTTGGCACAGGAACCCCTTTCCCTGAATGCTAAAATTGCAGCACGTTTACAGGCAATGCAAGAAGCACGGCAATTCAAGCCTTAAATGAGGTCATCTTGTAGTGGTCAAGAAAAATTTGTCGTGTACAGAGTAAGGATTTGTATTATTTTTGAACAATTGGGTTGATTTGAGTGTTTTTTTACGTCTTTTTACATCATCGTGACTATTCAGACTTGACCGAAATGCCCAATGCAATGCAAGATAATGCCCTATAATTTTAAGCATAAGAGTTGTATAAACTCTTCCTATTCATTGTAAAACAGCCGAGGAATGACATGAAGGCTCTTGTCGCTGTAAAACGTGTGGTAGATGCCAACGTTAAAGTACGTGTGAAAGCGGATAATACTGGGGTTGACTTAACCAACGTTAAAATGTCAATTAACCCATTTTGTGAAATCGCAGTAGAAGAAGCTGTACGCCTGAAAGAAAAAGGTACAGTTTCAGAAATCGTTGTGGTTTCAATTGGTGCAAAAGAAGCACAGGAACAGATCCGTTCTGCGATGGCACTGGGTGCTGACCGTGGTATTTTGGTTGAAACCAACGACGAAATTGGTGCGTTGGAAGTTGCTAAAATCCTCAAAGGTGTGGTTGATGCAGAAAAACCAGAGCTTATCCTTTTAGGTAAACAAGCCATTGATGACGACTCTAATCAGGTTGGTCAAATGCTTGGAGCTTTACTTGGTGCAGGTCAAGGTACATTTGCATCAGAAGTTAAAGTTGAAGGCGGCAAAGTTCAGGTGACTCGTGAAGTGGACGGTGGTTTACAAACCGTTGAGCTTGCATTACCTGCCATCGTCACTACAGATTTACGTTTGAATGAACCACGTTATGCTGCATTGCCTAACATCATGAAAGCACGTAAAAAACCACTTGATACCAAATCTCCAGCAGATTATGGTGTGGCAACAGGTACAAAACTTAAAACTGTAAAAGTTGAAGCACCTGCGGAGCGTAAAGCGGGCGTACAAGTAAAATCTGTGGATGAGCTTGTAGAAAAATTGAAAAATGAAGCGAAAGTCATCTAATACAAAAGGATATAAATCATGAGTATTTTAGTTCTCGCTGACCACAACAACCAGACACTTAACAGTGCAACTCTAAACGTTGTTGCGGCAGCTCAAAAAATCGGTGGTGATATCACTGTATTGGTGGCTGGTTCTGGTGCACAAGCAGTGGCTGATGCTGCGGCAAAAGTTGCTGGTGTAAGTAAGGTTTTATTGGCTGATAATGCTGCGTATGCAAATCAATTGGCTGAAAACGTCGCTGCACTCGTTGCGGATGTTGCTAAAGGTTATAAGTACGTTTTAGCGGCTTCTACGACTACAGGTAAAAACGTATTACCACGTGTTGCAGCACTTTTAGACGTGAGCATGATTTCTGACATCATTGCAGTTGAATCTGCAAATACATTCAAGCGTCCAATCTATGCGGGTAATGCGATTGCAACTGTACAATCTGGTGAAGCAATCATCGTAGGTACAGTACGTGGTACAGCATTTGATGCGGTTGCTGCTGAAGGTGGTTCTGCTGCGGTTGAAGCTGTAAGCGATGCAAAAAATGCTGGTATTTCTACGTTTGTAAGCGAAGAAATCGTCAAACTTGATCGTCCAGAATTAACGGCTGCACGCATCGTTGTTTCTGGTGGTCGTGGTGTTGGTTCTGGTGAAAACTATCATAAAGTCCTTGACCCATTAGCAGATAAACTTGGTGCTGCTCAAGGTGCTTCACGTGCTGCGGTAGATGCTGGTTTCGTACCAAACGACTTCCAAGTTGGTCAAACGGGTAAAATCGTTGCGCCTGATCTTTACATGGCAATTGGTATCTCAGGTGCAATTCAGCACTTGGCGGGTATGAAAGATTCTAAAGTCATTGTTGCGATCAACAAAGACGAAGAAGCACCAATTAACAGTGTTGCAGACTACTGGTTGGTCGGTGATTTGAATACTGTAGTACCAGAATTGGTCTCTAAGCTTTAATTTTTCAAAAAAATAAAGTTGAAAAGTCCCTGTATTTACAGGGATTTTTTTTAGTAAAAAATATTCTCTACACGGAAGAAGTGGTTCTCCTTGTAAGAGTATTGTATCTGCTTTTCCAATACTTTATAGTATAAGTGTGGTACAGTAAGTATTGCTGCCAAGTTACAAGGATGGAGATATAAGGATGATAGGGAAAATAGTCACTCAAGCATTGTTATGTGGTGTATTCAGTTTAGGTGCATTTACTGCTTATGCCGCATCTATTGAGGGTTATTGGAAAAGTATAGATGATGCCACAGGTGAACCATTGTCCTTACTGGAAATTAAGAAACAACCTAATGGGACATATACTGGTGTTATTGTCCATCGTTATGCTAATGCCAGAGGCGTTACACTGACAACGTGTAGCAAATGTCCGCCACCGTATAAAGATAAGCCATTAGTCGGTTTGGAGATTTTAACAAACTTTAAAGATGACCCCAAGCAGCCCAATAGTTTTATTGATGGTAGAGTATTAGATGCAAAAAGCGGTAAAATTTATCATGGTAAAGGGAAGGTGAGTGCTGATGGGCGACGCTTGCAAATGCGTGGTTATATTGGTGTGTCCATGTTTGGTCGTACCAATGTTTGGATTCGTAGTGATAAAGCAACCCCTTGATGACATGAATCCGCATGTTCAAGATTTCTTGTCTTGGACATGTTGAAATTACAACAAAAACACAAGAATATTTGCTAGAAATTTCTACTTTACATCCCTGTCAAACGCTCATTTATGCTATAATTTTTCGCTGTATTTGTCCCAGTTTGGGGCTTATTTTTTGCAAGAGCAAAGTATAAAAACAGATAGAAAATAGCTATCTGTACACAAGGAGTTTGCATGAGCGTATCGGAAATTCGCCCGATTGCGATTGAAGATGAGTTAAAAAATTCTTATCTTGATTATGCGATGAGCGTTATTGTGTCACGGGCATTACCCGACGTGCGAGATGGTTTAAAGCCTGTGCATCGTCGTGTCTTGTATGCCATGCACGAATTGGGTAATGATTATAACAAAGCTTATCTAAAATCTGCCCGTGTGGTGGGTGATGTGATCGGTAAATATCACCCACATGGTGATATTGCTGTGTATGACACGATTGTACGGATGGCACAACCCTTTAGCCTGCGTTATATGTTGGTCAATGGTCAGGGTAATTTCGGTTCGGTGGATGGCGATAGTGCAGCAGCCATGCGTTATACCGAAGTACGTATGATGAAACTCACTCATGAATTACTTGCCGATTTGGAAAAAGATACAGTCGATTGGGTGGATAACTACGATGGCACACATCGTATTCCCGATGTATTACCCACACGTGTACCGAATTTATTAATTAATGGTACCACAGGGATTGCGGTTGGTATGGCGACCAATATGGCACCGCATAACCTAACTGAAGTGATTCATGCCTGCCTTGCCTATGTTGATAATCCACATATTGCGATTGAAGGCTTGATGCAGCATATTACTGGGCCTGATTTCCCAACGGGTGGAATTATTTATGGTAAATCAGGTATTTATGATGCTTACCGTAGTGGTAAGGGGCGGGTGCATATTCGTGGTAAATACCACATCGAAACCAGTGATAAAAACGACCGTCAAAGTATTATCTTTACCGAGATTCCGTATCAGGTCAATAAAGCCAAAGTCATCGAACGTATTGCTGAACTGGTTAAAGAGAAAAAACTTGAGGGCATCAGTGAAATTCGTGATGAATCCGATAAAGACGGCATGCGGATTGCGATTGATCTAAAACGTGGCGAAAATGCCGAAATTTTAGTCAATAATTTATTTCTACATACTGCTTTACAAAGTTCATTTAGTATCAATATGGTGTGTCTGGATAATGGACAGCCAAAGTTGATGAATCTAAAAGATTTGGTGGCTGCATTTATTCGTCATCGTCAGGAAGTGGTGACACGTCGTACTTTGTATGAATTACGCAAAGCTCGTGAGCGTGGGCATATTTTAGAAGGTCTCACGGTTGCCCTTGCCAATATTGATGACATTATCGACACCATCAAAACTTCAGCCAATCCTGCCGAAGCTCGTGATCGCTTATTGGTCAAAGATTGGCAGGCAGGTGGTGTGATTGCCTTATTGGAAAAAGCAGGTTCAATCTCGGTTCGTCCAGAAGAAATCGAGGGTGAAGACCCAAATCATCCATTTGGTTTAAACGGTGATACTTACCATTTGTCACCTGCACAGGTTGCCGCAATTCTGGAATTACGTTTACACCGTTTAACAGGTCTGGAACAAGACAAGCTACATGCGGAATATAGTGAAATTTTGGGGCAAATTGCAGAATTGACCGCCATTCTCAATGATTTTAATTTGTTGATGAATGTGATTCGTGAAGAATTATCCCTGATATTACAGCAATATGGCGATGCACGCCGTACCGACATTATTGAGTCAGGGGTGGATTTTTGCCGTGAAGATTTAATTCCAGAGGAGCAAGTGGTTCTGACGGTTTCACAAACAGGTTATGCCAAAACCCAGCCGCTTTCCGATTATGAAGCACAAAAACGTGGTGGTCGTGGTAAATCTGCCACCAGTATGAAGGATGATGATTATATCCATCATCTGCTGGTCACTTCGAATCATGCGACGGTACTGTTCTTTACCACACGTGGTAAGGTGTATAAATTACGTGCCTTTGAAGTGCCGATTGCATCTCGTGGGGCAAAAGGTCGCCCAATGGTGAATTTATTACCACTAGAAGCCAATGAGAGCATTACTGCTATCTTGCCACTGAAAGAATTTTCCGAAAATCAGTATATCTTTATGGCGACGGCATCTGGGACAGTAAAACGTGTGGATTTGGAACAGTTTGGTAATATCCGAGCCAATGGTCTGCGTGCGATAGAGCTGAGTGATGAAGATACCTTGATTGGTGTAGCGATTACAGATGGTACACAGCAAATCATGCTATTTAGTAACGAAGGTAAGGCGATTCGTTTTGCTGAAAGTGATGTGCGTTCAATGGGACGTACTGCGAAAGGTGTACGTGGTATGCGAGTGAATTTTGCAGGCAGTGCATTGGATGAGGATGATACAGAACTTAGCGATGAACAGGATGAACATGATGAGGAAAGCAGTGCGAATAGCCGCATTGTATCGCTTGTCGTTGTACCTGAAACAGGCGAAGTGTTATGTGCTTGTGCCAATGGTTATGGTAAACGTACGCCAGTGGATGATTTCCCAACCAAAAAACGTGGTGGTAAAGGCGTGATTGCGATTAAAACCAGTGAACGTAATGGTGAATTGGTGGGTGCAGTTGCGATTGATGAACATAAAGAGCTATTACTGATTTCTGATGGTGGCACAATGGTGCGTACTCGAGCAGTAGAAATTGCCACGACTGGACGGAATGCACAAGGTGTACGCTTGATTCGCTTAGGTAATGATGAAACCCTAGTCGGTTTGGAAGCATTGGAAGATTTGTCAGATGCTGAGGATGAGGAGGTGAATAATGACTTACCTACTGAAACTCCAGTATCGGATCATGAAGATTAAGGCATTTTCAAGGCATCTTAGATGCCTTGATATTTTTTAGAGCTAAAATTTAAAGCGGCGGTGCAGTTAAAATTGCCTCTTTGGAACCTGGAAGTCCTTGTTGCGTCTTGGGAATCGTTTCTAGACCTTCGATTTGCGAAACTGTGCCAGATTGGTTAAAGTATATCTTTAAATGCTGACCATTTGACTCGGGAATATTGGCTTTCTTGGCATACGTGCCAGGAATGTAGTTGTACACGTAGTCCCAGCGTAGCGGATTTAAAGGATCGCTAATGGTTGGACTACCAATCAGAAAACGAACCTGTTGAGAGGTCATACCCACTTTGACCTGAGCGGCTTGTGCATAGGTGAGAGGTGTTCCTTGAGGAATATCTATCTTATAAACACAACCAGAGATGGAGAGGGTAAGTAGTACGGATAACAGAAGTTTTTGCATTTTGCTACACTATTCCACAGATTTTTGATGTACAGCGTTAAAAGTTGCATCATACTTTATCTTATTGTGCTTGCATATCACCAGTTAATTTTATTGAGAGATTTATATACATGGCGATTACAAATCAGGATTTACGTAAGGCTGGATTAAAAGTCACCTTACCCCGAATTAAAATTTTAGAACTTTTGGAAAACTCAAAACGGCATCATTTGAGTGCGGAAGACATTTATAAAACCTTGCTAGAGCAGGGGGAAGATGTCGGTTTGGCGACGGTTTACCGTGTACTGACGCAATTTGAAACAGCGGGTATTATCCAGCGACATAATTTTGAATCCAATCATTCGGTATTTGAGATTATGCAGGATGATCATCACGACCATTTGGTTTGTCATAACTGTAATAAAGTGGTGGAATTTACCAATGAGATTATTGAGCAAGAACAACATGATATTGCAGAAAAATATGGTTTTACCTTAACAGGGCATTCACTTAATTTGTATGGCTATTGCGATAGCCCAGAATGTCAGGATGTTGCTAGAAAGAAATAATTTTTCTGCTCTCATCCAAAAACAAGGCATCTATCAAAGATGCCTTGGTTGTTTTGCTTGGTTGTTGTTTATACACGACAAATTTTTCTCATCGTGTGAATCTGTAGTGGTCAAGAAAAATTTAGGACTGGAAAGGTCAAAATGCAATTTGAAAAGATAAGGTTACAGAATTAGAGTTGCCACAAGTTCGTCATAAAGCCATTGCATTGATTGGTAAGCCTTAGTCGTTGTCATTTTGTTGCAAAAATCCTGCATACATCATTGAAAATTCTGTTTAAAGTCTTATATAACGATTATAAAGCCAACTTTGCGACAGGGTACGAGCTTGAGCCAAAACACACCACAATTCACAGCTTTACATCAGCTTACTTTGGAACAGGAACGGATTACCCGCTTAAAAATCAATGTCCTAGTACCGATGATGCAAAATCCGACATTGCTGACTCACTATGCCGATAACGTGATACAGGAACAAAAACAACTGCTCTTGTCGCAACCGATTCAAAGCGGACAGGAACTTAGCCACATCATTCAAACCATTATCGAAAAACTGAATCAATCCAAAAAATACTTAAAACCCAATAAAACCTATAATGCGATTCAACGCTGGTTTGGTATCGACCTCGAACAACAGGCAGGTTCAATCCATTTCCTGAATGAATTACAAAGCCTGATTGATAAAGCGACGCTACTGAGCCACCGTATCGCCACGGAAATTTATCATTCACAAAAGCAGATGCAGGACTTACAGCAGCTGCGGAACGAAATGGCACATTATGTCGTGGCAGCAGAGCAGTTTTTAACGGAATGTGATGGTTTTGCCGAACAGCCGATGTCACTGGATAGTTTTAAACAGCGACTGGATAAAAAAATCAATACGCTGATGACCTCGCAAAGTGCCACAGATATGGCAATGTTACAAATTATCCTCAGTCAAAATGTCGCCATGACCATTTTAGACCGTTTTAATGAAGCAAAAAATCTACTGATACCTGCATGGCAACAGCATGTGTTTAATGTACAATCGGGACAAACCCCACAGCAGTTACAACAACTTAATGACGCACGGGAACGCCTGATTTCCACACTGGATAAGGCGGTAAAGTCGTCCAATCCATAACCTGAGAGAATCTCCATGACTGAACAACAACATAACCTTGTGAATGTAACCGAACAGGCTTTAACCGAAGCAAAGTTTGAACAACTGGATTTAAAACATTTGGGTTTAGAACCAAAGGATTTTGCCGAAGTTAAAGCGGTAAGTCAGGAATTGGCGGAAATTAATCAAATTGCAGTGGCAGAATATGGCAAAAATATTGCCAATAAAACTTCAACCTATACCGATGATTTACTGCAACTGGTGCAAAATAAAGACCTTGATGAAACAGGGCAAAAACTCAATCAAGTGGTGAGCGTTGCACAGCAACTCAATAGTAGTAATTTATTAACCGATAATCGCAAAGGATTATTAGGCTTTTTATTTTCCAAATTTAAAGATGCCAAACAAAGTTTTCAACTGCAATTTAATACCACCAAAGAGCAACTCGATGTGTTGGTGAAAGAAATTGAAACTTCACAACAGGGTTTAAAATCCCGTGTCGAAATGCTGGATAAAATGTATGCTGCCGTACAGGAAGAACACCATACTTTGGGTGTATATGTTGCCGCAGGACAGCTTAAACAGCAGGAATTAACGCAACAAATCGCCCAACTCACTGCACAGGAACAAGACCAGAATACCGTACAACAGATTTATGATTTAAACCATGCTGCCAATAATCTGGAAAAACGAGTGCATGATTTGCAAATGTTACAGCAATCGGCATTACAAACTTTACCAATGATTCGGATTATCCAGTCCAATAATTTAATGTTGGTGGATAAATTCTATGCCATTAAAAACATTACTTTACCTGCATGGAAAAATCAAATTAGTCTGGCATTATCCTTACAGGAACAAAAAAATAGCGTTGAATTGGCAAATACCATTGATGATGCGACCAATGAATTATTACGTCGTAATGCCGAATTATTACATCAAAACTCGGTCAATACTGCCAAAGCTAATCAGCGTTCGGTAATTGATGTTGAAACGCTGGAGCATGTACAAAATACCTTAATTAAAACGGTCACAGATGTGATTCAAATCCAGAAAGAGGGTATGGCACAGCGTGACCAAGCCACACAAAAACTCAAAACCTTACAAAGCAATTTAAATAACCTCGTTATTGATTCATCACAGAATCAACAAAAGCGTTTAAATTAATG
>SSHE01000032.1 GCA_008017315.1 Acinetobacter sp.
CAAGGTCGTTCATGCGTAGGAATTGGTCTTGTGTGGTCATAACTCACCTATCTGTTGATTCCCCTTGCCTGTCGTGGATAGGGGTTGATAGGTGTAGTATGGTTTTGTTGTTTTTTTAATTCATTTCATGCAACGAAAATAAAATTGCATTGCAATAGAGTGTCATTGCATTTATTTATTAATCAGTGATTTATAAATCTTATTCGCTTCTTGCATCACTTTTTCAGTACGACTTTTTGACAGTCCAGTTATTCCATTACTTTCATTTTCGATTTTTTGTAAGATTTTAGCTTGTGACTTATTTCCCCTTACAGTTATTGCATTCTGTAGGTTTTTCATCAGTACAGCAATGAATACTAAATCACTATTTTTAAAGCCAATATCAGCGTTAATTATTGCATTTTCACTATCAATTACTGTCTGCACATTGGTTTGTAATACTTCCAGTTCCTTAATCCGTTCCTGTAATTGGTTAATTTCTGCATCCCTACTTTTAACAGTATTTTCCAACTGTTCGACTTTTTCTAATAGTTCTTTGTTTTGTTGTTGATAATGTTTAGGTGTGGCATGTCCTATTGTTAGATTGCCATATCTTGCTTGGTCTGGTAATAATACACTTTCATTAAATCCATCCATAGATTGAATTTGAGTTATATCTAAATTTATCAATTCCTTATTAGCTAAAAATAAAGTATATGTTGTATTGTCAATTCCAAGGCTTTTTATTAATTCAAGATTAAAAAACTCTGATTTTAACCAATAACAACTCCATAAATCTGATAAAAAAGGAGCATTATGTTTAGTTAAAGAAAGTTTTTTATCATAATTTTCCAAAAAAACTATTTTACTTAAAAGAGAATGAGTTGATTGAAAACGTTCATTAAGGAAAGCATCATTATCATGAAATATTCCAGTTTCACCCCGTACATACGTTGGTATATATCGTGCAAAATTCGTCTCGTTTAAATATAAATATCTTGCTACTGTTTGTTCATCATCTGTTGTTTCTTTAACAATCATTTCTATTGCATCAAGAACATTGATAAATTTTTCAGATTCTTCTTGTAATATTTCTGCTAATAACCCCATTTCCGCCTCCCACAGCATCCCCAAAAGGTCACTAGGTCAACATATTGGGTATATGCTTTCGGATGCCTCCTAGACCTAGCTCATCCAGTATAGTAAATTGCTTAGGTAATGGCTAGGGGTGGCATGTAACGCTATTTCTTAGCCTTAGCTAGCGTTTTTAATTCTTTTAAGTCACTCACTGTTACAGCGTATTGCTTGGCTTTATCTTGCTCTATGGACTGCATTAAATGCTTGGCATTGACGGGATTGGACAATAAATATTCTGTGTCGTTTCTATACTTTTTACTCATGCCTGTTTACCTCGTTTATGCAATTTTACGTTTAGGAAATGGGATTATTTTAGTCCGTAGGCTGTCGATATAATCTGCCCATTCCTGCATCATCTTCGCACGATACTGTAAATGTTGTGCATGGTTATAAGCCTGCGATACAGCATTGCCGACCTTATGGGCTAACTGGATTTCTATTGCATCGTGCATATAGCCTTGTTCGTGTAGTGTGGTCGATGCCAAGCCCCTAAAGCCGTGTCCTGTCATTCTGCCTTGATAGCCCATGACACGGATAGCACACAAGATAGCATTGCTGCTTAATGGTTTGGCTGTACTGTGGTTATAGAATACATATTGCTTATTGCCTGTTAATGGCTGCAATGCTTCCAGTATCTCAATGGCTTGTTTTGATAATGGTACGATATGCGGTAGTGCCATTTTCATTTTATCGGCTGGTATTCGCCATTCTTTGGCTTCAAGGTCTAGTTCCGACCATTCCATATTTCTAAGCTCTGCCGTGCGTACAAATGTCAGGGTCATAAACTGCAAAGCTGATTTGATTAATATGTTGCCATGATATTTATCCATGCGTTGTAGGAATGATGGAAATTCGGATATATCCAGACGTGCCATGTTCTTAACTTTTCTCGGCTTCAAGGCTTCATGTAAATGTGGTGTAGGGTCATTCTCAATTAATCCTTTGCGTATGGCATAACGAAATACACGCCCTGCTAGAGGTATAGCACGTTTTGCCATTTCACCAGCTCCCCTATCTTCTATCTTTTTCACTGCCTCCAGTACGTCCCTGCCTTTAATTTGGTCAATGGGTCTATTGCCAAGCATGGGGAATAAGTCTTTTTCAAATACAGATAGGTCACGCTTATAGGTCGGTTCTTTGATTACGTCCTTTCGGCTATCCATCCATTCCATTGCAAGGGTTTTAAACAAGGTGCTTTCATCAATGAATTGCTTTTGTTCTTTTTTGGCTTGGTTTGGGTCTATACCATCATTCAAGGTCTTTTTTGATTCAGATAGTTTTATCCGTGCGTCCGCCAGTGATACATCAGGATAACTACCCAATGTCAAAGAACGCTGTTTATTCTGATAACGATAGGCATAAATCCATGTCATACGTCCAGTAGGGAAAACATGCAACTGCAAGCCGTTGGTATCGGTGTATTTATCAGGGCTTTTTTTGTTGGTATTAGGCTTAATTTTTCTTAACCGTGCGTCAGTAAGCATAAGGCTTTCACTCCGATTTGTTGGTATTTTTTCAGGGGTCTAAATTTATACCAACAAAAATACCAACAAAGTGTTGGTAATTGCAAGGGGTGGCATGTAATGGATAGGAGTAACAAAAAAGGCTTAATCCTTTTAGAATCAAGCCTTAGGTAATGGATATTCGTTGTATTTCTTTGCAATATGGCGGTGAAAGAGGGATTCGAACCCTCGATACGCTATTAACGTATACACACTTTCCAGGCGTGCTCCTTCAGCCCCTCGGACACTTCACCGTTGGGCTGCGATGATAGCGAAATTTGTAAAGAATGCCAAGTACATTAGGCTTTAAAATACAATCAATGCTAAAATTATAAACAAGTACCTATAGTAAACGAATTTCAATGAGTCAAATTCAAAAAACTGCCCTACCTGCAATGACACTTGCCGCCCTCGGTGTGGTGTTTGGTGATATTGGGACAAGTCCATTATATGCAATTCAACAATGCTTCAATGCTGCCCATATTGCGGTTTCCAAACAAAGTATTCTCGGGATTCTATCCTTGATATTTTGGTGTATGACACTGGCGATTAGTGTGAAATATGTCAGCATCGTGATGCGAGCAGATAATAATGGCGAAGGTGGCATCATGTCATTATTGGCTCTTAATTTGCGTTCAAAGCGTATCCCTGAAAAACATAAAATTATTCTGATTGCGATTGCGTTTATTGGTGCATCACTGTTTTTTGGCGATGGCATTATCACCCCTGCGATTTCCGTACTGTCGGCGATTGAAGGTTTAAGTATTGCTACACCGATGTTTAATGATTGGTTGATTCCATTGGCTCTTGGGATTCTCACTGCATTATTTGCTGTACAACGACATGGTACGGCCGTCATGGGACGTTTTTTTGGCCCGATTACTTTGACGTGGTTTCTTGCACTCGGGGCTTTGGGGCTGTGGAGTATTATTCAAACCCCTGTTGTACTCGGCATGATGAGTCCACATTGGGCATTAGAATTTATTTGGCATCAACCTCTTGTGGCTTTTTTTACCATGGGTGCTGTGATTTTAACCTTGACAGGTGGTGAGGCTTTATATGCCGATATGGGGCATTTTGGAGCCAAGCCGATTCGCTGGGCGTGGTTTTTTGTAGTAATGCCATGTTTACTGTTAAATTATGCAGGACAAGGGGCACTTTTATTACGCCAGCCTGAAGCCATTGCCAATCCATTTTATTTAATGGTACCCAAATGGGCATTGTATCCCATGATTGCCCTTGCCACTGCTGCTGCGGTGATTGCCTCGCAAGCTGTCATTACTGGGGTATTTTCCATGGCAAAACAAGCCATTCAACTGGGATATTTGCCTCGCCTTTCCATTCAACAGACATCCGAATCTGAACAAGGACAAATTTATGTGCCTTTTTTAAACTGGGTATTGTTTGTTTCGGTAGTCATTCTGATTCTATTATTTGAACATAGTTCTAATCTTGCCAGTGCTTATGGTGTGGCGGTGACCATGACCATGCTCTGTAGCACCATTCTCATTTCGCTGTTGGCGTATGGCTATTGGCAGTGGCCTATCTGGAAAATCATTCTGGTCTTTAGCCCGTTCTTTATCATCGATTTTATCTTTGTTGGCTCAACGTCAATGAAAATCATAGCGGGTGGTTGGGTTCCGATTGCCATCGGAGTGGTCGTCTTTACCCTGCTGATGACGTGGAAACGTGGACGTGAGCTCATGTTTGATAAACTGCAAAAAGATACCTTACCGCTCTCACTATTTATGCAACATTTGGGGAATCAGGTCAAAATCGTCGATGGTCATGCGGTATTTCTAACCAGCACACCCGATATTGTACCTCATGCGATGTTACATAATTTAAAACACAATAAAGTATTGCATGACTTAAATTTTTTAATCACCGTGGTAACGCAAGATGTCCCCTTTGTTGCCGATACCGAACGCCTTTATATTGATCGGCTAGATAATCGTTTTATCAAAATCATGATGTATTATGGTTTTAAAGATGAACCCAATATTCCCAAAGCACTACAGCAGGCTTATCAAGAACTTGATATGGAATATAATATGATGCACATTAGCTTCTTTATTTCTCGTGACCGCATTATTTCGACAGTCGATGATGGCATGGCACCGTGGCGAGAAAAGTTATTTATTTCTATGCAACGTAACACCAGCCCTGTGAGTGATTTTTATCAGATTCCAACCAATCGAGTGGTCGAATTGGGCAGCCAAATTGAAATTTAACTGCATTAGGTTATGATAGTCGTGACGAAGCAAGAATAAGGCAGCGTACTTATTCTTGCTTTTTGATGTTTTCCTTTAAAAAGTGTAGTGATTTATTTTGTTGAAGAAAAGTTTGATTTCGCTCGCCACCGCTATCGTTGGTTTTTTAGCCTATATGTTTACGCATAATAGCAATAGTAGCTTTGGTTTACCGCAACCCTTGTGTCTTAGCCAATTTTATCAAGATACAGCACCCGAACTGATCAATCCAAAGCTCAAAAACAATAGCTATCCGCTTTGCTATGAAGGGTTTAGTCTAAATTATTCGGGTATAACCAAAACGCCGCTTTGGGTTGCTGAAAAACTTAACCCTGAACGCCTGCGTAGCAAAATAAAGCGAGAAAATAATTTTCACGAGGAAGAACGCTTACCGACACATGCACGTGCATTGTTATCTGATTATAAAAACTCAGGTTTTGACCGTGGACACATGGCACCCAATGGCGATATGGGTGATAAAGCTTCACAATATGATAGTTTTTCTCTGGCGAATATGATTCCACAGCATCCTGATAACAATCAAAATACATGGCGTGAAATTGAAGAAACCACTCGAACAATGGTCACAAAATATCGCCTTGAAGCCTATGTCGTTACAGGCGGTGCTTTTTTAAAGCGTACCGTCAAACCGATCAAAAAAGGACATGATGTCCTTGTCCCAAGCCATGTCTATAAAGCGGTATATTTCCCTCAAATTGGCATGGCAAGTGCTTATTTATCGGTCAATGATGATTCACGTCAGACAGATATGATCAGTATTTGTGCTTTGGAAGAAAAAACGGGAATAAATATCTTTCCACAGCTAGAAGAACATATTAAACGCCAAGTCTATGCTTTTCCACTCCGTGCGAGCCAAGTCAAAGCCAATAAACAACCTGTACTCAAACAGCAGGATTTAGTCAGCCAATGTGCACCTCAAGTGAGTGCAGCACAGATCAAAAATACCCAGCAACAATTTATTATTGGTAAAAATTACAACTCTGTATTAAATTTGACTCAGCATCAAAAAACCACACAAGATAAACCACTGTCACCAGAGCTTGATTTTAATGCTTTGGCACTTGCTGCCGTTCATTGGTTTAAAGCACAGGAAAATAAATAATGTCTCAGCTCCCCTTTTGCCCTTTTGCCGATAGCACCAGTAGCTTTCGACTCGATGAACTCACCTTTGAAAATCAAGGCGAACGTATGTCTATCTATGGCAGTGTGCAGATTACCCTAGACCAACAGGGTTTAAAATTAGCCAAGGCGTTACAGCAGATTTTGAATGCGACAGTGGATTATTTGGAACAACAAGATTTACCCGAACGGATTACCCCACCTGATGATGCAGAGGAATTGGATAATCCTTTTTGGCAGGGTTAAATCGGCAAATTTACAACCGCATTTCAATGCCTTGCGCTGCAAGATAGGCTTTGGCTTCCGGAATGGTATGCTGTCCAAAATGGAAAATGGATGCTGCCAATACCGCATCAGCTCCACCCTGTAAAATCCCATCAGCTAAATGCTGTAAATTACCCACACCACCCGATGCAATGGTTGGAATGGTCACACGGTCGTTAATCGCACGCATTAAACCCAAATCATAGCCTGCCTTTGTGCCATCGGCATCCATCGACGTGACCAGCAATTCACCTGCACCCAGCTCCGCCATTTTTACCGACCATTCAATCGCATCAATCCCTGTGGGTTTACGTCCGCCATGGGTGAAAATTTCCCATTTATTTTCAGCAACTTTTTTGGCATCTATCGCCACCACAATACATTGTGCCCCAAAACGGTCGGAGGCTTCACCGACAAATTCGGGGTTAAACACTGCCGCCGAATTGATACTGACTTTATCCGCCCCAGCATTTAGCAGTAACCGAATATCTTCAATTTTACGCACGCCACCACCGACAGTCAGTGGTACAAAAACCGTTTCCGCCATACGCTCTACGGTACGATACGTGGTATCCCGCCCATGATGAGTGGCGGTAATATCCAAAAAGGTAATTTCATCCGCACCCTGTTCGTTATAGCGACGGGCTACTTCCACAGGGTCGCCAGCATCCCGAATATCAACAAACTGTACACCTTTCACCACTCGACCATTATCAACGTCCAGACATGGGATGATTCGTTTTGCTAACATAACAATATCCAAAATTCAGTAGTAAGCATGATAATCTGCCAAAAAACTACAACTCTTGGCAATAAGCGGTTATTCTAACAAAAATTTGCTATATGCACAGGTTTTCTCGGTTATGTCGGTTTATACCCCTTTGAATTTAGAACAAGTCCAAACTTTTGCACAGCCTTATGGCTTACACATTGTGGAGATTCAGCCGATTCAAGGTGGGATGGAAAATACCAATTATTTCTTAATCGCTGCGGATGGCAAACAATATGTCCTGACCGTGTTTGAGGAACTGGATCTACACGCTGCCAGTGAATTATTTCCTGTATTACAACATTTGGCACAACAACAAATTCCAGTGGCTGTACCTCTGGTTTATGCCGATACACCTATTCACACACTGGAAAATAAACCTGCACAAATCGCCCCTCGTTTATCTGGGCAGCATCCTATGTCGCCGACCACACAACAAGTACAAGCAATGGGTACGGCACTGGCACAACTGCATCTGGCTTTACAGCATTTTCCGTTACAACGACACAACCAGCACGGACAAGCATGGTGGGATAATACCATTCATGAGCTAAAAACCGAGATGACCGATGCAGATATACTGTTCATAGAGCAAATGTTCCAACAACTCCATCAGGTACAGACACAGCATCCCAACCGTCCTAAAGGTCTGATTCACGCCGATTTATTTCGCGATAATAGCCTATATGTCGGTGATGAATTATCAGGCATTCTGGATTTTTCAGAACTGGGACATGATGCGTTTTTATTTGATATTGCCATTACCATGAATGATTTTTGTAGTGATTTCCCACAGGTTCATTTGGATATGAGCAAGGCACGGGCTTTTCTGGCAGCGTATCATGCCATCCGTCCACTGACCGCAGATGAACGTGCCTGCTGCAATATTTATCTTGCGCTTGCAGCGTGTCGCTTTTGGCTGGCACGCTTACAGGTGGCTAAACGCAATCGGCTGGAAGGACGTACAGGCAAGGATATTTTGCAAAAAGACCCCAATGAAATGCGATTAATGATGATTGACCGCTTAACCCAAGAGAGTTTTTACTAATGGCACGTTATCAGGGTCGCCTGACCGAATGGCATGATGGCAAAGGCTATGGCTTTATTCAGGGCATTACCGATGCAAGACACAAAGCAGTCTTTTTACACATCAAAAATTTTAAACAGCAAGGCCCTCGTCCGATTGTTGGCTGTGTCGTAGAATATGAATTAGGGCTGGATAAAAAATCTCGTCCACACGCCATCAATGTCTGCTATGTCAAAGCAAATCAGGTGCAACAACCTCAACCCATCACCATAAAAATGACAAAAGCTCTTGCTTGGCATCCAATGTATATTGTGATGGTGATTTACTGGGTATCGTTATTTGTATTATCGGCTTTTGCCATGTTACCATCGTTAAGTCTTATGGTGATTATGCTGGTCAATGCTTATACCTATTGGGCATACTATAAGGATAAACAGGCTTCGATTCAGCAAGATAATCGCATTTCCGAACAACATTTATTATTGATGTGTGCTTTAGGTGGCTGGACGGCCGCATGGTTCGCAGGGCAAAATTTTCGGCATAAAACCCAGAAACAGCCCTTTAAACACTATTATTACCTATCTATTCTCGCCAATATCGGCTTGGTTGCCTTTAGCGTATTTGTCCTACAATTTTCAGGATTTTAGGGTGAGATGAAGATGTGTACATCCTATCATCTACACACCCAAATACATATTTTACGACGCAGCAAATTTTGCCCGTGCTGCATGTAACTTTTTATAACTCTCGATTAAGCGTAAATGGCGATCTAAACCTTCCAATTTCATATTGGTTTCAGTTAAGCCATAAAAACGTACAGTACCATCAACCGAACCCCGTACCGCATCCAAACGTTCTTGACCAAACATACGACCAAAATTCATTGTATAGTCTTCAAGTTGTAGTTCATCATCTAAAGTCACTTCCAATACCACATTCAAGCATTGATAAAATAACCCCCGCTCAACGGTGTTGGTGTTGTATTGCAAGAAGGTTTCAACCAACTCTTTGGCTTCTTCAAATTGCTGTAATGCAAGATAAATGAGTAGCTTTAACTCTAAAATTGTCAGTTGACCCCAAACGGTATTATCATCAAATTCAATCCCGATTAAGGTGCTAATTTCAGTATAGTCATCCGACTCGCATTCCTCTAAACGCTCAACTAACGCTGCAAGTGCATCATCACCCAAACGGTGTAAGTTTAAAATATCTTCACGGAACAATAATGCCTTATTGGTATTATCCCAAATTAAATCTTCCACCAAATAAATTTCTGAATAATCAGGCACTAAGATACGACATGCGGTTGCACCCAAGTGCTGATACACCGCCATATACACTTCTTTGCCCATTTCTTGCAAAATACCAAATAATTCAGCAGCTTCTTCTGTATTGGTATTTTGCCCATCATTGGTAAAGTCCCAATGGACAAAGTCATAATCGGCTTTTGAACTAAAGAAACGCCATGAAACTAAACCGCTTGAATCAATAAAATGTTCAACAAAATTATTCGGTTCAGTTACCGCATTACTTTGGAATGTGGGTTGTGGTAAGTCATTTAAACCTTCAAAACTACGCCCTTGTAGCAATTCGGTGAGGCTGCGTTCCAACGCTACTTCAAAACTTGGATGTGCCCCAAACGATGCAAATACACCGCCAGTGCGTGGATTCATGAGCGTGACACACATCACTGGGAATTGCCCACCTAACGAAGCATCTTTGACTAATACAGGAAAACCCTGCTCTTCTAAGCCTTGGATACCTGCCAAAATACTCGGATATTGTGCAAGAATTTCTTGTGGCACATCAGGTAAAGCCAACTCACCTTCCAAAATTTCACGTTTTACAGCACGCTCAAAAATTTCAGATAAACATTGAACTTGTGCTTCAGCCAGTGTATTGCCTGCACTCATACCATTACTTAAATAGAGATTTTCAATTAAATTGGATGGGAAATACACCACTTCGGCATCGGACTGGCGTACAAAAGGCAATGCACAAATGCCCCGTTTGGTATTACCTGAATTGGTATCATAAAGATGTGTGCCCAACAACTCCCCATCAGGATTATAAATTTCTAGGCAATAGTCATCCAAAAGCCCTTTAGGCAATGCCCCTTTCTTGGTTGGTTGAAACCATTTTTCTTCTGGATAATGCACAAAGTCAGCATTGGCGATTTCCTCACCCCAAAATTGATCATTATAAAAAAAGTTGCAATTTAAACGCTCAATAAACTCGCCCAATGCCGAAGCTAAGGCACTTTCTTTACTTGAACCCTTACCATTGGTAAAACACATCGGGGATTGTGCATCACGAATATGTAACGACCAGACATTCGGCACAATATTACGCCATGAGGAAATTTCAATTTTCATGCCTAAATCTGCCATAATTTTTGACATATTGGCGATGGTGTGTTCTAAAGGTAAATCTTTACCTAAAATATAGGTGTTATGGTCGGAAGTTAGGCTTGGCATAAGCAAGGCTTGTGCATCGGCATCAATGCTTTCTACTTCTTCAATAATAAATTCAGGGCCCGTTTGAATGACTTTTTTCACGGTACAACGGTCAATAGAGCGTAAAATCCCCTGACGATCTTTTTCAGAAATATCCGCAGGTAATTCCACCTGAATTTTAAAAATTTGTTTGTAGCGGTTTTCAGGATCAACAATATTATTTTGTGATAAACGAATATGTTCGGTTGGAATGTTACGTGCTGCACAATAGACTTTGACAAAATAAGCCGCACACAATGCCGAAGATGCCAAAAAATAATCGAATGGTCCTGGTGCTGAACCATCGCCTTTATAGCGAATCGGTTGGTCGGCGATGACTGTAAAATCATCAAATTTGGCTTCTTGTCGAAGGTTGTCGAGATAATTAACCTTAATTTCCATACTTTAGTACCTAACGATTTGACTATACCTATGAGGGTACATTTTATTTTGACATTTGCCCTAAATTTCTCAATTGTGCAATCACACTTTGCATATCTTCAGGTAAAGGGGCTTCAATTACAGGATAATGCGGAATCTGCAAACGCATCGCATGTAAACATAAACGGCGTACATTCACATCATGCAAAGGCGTTTGATGGCCATATTTGTCATCGCCAATCAATGGATGTCCGATACTCAAACCATGCACACGAATCTGATGGGTACGCCCTGTGAGTGGCGACGCATGTACCAAGGTCGCATGTTGAAAACGCTCCGCAACCAGCCATTGTGTTTGACTGGGTTTACCCTCATTCGATACACGTACTCGACGCTCACCATTGGCAAGTTCATAACGTAATAATGGAGCATCAATCTGTTGGCTGTCTAATGCCACCACGCCCTTAACAATCGCAGCATAGGTTTTTTTAATCCGATGCTCTCGCAAATCATCCTGTAAGATCTTTAATACACTACGTTTTTTGGAAATCATGACCAGTCCAGAGGTATCACGGTCAATCCGATGAATCAGTTCCAAATATTTTTTACCAGTCGCTTGACGCAAGGCTTCAATCAGACCATACGCCACACCACTACCACCATGCACAGCGATACCCGATGGTTTATTCACCACAATTAAACCTTCGTCTTCATAAATAATCCGTGCCAACAAGCCTTTGGCAACCTTATCACCAACAGGTACTTGCGGTTCTTGCGTCGCTTGTTGATAACGAATCGGGGCAACTCGAATCTGGTCGCCGATGTTTAATTTGCTTTCTGCTTTGACACGTTTTTTATTGACACGCACCTCACCCTCACGAATCAGGCGATAAATCCGACTTTTCGGTACACCTTTCAGCCGTGTAAACAGAAAATTATCGATACGTTGCCCTTCCTGATGTTCTGTCACATCAAACCATGTCACGGTTTGCCAAGCGGTATCGACGTGTGGAATTTTTGTTTCAGTCATGATGCGGATTGCCTTAATTCTTGTGTTTTGCTTATTTTTTAAACAAACAAACCATTATCCTATTTAAAAAAACGTCTCTACCCCATAGGCAGAATCTATTGATTTTGCTATATTCATCGCACGGATACCAGCATCACTGTCCATCGTATTTTTCAACTGTATGTTTAATCCAGTGAAATGATGCACATAAGATGATGTGTCGGTCCTTAAAGAATATGCCTGTACCGAAGGCAAATTATATCGGTAAATTGGTGCTGTGTTCGTGTTTTTTAATTTAATTGCACAAATTACAGCACCAAATACACAGCTGTCGCTGGCAAGAGTCTTGCCAGCATATTGGTTAAACAGATGACACCAACCCCATTGCACCATGAAAGTTGGTTCAGGTTGTAGGCACGATATACTGAGGTTTAGCTGCTATCACTTATGATGTACATTCCATAAGTTGGGAACAAACGCCTTGCACTCCTTTTTACGTTCTTAGCAAGAATGAGAAAAAGGACAATGAAAAGTGTGATACAGGAATATTGACCTGATAGCAGACCTGATATACGAGCTACAGACCAGTGAATCACATCATTGTCTGATATTTACAGGGTCAAACATAGCGTGACGAACGTTCACGTGATGACCAGAAATAATGCTATTTAATGCTTGTACATATTGCAGCATTAACCAAGCCTAGACAACAGCGCTCAATGTGTTGGTGTATATCACTATAAGGTATTACACCCATGAAACGTATGTTGATTAATGCAACACATGCCGAAGAAATTCGTGTTGCTCTTGTCACCAACAACCGTCTTTACGATTTTGACCTCGAAAATCGCACCAGAGAACAGAAAAAAGCTAACATCTACAAAGGTCATGTGACACGGGTTGAACCGTCACTCGAAGCGGTCTTTGTCGAATATGGTGCAGGTCGTCAAGGCTTCCTCTCTTTAAGAGAAATTGCCAATACTTACCTACAAGCAGATCCACGCCATAACCACAATATTCGTGAACTCATTAGCGAAGGTACAGAATTATTGGTACAAGTTGAAAAAGAAGAACGTGGCAATAAAGGTGCTGCACTTTCTACTTATATCTCACTTGCTGGTCGCTATTTAGTATTGATGCCAAACAACCCCAAAGGTGGTGGTATCAGTCGTCAAATTTCTGGCAATGTCCGTGATGAACTCAAAGAAATCCTCGCATCTCTCAATGTCCCACGTGGGATGAGTGTGATTGTGCGTACCGCAGGTATCGGACGTAGCAAAGAAGAATTGCAACTTGATTTGCAGCATTTATTAGATTTATGGAATCAAATCCAGAATACCGCAAAATCTGGGCCATCACCGATGTTGGTACATCAGGAAGCTGGTGTTGTGACACGTGCGATTCGTGATTATTTGCGTGATGATGTGGCTGAAATTTTAATAGACAGCGAAAATGCCTATAACGAAGCCTATAACTTTGTCAAAGCTGTCATGCCACGTCAATTAGACAAACTCAAAACCTATACGCTTACTGAACCATTATTTGCCAATTTTGGCATTGAAAGTCAAATCCAAACAGCGTATGAGCGTGAAGTCAAATTGCCATCAGGTGGCTCAATTGTGATTGACCAAACCGAGGCATTGGTGGCGATTGATATCAACTCCGCCAAAGCCACACGTGGTGGGGATGTCGAAGAAACTGCTCTCAATACCAACCTTGAAGCTGCCGAAGAAATTGCTCGCCAATTACGCTTGCGTGATATGGGTGGTTTGATTGTGATTGACTTTATCGACATGGGGAAAGAACGCAATCAACGCATGGTTGAGGCTAAACTTCGTGAAGCGACACAAAGTGACCGTGCGCGTATCCAATTCGGACAACTGTCTCGTTTTGGTCTAATGGAAATGAGCCGCCAGCGTTTACGCCCATCTTTGGAAGAAGCGACAGGTTATGTTTGCCCACGCTGTCACGGTACAGGTATGGTGCGTGATTTACGTTCTTTGTCTTTATCCATTATGCGTAAAGTGGAAGAAATTGCACTACAACAACGCCATGGCGAAGTACAAGTACAAGTGCCTGTAGAAATTGCCGCATTCCTTTTGAATGAAAAACGCCATAGCCTCGTCTATCTCGAACAAGCATCGAATGTGCGTGTTACTGTTTTACCACATCCACATTTGGAAACACCACACTACGAAATTTCATACAACCCTGAAGGCTTTGCCCCAACCAGCTATGAACGTACCGAAGCAACACGTTCCAGCGAAAAAGATTTAGGGTATGAATCTTCGGATTGGCATATTGAAGAAGTACAGCACGAAGCTCCAACTCACAAAACACAAAATGCCTCAGTCGCATCCAACAAAACAGCAACTCAACCACAACCCAAAGCAAGAGCCGAACAGCCTGCACCTGCTGTAGCACATACCCAAGCGAGTCCTTGTGCATGGTTAGAAAATCTATTTGTACAAAAACAGGCCAAAACAACGGATCAAAGCCGTACTGCCCAACATGCAGCAGCAGCGATTGAGCAAATGGTCAATAGCGGTGCGGTCAGCCGTGGGCAATTTGGTCAAATAGAAGCAACATCTATCCAAACCACCACAACACCAGCCGAACATGCAGTGAATGGTTATATGGGTGGTACATCCAATGCACCAACCCCAATAGCAGAGTCCAAAGAAGAACGCCAACCACGCCGCAAAGACAAACGTCCTCGTTCCGAACAACGCAATGAACAGCGTGACACACGCCCAGAGCCACGGTTCGAACCTGCTCAACAGCAAAATACTGCTGAAGAACAACAAAACCGCCAGCAAAATGGGCAAAAAGAGCAACGCCGTCCAAAACGTCAAAATGATGCACCACAACAGGACAATATCGACCCAACCCAAGGTGTCCCACGTCGTGAGCGTAATCAAAATCGCCCACCACGCCCACCACGTCAGCGTGATGTATCCGTACTTGAAACTGTAGCAGAGCATACGCCCACAAACGTACAATCCCCTGAACTCAATATCCAGATGATTGCACAACCACAAACCGAGCTGATGACAACAGCCTTAGTGGTCAATTTGGATACCGCACAGACCGAAATCTTGCCATTGGTTCAGCCTACAAACCACACAGTACCAGCCGTACCTGAAGCTACGCCTGCCGAACAGGTGATTGCACCAGAAACAACTGAAACTGTGACCAGTACCGAAGAGCCTATTACAACAACACAACCTGTTGTAGCAGATACAGCACCTACACACAAAGAGGTAGGGCGTGTCAGCAATGACCCACGTGAACGTCGTCGCCAAAAAGCAGAACAACGTGCACAACGTCAGGCAGCACAGCAACAACAAGCAACAGGCTTAACACCACAGGCACTACACAGCCTTGCCCAGTACAATGTGGGCAGTCTGATTCGTCAAATCTATGGTGATGATTGCCAAGTACTGATTGAACAATTTGGCTTAATTCCAACATTCAATCGTGCCCTACAAAAGCATTTGGAAAACTTTGTGGTGACCAGCATTGAGCCAGATGCCGACGACGACGCTGAAAGATTCCAGCAACCTGTGACACGTGATGTGGAATTAACACGTGAAATCAACGCTGAGCCTGTGGAAATGTTAGCACTCACTCCACCACAGCCAACGATACGTCTCGCCAATGACCCACGTGAACGTCGCCGTTTGGCACAACAAGACCATGCGACTCAGCATACCGATGCTGTTGCCGCACAACCCGCAGAAGTTGCTGCAAGTGTGTCGGAGGACTCAGCTACATTTGCCTTGACTGCACCAGACCACACTGTAGATGCAACAACGACTACAGCAGAAAATGTAGAAAATACAGACGTTGAGCATACAGATGTCGAGGCACAACACGCTACGCTTGCCACGACAGATGACAAACCTGCACGCCCACGTCGTCCTCGTGGTCGCCCACCTAAAAAAACCAATCCTGAAGCATAAGGATTGGTATTCAAATCCTCATACCACAACCTAGCCTGAGATACCTCTGTGCTAGGTTTTTTTACCCATGTAATCCGACTAAAAGCATTCTGAAATACATTTTTCTATGTACAATAGTCAGGTTTACCCTTTCCAATTCAAACAATATAGACAGGAACGCTGCATATGAGCTCACATGCGCAACATGAAGTCATTTCTATTACCGATGTTATTCAACGCCTTCCCAAGGTTGCCAAAAAACTGCCCAATATTTTAAATGGATTACGTCAGGCCTATCTCCGCAAATCCACTACGCCTACAGGTTTGGCATGGGCATTTGAAACTGCAACATACAAAAATCCACATGGCAATGCACTTTATTTTGAAGAACAAAAATATAGCTATGAGCAGCTCAACAATTGGGCAAACCAAATTGCACATTATTTTCTATCCATCGGTGCAAAAAAAGGGGATGTCGTTGCGGTGATGATTGAAAACCGCCCCGAACTACTTGCAACCGTGCTTGGGCTTGCCAAAATCGGGGTCGTATCGGCATTGGTCAATACATCTCAAACCAACAAAGTCCTTACTCACAGTATTAATCTGGTCAAACCCATTGCTGTGATTGCAGGTCAAGAAGTACAGGATGCTATCCTCAACGTACGAAATGACCTCAGCATTGCCAAAGAACGCTTCTATTGGTTCGCCGACCAAAACACCCAGCAAGATGCAGGTCAAGCACCACAACATTTTCAAAATTTAGCGACGCTGATTCAACAATACGCAAAATTCAACCCAGCAACCACTCGCCATGTTTATGGTGATGATGGATTATTTTATATTTATACCTCGGGAACGACTGGTTTGCCCAAAGCGGTAATTTTCCGTAACAGTCGTTGGACATTGGCATACGGCACTTATGGGCATGTCTTAGATTTAAAACCAAATGATGTCATGTATGCCACCCTGCCGCTCTATCATGCAACAGGCATGGTGGTATGCTGGTGTGGCGTAATAGCAGGTCAAGCCACCCTTGCCATCCGCCGCAAA
Source organism: Acinetobacter sp. (assembly GCA_008017315.1). Lineage (GTDB taxonomy): Bacteria > Pseudomonadota > Gammaproteobacteria > Pseudomonadales > Moraxellaceae > Acinetobacter. Next base: position 16,950 of record SSHE01000032.1, read on the forward strand.
TTTTCCAAATCAGAATTTTGGAAAGATGTACAAAAATTTGATGCGTCTGCGATTGGTTATGTCGGGGAACTTTGTCGTTATCTACTGGATGCACAACCCACATCTCTTGAACGCAACCACCGTGTACGCAAAATGATTGGTAACGGAATGCGTCCAAATATTTGGGCAGAATTCAAACAACGTTTCGGTGTCGAAGAGGTCTTAGAACTCTATGCTTCTAGTGAAGGCAATGTCGGTTTTAGCAATGTCTTTAACTTTGATAATACCGTAGGCTTCTCCCCAACACCTTATGCAATTATCGCCTTTGACAAAGAAAAAAATGAGCCCATCCGTGACACAAAAGGCTTCTGTCAAAAAGTTAAAACTGGCGAAACAGGGTTATTAATTGGCAAAATTACCGCTCGCTCCCCATTTGATGGTTATACCGACAAAGAAAAGAATAAATCCGTTATTCTGGAACATGTCTTCAAAAAAGGGGATCGTTATTTCAATACAGGCGACTTGGTACGAGATATTGGTTTCCGTCATGCCCAATTTGTCGATAGATTAGGCGATACCTTCCGCTGGAAAGGTGAAAATGTTTCCACCACCGAAGTAGAAAATATCGTTTCTGAATATCCAAAAATCTCCGAAGCCGTCGCTTATGGCGTAGAAATTCCCAATACCAACGGTCGTGCAGGAATGGCAGCCATTACTTTAAAAGACGGGGAAAGTATTAACCATGAGGATTTAAGCCATATGCTCAAAGTCTTTAAATCCGAATTACCTGCCTATGCGATTCCTGTATTCATCCGTATTCAGACGCAGGTTGAGACCACTGGAACATTTAAATATTCCAAAAACAAACTGAAAGAACAAGCCTTTAGTCCCAAAGCATGTCAAGAACCTCTATATGTTTGGCTACCTTCAGAACAGCAATATTGTGCAATCACCGACGAGATTTATCAAAACATTCAACATGGTAAATATCGCTTCTAAAGCACTTTATTCTATACATCCAATAAGTAAGTCATACTGGTATGGCTTACTTTATAAACAAACATACTGCCAAAGTTCAATTTTTTCTTGTATTCATGAAATAAATTGCTACAATACGCAACATCAAACAAAGCAAGCTAGTAGTGAATATCACTACACTATCTTGTGAAATGTTGAGGCAATGTTGGTAAGGCTGTACTTTTGGTTTGTCTTGCGAACATTTTATAGCAATGCTATAAAATGCTCTCTGGGTCGTTAGCTCAGTCGGTAGAGCAGCGGACTTTTAATCCGTTGGTCCCGCGTTCGAATCGCGGACGACCCACCATTTATGTTTTGATACCTTGCTTTTCTGGGTCGTTAGCTCAGTCGGTAGAGCAGCGGACTTTTAATCCGTTGGTCCCGCGTTCGAATCGCGGACGACCCACCATTTTACAATCTCCTTAGCGATGTACTGATGGGGATTTTTTGTTTTATGCTGACAGAATATACAATATATAAAACAATGCAGCAAAAATTGCTCCATCCAGCAAATTTCCATGTTAGGATGATTTCAAACACACTTAGCACATCCACCATGTTTAAATTTTACAACCAATATATTTTTCCGCCTATTCTCAATCAAGTCATGCAAACCCCTAGCCTGATGGATGCACGGCGAGAGCTTCTATTGGCAGTTCATGGCGATGTGCTGGAAATTGGCTTTGGTACAGGCATAAACCTGCCTTTTTATAGTGGCATCGATACACTCTATGCACTCGAACCCAGCCCACATGTATTGAAACTGGCTGAATCTCGTTTTAGCCAAGCCAATTTTGAGATTCGCCACTTACAAACAGGTGCGGAGGCAATTCCGCTTGCGACTGCCAGTATCTCCAATATTATTTCTACATGGACGATGTGTAGCATTCCACAGATTCAACAGGCACTAACAGAAATTCACCGTGTGCTGAGTGATGATGGGACATTCCACTTTATCGAACATGTTTTATCCGACCAAGCCAATATTCAACGTTGGCAAAACCGCTTCAATCCGATTCAAAAAAAGCTCGCCGATGGCTGCAATCTCAATCGCAATATTGAACAACTGATCTTGGATGCTGGTTTTGAATTTGTCGAAAAGCGATATTTTAATGCCCAAGGCATTCCCACAATTGGACATAGAATGTTGTTGGGGCGAGTAAAAAAACGTTGATAACATCCATATTTTTGCTGCTATTTTCTGTATTTTAGTGATAGCAATGCTAGTATCCTCTTTATATTGTTCATTGTGTGTGGTTTGTATTTATGGCAATCCTTGATTTACCCGAATCTATTCTCCAATCATTATCCAGTGTATTAACACAGCTCCAGCAAGTCCTGCCTGCCCCAAGACAACCCACGGATTTTTCGGCGATTGCTTTTCGCTGGGAAAGTCAGCAATTGGTCGCTATACAACAACCCAAAAAAATGTATCTGCAAGATTTAAAAGGGATTGAACGCCAAAAAGACAAAATTATCCAAAATACCTTACAATTTTTAAATGGTTTTCCAGCCAATGATATTTTGCTGACTGGTTCTCGTGGTACAGGAAAATCTTCGATTGTCCGTGCACTTTTAACAGAATATGCAGCTCAAGGTTTACGCCTGATAGAAATTGAACGTGATGATTTATCCGATCTACCCAAAATTCAAAAGTTGATTGCCGAACGCCCAGAAAAGTTTATTGTCTATTGTGATGACCTCGCCTTTAATGCGGAAGATGAAAATTACCGTAGTTTAAAAAGTGTTTTGGATGGTTCGCTTCAATCGGGTTCAAGCAATTTCATTATTTATGCAACCAGTAACCGCCGCCACTTATTGCCTGAATTTATGCACGAGAATATACCTGTGCGTAAAGTTGATGTGCCGCAATATACCGAGTTGCACCCACAGGAAGCGATTGAAGAAAAAATCTCACTTTCAGATCGTTTTGGACTATGGCTTTCATTCTATCCAATGGATCAACAGCTCTATTTGGAAATTGTGCAACATTACATCCACAAAGCAAATTTGGACTATACTGATACCGTACGGGCCGAAGCACTAAGATGGTGTCAGGCACGTGGGCAGCGTTCAGGTCGTGCGGCATATCAGTTCTCAAAACATTGGATCGGTTCGCAACAATTAAAAATGACGAGTTGAATCCGCCTTATAGAAACGCATCCAACACACTATTTAAATACAATCTACCCTGTTCGCTACACCGCAATTGTCCAGTGTGTTGTTGTAGCAATTTTTTTTGTCGAAGTTGGGTTAAAGCAGGCTCTAAAGTTTGCAGTGTTAAACCCGTTCGCTGTGGATAATAGGCACTCGGCACACCTTCGGTCAGACGCAAAGCATTCATCATAAATTCAAAGGGAATTTCTTCAGCCTTAATTTTTTTAAACTGTAGATGTTCGGCTGGGATTTTTGCCAAATAATCTTTGGGTAAGCGGGTCTTTTGGAAGCGATATACCCCATCTGGCAAAGAGACTTTGCCATGTGCCCCTGCCCCAATCGCAAGATAATCGCCAAATTGCCAATAGTTCTGATTGTGTTGGCTCGGCAATTCTTTTGCCCATGCCGATACTTCATAGTTGATAAAACCATGCTGTTTGAGCAGTTGTTCACCTTGAAATTGTATCTGTTCCAATACTTCTTCATCGGGCAATATCGGCTGGGTGCGAAAAAATACCGTATTCGGTTCAATGGTCAATTGATACCACGAAATATGCGTTGCCCCTAAATCTATGGCTGTTTGTAGATCATATAAGGCTTGCTGTATATTTTGTTGCGGCAAACCGTGCATTAAATCCACATTGATACGCTTAAATCCTGCTTTTTCGGCTTTTTCAATGGCAACTTTCGCATTTTGAGGGTCATGAATCCGCCCTAAAACTTTTAAATGTTCATCATTAAAACTTTGTACCCCTATCGATAGGCGATTAATCCCTGCAGTCAAATAGTGTTCAAATGGGGCATGTTCCAATGTCCCTGGATTGGCTTCCATGGTGATTTCACAATCCACAGTAAAATCGATATATTGTCTTAATTGCTCAAACAACCATTGATAGCCTTGTGCCGAAATCAATGATGGTGTTCCACCGCCAATAAAAACACTGTGTAGCTTTCGTCCTTGGATAAATTGAGTTTGATGTTGAAAATCAGCGACTAACGCCTGTAAATATTGCTGCTCTAACGCCAAATCCAGTTTACCTTCTGCCAATTCATGCGAGTTAAAATCACAATAAGGACATTTACGTACGCACCATGGCATATGAATATAGAGTGAAAGTGGAATGTGATGCGGTTGATAAGACATAAAGCAATACTGAGAATATAAAATCAAGAGTAGTGTAACATGGCTAAAAGCAGTAACATGCTCAACTATGCAACCTTATCTTTCTCATTTTGAATCTGAATAGCAACTATGCGTCCTAGCGATATGTTCATTTCCCTTGTTCTTGCCGCTGGGGTCGGTTTTGCGATTTCTACTCAAATCGCAATTAATAGTCAATTGCGCCAATATCTCAACAGCCCAATTCAAGCCGCATTTTTTTCTTTTCTCGTCGGGACATTGTGTCTGGCTGTGCTGTTTTTGACCGAAGCCGCAACTCGCCCCAGTATGCAGCAGCTGAGCCAAATTCCCTTATGGTTGTGGGTGGGTGGACTGTTGGGGGTGTACGGTGTCAGTATCAGTTTATATACTGCCCCCAAACTAGGCTTTCTCACCTTTACAGGCTTAGTGTTATTTGGGCAAATTGTCATGTCCATGTCGCTTGACCATTTTGGGTTACTCGGTGTGGAAAAACATCCTTTGAATTGGCAACGGATTCTAGGTGCATTTTTTATTGCTATCGGTGTTCTGTTTACCTTACAACGCTAATTGAGAATGTTATGTCATCTCCCCATACCTTGAGCTTTGAACTCAAGCAATTACTCAAACTCATGCTCCCTATTCTCATCACCCAATTTGCACAAGCAGGGTTTGGTTTAATTGATACGGTGATGGCTGGGCATATTTCTGCCACAGATTTGGCAGCGATTGCGGTGGCTGTTGGCATTTGGATGCCTGTAATGTTGTTGTGCAGTGGCATTATGATGGCAACCTCGCCACTCATTGCCGAAGCCTTTGGGTCAAAGCAGCCGCAACACATTCCGACCATTACCCATCAAGCGGTATGGATTGCACTGTTACTTGGCACAATCGGCATGATGGTTTTACATCTTATGCCGCAATGTTTTAGCCTATTAAAAATCCCTGAAAATCTACATGCCAAGGCAGGTTTGTTTTTACATGCGATTGCTTTTGGTATGCCTGCAATTACTTTATATACCGTGCTACGTTGTTATAGTGAGGCTTTAGGTCATCCTCGTATCGTCACGATGATTAGCCTATTGGCACTGCCGATTTTGATTCCACTCAATTATATTTTTATGCACGGTTTTGCCATTATTCCAGCCTTGGGTGGTGCAGGTGCAGGCATTGCCAATGCGATTGTGCAATGGTTAATGCTGATTGTATTATGGATGTATCTTAAAAAAGCCAAAGCCTTTCAACATGTCCGCTTATTTCAACACTTTGAACCACTACATTTCACCTGGTTTAAGCGGATTTTAATGCTCGGCTTGCCCATTGGTTTGGCGATTTTCTTTGAAGTGAGTTTGTTTAGTAGTGCCGCTTTGGTGGTGAGTCCATTGGGTGAAATCGCTATTGCTGCCCATCAAATTACCATTTCGATTACCTCACAATTGTTTATGATTCCTCTGTCCTTGGCAATCGCTTTAACCATTCGGGTTGGACAATATTATGGGGCGAAAAACTGGCTTGCCATGCAACAAGTGCAGAAAGTCGGCTTCTTGGTAGCAACGGTTTTTTCTTGTATCACCATGCTCGTTTTATGGCTTGCTCGGGCGTGGATTATCCATGCCTATAATGACAATCCACTGGTTTTTGAGATTGCATTCGGCTTGGTACTCTATGCCGTTGCTTATCAAATCATGGATGCGTGGCAAGTCGCTGCGGCAGGTTGTTTTCGTGGGATGCAAGATACCCAAGCTCCGATGTGGATGACATTCATCGCTTATTGGTTGATTGCCTTTCCGATTGGGGTCTATCTTACCCGTTATGCCGATTTTGCTGCGGCAGGGGTTTGGATTGGCTTATTGGTCGGTTTGATGGTGGCGTGTGTTTTACTGCTGGGGCGATTATGGACGATGAACAAACGTCTGTCTGGTGCTGTTTAAATGACATTCATGTCGTGGTCCAATCCCATCAGACCACGACAGATCAAATCTAGCACAACACGTCACTTACACACAAAACGTCTGCCAGTCATACTCACCCGTTTGGGTAATCAACTGTAAATCCAGTCTATCTTGTGATTTTAATGCTCCCACCCCCGACGGTGTACCTGTCATAATCACATCACCAGTATTTAAACTAAAGACCTGATTGATATCCACCAACAAGGTTGCAAAATCAAATAACATGGCTTGGCTAAAGCCATGCTGACGCTGCTCACCATTGACTTTTAAGACAAATTCAAGCTGCTGCAAATCGCCAATTTCGTCGATTTCAATCCAATCTGCCAATATGCACGAACCATCAAAGGCTTTGGCACGCTCCCATGGTTGTCCCTTACTTTTTAAAGTATTTTGCACATCACGCAGGGTTAAATCCAATCCTAATGTCACCGCACCAATCGCATCCAACACTTTTTCAACACTGGTTTCCTGTGACAATGGCTGCACAACCTGCAAACAGATTTCACATTCAAAATGACATTCACCCAACGCCTGATTCCATACAATGCCCTGCTGCAAAGTGCGTAAGCTACTCGGTGGCTTCATAAATAAGACTGGACTGTCTGGAATCGCATTGCCTAATTCTTTGGCATGTTCGGCATAATTACGCCCAACGCAAATAATTTTTGAAGGTTGTATCATGGACATGAAGCCTCTACCTATAGTCATTGATTGCTCATCTTAACGCTTTTGAAAAATGGATTCAAAAAATGCCCGTTGCCCTGTGTGTTCAATCGCCGCTTTAGACAAAATAATCACGGTTTTGTCCTGCAACTCCAGCATATAACTGACACGTCCTGCAATAAATTTGACCACATCGGTATAGTTAAAATTTTGCTCACGCCCTGCCGCCATGAGTACGCCATAACTTTGATACAAATCTATGCCTTGTTCAACTTCACCAAACTTATGACGCAGATACTGCCGCTTAAACATACGAGGTAAAAAGAAAAATCGCATCAAAAGATGCAATAATAAAAATGTCGCCCCAATCATCACATAGATTTTACCGACACCAGCCAAACCCAAACTCACTCCCCAAATGATAATGGCAAGACTAATCATCGGAGAAATAAAACGGGTCAGCTTCTTTTTGCCAAAAGTGGCCAAGGCAAACCCTTCTTGAGCTTCGGATAAAGTTAAAGAATAGCGGCAGCTAAAACTTGGTGTGGATTCAGTCATCACAATATTCATCGAATAAAAATTTGCCTCACCTTACTGTATCACTGCCCTTGATACAAGACAGTTCAGGCAAAAACGACACAGAAGATTACATTCCATAACCAGATCCCTGCGATGCAGTCCCCAAAAATATGCTTAAATTAACCTCATCAAACCATCAATTTATGCGTAATTTTAATGAAAAAACAATATATTAACACGCTAATTCTCATCATTATGCCGTCTTGGGCATCGGCACAGCTCATCACATGGACAGATACCAGCCCAAATGCACTTGCCCCTTTTCAGAACAATGCTCAGCAGGTTGCAGACTTGGCTGGCAGCGATATTTTTTTATATAGCCATCCTGTGCAAAACATCCAATTCAACAGCAAGAATGGGCTACGCCACTATAATAATGTCCAGTTTAGTACTGCGGCTCTAGTGGTCAATGCCACACCACAACAGATTTATGACACTCTAAAAAACTATTCAGGCTATGTTGGGCTATTCCCTAGTCTAAAAAAAGCCAATATCATCGAAAGTCACGGCAATATCAGCGTCGTCAAATATCGAGTCAGTATTCCAACACCGATTAAGATTTTAAATTTTAATGAAGATGCCATCATTCAACATCAACTCACCCATAACAGCCTAAGTGCTTTACTGGTTGATTCACCTGTCCAATATGGCATGAGCAAGATACAATGGTTTGCACTCAGTCCACAAAAAAGCCTGATCACCATCACCCAATGGAATGATTTACACCATACCAAAGGTTTTTTGCTCAATGCGATTTTAAAAGCCATGCCAGAAGTCAGAGAAGCTGTCCCCTATGTCGGCAATAGCTTTGTCATGGAAGCTTTAAATCTCAAATTTAACGGCAAAATGCCAACCAAAGTACTCGATATCGGCAAAGTCCCGACCAAATCCTTCGATAGCAACCAATATCAGCAATTGATTCAACTCACACAAAATACCCAGCAGCCTGTGGCGTTTATTCATCCATCTCATGCGGTACAATACCAACACGGTCTTGAAGCACTACGCTTTACCACCAGCTACCAATATTTTAAAACGCCACCCAAAAAAACCCAACAGCTGTTACAACCGATGACCTATCAAACCCTATTTCCTCGGCAGATTAAAAAAATTGATTTGATTGCAGGACAAGCTCCTGTACAAGATGCGTTCTTTCAGGTGCGAGTTGGGTTGGGTGTGATCAATATTCCATTTAATTTACGCATACGTTTTAGCCCCATCGCCAATGGCATGAATATGTATGCCGTCGGTGGGGATTTAAAATTTGCCAAAACTAGAATGATGATACAGCCTTATGCACAAGGCTCGGTATGGACGATGACCACTGCCTCCAAAATTGATGCTTCTGCACCCTTTCTATTACGTGCCATGCGTAGCCTGCCGTATCATGATGTATTGCCCAGTACGGCGGTTGCCAAAGTGATCCATAAAAAAGCACTAGAAAAACTGGGCTTGTAATGCTGAATACTTTCCAGCAAATCACAGACACAAAAAAAACCGCATCTCTTTCGATTGCAGTTCTTTGTTTGAAGTGGTGCGCTCAGAGAGATTCGAACTCCCGACCCCTTAGTTCGTAGCCAAGTGCTCTATCCAGCTGAGCTATGAGCGCATA